>JAUREI010000082.1 GCA_030827515.1 Prosthecobacter sp. | reverse complement strand
TTCAGGTTGATTCAAGGCTTCGGCTTTTTTCAAACCCTGTCACAAAAGCCCCTTGCAATTCAGGGCCTTGACCCGAATCGGCAAGGTCGCCGTCTGACACAAGCGCCGCCAAGGATCGTCCCGCAGGGATGTGTCGCCCAGCTCCAGATCATCTCGCCCCGTTTCAGCCAGAATCCAGGATCCTTCACCCGGCCCGAACTGGCCACGCGCTCGAACATGCCCCCGCGGCTCCGCCCCGCTTTTGCACTGGAAATGGCCGCCGAACTGGCTGAAATGAACCTCCCGATGCCTTCCCGTTCCTCATCCCGAACCGGCGCCCTGGCCTGGCTGCTGCTGGCAGCCAGCGTCTCAGCGCAGCCGGCACTGGAGGAACGACAACGCGCGGCACGCACCCTTGAGGCGCGTCTGCCCAAACCCGGGGTGAACACAGCTGCCGGCACCCCCCTGACACCCGCACGCCAGCAACGCCTGGAGCAACGCCTGCCGTCAAGCTGGCGCAAGCTTTCCCAACGCGAACCCTTCCACCTGCTGGTGCTCGGGGATGCCACCGCCGTCTGGCAGCAAGGCGAAGATCGCGGTCCCGCCTTTACCGAGCTGTTTGCCCGCGAACTGGCTTCGCTGTTCTATTACACGGGCGGTGTGCGTGAAGCCGGCCAACCCTTCCCTGGTGGGCCATCCATCGTGCTGCGCGATCTCAGCCGTGCCGGTGGCAGTGCCCTGGACGCCGCAGCCATCCTGGCATCCAGCGCACGCCAAAGCCCGGTCGACCTGGTCCTTCTCTGCACGGGTCGTTCGGAGGCGGAACTGGGGCTGTCCCCGGCTCGGTATGCCAAGGCCGTGGACGACGCCATCGCCGCGGCCCGCGAACTCGGTGCCGAGATCGTGCTGGTCGCCTCCACGCCCGGAATCAGCTCCGACTCGGAACAGGCACTGGGGCTCTGTCGCCCTCATGCCGATGCCCTCGCCGACCTTGCCGCAGATCAGGGTCTGGCCTTCGCCGATCTCGGACGCCTGACCGACCTGCTGCAACTCGCGGATCTCGACGCATCCGCCGATGAGGCCCACCTGTTTGCGGAATTCGAACAACGCTACCGCGGGTTCTTTCATGACAGCGGTTCCGGCTTCGTCGCCCGACCGGCGCTGCATCATCGCCTTGCCGACCTGCTGTTCCGAGAACTGGTCGACGGGCCGCCCTTGCTGCCCTGGCGACTGGATGCCGGAACCGCCGTCCTGAACGCCGAGGCGACACGGATGGACCTCACCTGCACCCTCCACAACCCGGGCGGTGAAGTCCTGCGACTGACCACGCTGCCGCTGCCCGCCGGCGGCTGGAAACCCGCCACCGCGGAGGCACCCCAAACGATCGCACCCCGTTCCAGCGCCCCCTTGAAGCTCAGTTACAGCCGAGCCTCGCCCGTGCGGCTCGACGAGAGCCAGGCTCGTCTGCCCCTGCTTCTGCATGGTGCCAGCCGGATTGAAAATGCGGTGGTGCGCGCCGTCTGGAGTCCCCTGACCGTGATCTGGGGCCTGGAAACATTTTTCAATCAGGAGCAATTCATCGCTCCCGCCTGCACGCTCATCAATCCGGGCAAAACGCGGCTGCAGGGTCGCTGGCAGGCGGAGTACGCCGGCCAGAAACTGCAGGGCGACTACCGACTGGAGCCCGGTGCCAGCCAGGCGATCGATCTCCGCCTCGACATTGCCAAGGCCCCGACATCCGCGGAACTTCGGCTGAGCCTGGACGGGGATGCCCGTCTCATCCAGCACCGCCGGATCAACGTCACGCCCCATCTCGGTCTCGGCACCGACCATGCCTTGCTCGCCGAACCCGCCGACCTGGCCGGCAAGGCCAGCCTGCAGGTTCAGGCCGCCGAGTCCAGCCTGAGCCTTCTTGTGGATTTGGCCGACGCCGACCTCCTCGACGACAGCGGCACCGGTCCTGCCTGGCAAATGGATTTCAATCTTGATGCCCGCAGCTATGGCCAGCGGCTGGAAGGCGGCGCCACTGCCACTCTCAGCGTTGCCGGCGGAGCCGTGGACGGCCCCGCCCGGGTCCGCAGCATCCCTCCATGGGCCTTTGGCACCGGCTATGCCGCCGGCTTCGATGCCGCCGCACTGCAGGCGACGCTGGCCACCCGCGACGATGGCCACCGCCAGATTCGCCTGATCCTGCCGCGCAGCTACTTCTACCTTCATGAATGGGCCCTCGAGAATGGCAACAGCCAGATCGGTCTCGATGTCCGTCTGCTGCTCCAAGGCGGCAGGGCCGCCTTCCATCTTTCACCCAGCCGCAAGGCCGCCGATGATGCCGATTCGCTGGTCGTGCTTGAACTCGCCCGCAGCGCCACCCGCCGCTTCACCGTCAGCGTCGAGTGATTCCCCTCCCAACCCACCACCCCACCTCCCGATGCCCATCGCCCGCGCTCTCCTCTCCGTCTCCGACAAATCCGGCCTGCTCGACTTTGCCAAGGGCCTGGCCGAACTCGGCGTCGAACTGCTTTCCACCGGCGGCACCGCCAAACACCTCAAGGACGCCGGCCTGGCCGTGATCGACGTCTCCGACTACACCGGTTTCCCCGAGATGTTCGACGGCCGGGTCAAGACCCTGCACCCCAAGGTCCACGGCGGCCTGCTACAGCGCCGTGACCACGACGAGGACAAGCGCAATGCCACCAAGCACCAGATCCCGGTGATCGACCTCGTCATCGTCAACCTTTACCCCTTCGAGCAAACAATTGCGAAAAAGGATGTCACACTCGAGGAGGCCATCGAAAACATCGACATTGGCGGCCCCTCCATGCTGCGCAGCGCCGCCAAAAATCATCGCTGGGTTACGGTGGTCTGCGACCCCGATGACTATACCAAGGTGCTCGCGGAAATGAAGGAGCACCAGGGTGACACCACCCTCGCCACCCGCGAACGCCTCGCCTGCAAGGTTTTCCAGCGCACCTCGTCCTACGACGCCGCCATCGCCAGCTACCTGAACAAGGAGCAGACCACGCAGAAGACCTTCTCACTCAGCCTGCCCCTCTACAGCGAACTGCGCTATGGCGACAACCCTCACCAGGCCGCCGCCCTGTACGGCAACTTCGGGGACTACTTCACCAAGCTGCACGGCAAGGAACTCAGCTACACCAACGTGCTCGACATCCAGGCCGCCGCCGCGCTCATTCACGAGTTCCGCCGCCCCACCCTCGCCATTCTCAAGCACACCAATCCCTGCGGGGTCGGCTCCGCCGAGGAGGACCTGCGCGAGGCCTGGACCAAGGCGTTCGAAACCGACAAGCAGGCGCCCTTTGGCGGCGTCATCGTCATCAACCGCTCGATGCCACTCGCCCTCGCCCGCATCATCTCGGAGATCTTCACCGACGTCATCATCGCCCCGGACTTTGATGCCGACGCGCGCGCCCACCTGCAAAAGAAAAAGAACCTGCGCCTGATTCAGATGCTGCCCGGCGTCGTCGAGGCGCTCGGTGAACCCGTGATCCGCAACGCCCCCGGCGGCGTCATGGTCATGGACAGCGATCCGCGCGCCCTCGGACTCGACGACCTGGAGAACAAGGTCAAGACCCAGCGCCCCCCGACTCGCGAGGAGATCGAGGCCATGCGCTTCGCCTGGCGTATCGTCAAACACGTCAAGTCGAACGCCATTGTCTTTGCCGGTCACGATCGTACGCTCGGCATCGGTGCCGGCCAGATGAGCCGCGTCGACTCCTGTCGCATTGCCATTTGGAAGGCCCAGGAAGCCGGACTCTCGCTGAAGGGCAGCGTCGTCGCCTCCGACGCAATGTTCCCCTTTGCCGACGGCCTCATTGCCTGCTCCGAGGCGGGTGCCACCGCCGCCATCCAACCCGGCGGCAGCGTCCGTGACGAGGAGGTCATCGCGGCCGCCGACGAACGCAAGATGGCCATGATCTTCACCGGCCACCGACACTTCCTGCATTGAAGCCACTGTTGGGACCCACTGCCATGCATCTGCACCTCGGCGTCAACATCGACCATGTCGCCACGCTGCGACAGGCGCGCTATCGAACCCTGCCCGACGCACACAATGTCGAACCCTCGGTGCTCGCCGCCGCCCTCGAATGCGAGGCTGCGGGCGCCGACTCCATCACCGTCCACCTGCGCGCTGACCGCCGCCACATCCAGGATGCCGACGTCTTCCTGCTGCGTAAAAAAATCGGGACCAGGATGAATCTGGAGATGGGCAACACGCCCGAAATCCTCGACATCGCCCTGCAGGTGCGACCCGACTTCGTCTGCATGGTGCCGGAACAGCGTGAGGAGGTCACCACCGAGGGCGGACTGGATGTCGCCGGCCAACACGAGGCCATGCGCGAGACGGTCGGCCGCCTGGAGGCCAACGGCACGCGCGTCAGCATGTTCATCGATCCCGAGGAAGCCCAGGTGCGCGCCTCCGCGGCGGTGGGCGCCAGCATGATCGAGCTGCACACCGGCACCTTTGCCAACCATATCGGCGCAAAGCGTGCCGCCGAAACGGAACGCCTGCGCCGCGCCGCACAACTCGGTCATGAACTCGGCCTGCAGGTCAATGCCGGCCACGGTCTCACCACCGCCAACCTTCCCGACCTCTTTGCCGTGCCCCACCTGCACGAACTCAACATCGGCCACAGTCTGGTCGCCCGCGCCATCTTCACAGGCCTGAACAAGGCGGTGACCGAGTTGCGTGAGGTTATGGGCCGCTACACCCCGTGAATCCCGCACCGATCCAGCCCGCCGGGATTCGCGGCATCGGCATCGACCTCGTCGAGGTTCCGCGCGTGCGGACCCTGCTGGAACGCCACGGTGAGCGTTTCAAGGAACGGACCTTCACCGCCGGGGAAATTGCCTACTGCGACGGCTGCGCCGATCCGGCCATGCACTACGCGGCCCGCTTTGCCGCCAAGGAGGCTGCCGCCAAGGCGCTCGGCACCGGCCTGTGGGCGCAGGGCGTCGACTGGCAGGACCTGGAAGTCACCCGCGCAAAGGATGGCCGCCCGGGACTCCTGCTCCACGGCGCCGCCGCGTCCCACGCCACCACGCTGGGCGTGAACCGCACTCACCTCTCGCTCAGCCACACCCGCGACCTCGCCATCGCACAGGTGACCCTGGAATAAGCCTCAGCAGAGGTGTTCAGACATCAGGCAAAAACGGTAATTTCAAAGCATACCCCGAGGTGATTTTCATTATATTGGATTTACCTCCTTTATATAGGATTTGATGCTTGCGATTTTGTCGCTGCGCTGCTTGAATGGGGCATCATGAAAGCCCTTGTCAAAGCGCATGCCGGACGCGGCCTCTGGCTCCAGGACGTGCCCGAGCCGGAAGTCGGACTCAACGATGTCCTCATCAAGGTCCGCAAGACCGGCATCTGCGGCACCGACCTGCACATCTACCAGTGGGATGCGTGGGCGCAGAAAACCATCCCGGTGCCGATGACGGTCGGTCATGAATTCGTCGGCGAGGTCGTCGCCACCGGTGCCAACGTCACCGACTTCCACCCTGGCGAACTCGTCAGCGCCGAGGGCCACGTGGTCTGCGGTCGCTGCCGCAACTGTCTGGCCGGCCGCCGCCACCTTTGCAAGGACACGGTGGGCATCGGCGTCAACCGCCCGGGCGCCTTCGCCGAATACATCAGCGTGCCGATGACCAACGTCTGGCACCATCGGGAGGGCGTGGATGTGGAGGTGGCCTCCATCTTCGATCCCTTCGGCAACGCGGTGCACACGGCACTCGCCTTCAGCGTGCTCGGCGAGGATGTGCTGATCACCGGCGCCGGTCCGATCGGCCTGATGGCCATCCCGGTCGTCAAACACGCCGGCGCCCGCCACGTGGTCGTCACCGACGTCAATCCCTACCGGCTCGACCTTGCACGCCGGATGGGCGCCACGGTCGCCCTCGATGCCCGCAACGGCCGTCTCGACGAAGTGCAGCGCCAACTGGGCCTGAAGGAGGGTTTTGATGTCGGCCTGGAAATGAGCGGCGACGCCACCGCCTTCCGTGGCATGATCGATGCCATGTGCCACGGCGGCAAAATCGCCCTGCTCGGCATTCCGCCGGCGGACATCGCCATCAACTGGCACAAGGTCATTTTCAACATGCTGACCCTCAAGGGTATCTATGGCCGCGAGATGTACGAGACCTGGTACCAGATGAGCGTCATGCTGGAGAGCGGTCTCGACATTCGCCCGGTCATCACCCATCGTTTCCACTTCAGCGAGTTCGAGCAGGGCTTTGCGGCGATGGAATCCGGCCGATGCGGCAAGGTCGTGCTCGACTGGACCACCTGACCCCCGAATCCCATGATCATCGGCGTTCCCAAGGAGATCAAGGAACAGGAAAACCGCGTTGCCCTCACCCCGTCGGCGGCCTGGCAGCTTCTCCAACGCGGTCATCAGGTCATTGTCGGGCCGGACGCCGGCGCCGGGGCGGGCTTTGCCGACACCGATTACGCCGCGGTCGGCGCCACGCTGGCCCGTGCAAACACCGAGGTCTACGAGCGCGCGGAGCTTATTGTCAAAGTCAAGGAACCCCTGCCTTCGGAGTATCCTCTGCTACGCCGTGGTCAGATGCTCTTCACTTATCTTCATCTGGCGGCCAACCGAGGGCTTACTGAGGCCCTGCTTGCCTCCGGGGTCACCGCCCTGGCCTATGAAACCGTCGAAGTGAACCGGCGCCTGCCCCTGCTGGAGCCCATGAGCGAAATCGCCGGGCGCATGTCGGTTTTGGTCGGCGGCTATTTTCTCGCCCGCCATGCCGGAGGCAGCGGCACCCTCTTGGGCGGCGTGCCCGGGGTGCTGCCCGGCAGGGTCGTCGTCCTCGGAGGCGGCGTCGCCGGCGTCAATGCCGCGCGCATGGCCACCGGCCTCGGCGCCGATGTGACCATCCTGGAGGTCGACGTCGACCGCATGCGCTTTCTCGACATCACCCTGCACACCGCACACACGCTGTATTCCGACGAAAGCCATCTCCGCGAACTGCTGCCCGGGATTGACCTGCTCATCGGTGCCGTTCTGGTCCCCGGCGCGCGCGCGCCGCGCCTGATCCGCCGCGACATGCTCAAGCTGATGCGGCCCGGCAGCGTGCTCGTCGACATCGCCGTCGACCAGGGCGGCTGTGCCGAAACCACCCGGCCCACCACCCACCATGACCCGGTCTTCACCGAGGAGGGCGTCCTGCACTACTGCGTCGCCAACATGCCGGGCGCCTACCCGCGCACGGCCACACAGGCGCTGGTCAACGTGACCCATGTTTATGTCGAGGAACTGGCCGACCACGGTCTGGCCGGGGCCTGCCGCCGCCACCCGGCACTTCACGGCGGCATCAATCTCCACGACGGCCGGCTCACCAACCGCGCCGTTGCCGAAGCCCACGACCTGCCCTTTGAGGCCCTGCCACCCGACCCCTCATGAATTCCGCCTTTCTAACACATCTCACCGCGCAACTCGACGCCATCCAAGCGGCCGGGACCGCCAAACCCGAGCGCGTGCTGAGCACCCCGCAGGGCCGCGAGGTGCGGGTAGCTGGAGGCGGGCCGGTGCTCAACCTCTGCGCCAACAACTACCTGGGCCTTGCCCAGGATCCGCGCGTGCGCCGGTCCGCCCTGGATGCCCTTGAGCGCTGGGGCTACGGACTCGCCAGCGTGCGTTTCATTTGCGGCACCCAGGGCGTGCACAAGGAACTGGAGTCGGCCCTGTCGGACTTTCTCGGCACCGAGGACACCATTCTTTACTCCTCCTGCTTCGACGCCAACGGCGGCCTGTTCGAGACGCTGCTCGGTGCCGAGGATGCGATCATCAGCGACGAACTCAACCACGCCTCCATCATCGACGGCATCCGCCTCTGCAAGGCGCGTCGGTTCCGCTACCGCAACCGCGACCTCGCCGATCTGGAGGCCCAATTGATCGCAGCTGACACCGCCGGCGCCCGCTTCAAGCTGATCGCCACCGACGGGGTTTTCTCGATGGATGGCTCGATCGCTCCCCTGCGCGAAATCTGCGACCTCGCCGACCGCCATGGAGCCCTGGTCATGGTTGACGACTCCCACGCCACCGGCGTGCTCGGCGCCGGGGGGCGCGGCAGTCACGAACACTGCGGCGTGCTCGGCCGCGTCGACATCCTCACCGGCACGCTCGGCAAGGCGCTCGGGGGCGCCAGCGGCGGCTACACCAGCGGCCGCCGTGAAGTCATTGAACTGCTGCGCCAGCGATCCCGCCCCTACCTCTTCTCCAACACCCTATGTCCGTCGATCGCCGGCGCCACGCTCACCGCGATTGAACTCGTTCGGGCCGAGCCGGAACTGCGCCTACGCCTGTTCGACAACGCCCACTACTTTCGGTCGGCCTTGGCGGACGCCGGATTCGACTTGCTGCCTGGCGAACACCCAATTGTGCCGGTCATGCTCCGTGAGGCGGCACTGGCGGCGCGTTTCTCGACCGCCCTTCTCAATCACGGTGTGTACGCCGTGGGTTTCAGCTTCCCGGTCGTGCCCGAGGGCAGGGCCCGCATCCGCACCCAGATGAGTGCGGGCCACAGCCGCGAGGATCTCGAACGTGCCGTTGCCGCCTTCGTGGCCGCCCGGGGCACCCTGGCCAGCTGATTCCGGGCTGGCGCTGGCCGGCCGGTCGTGGCAAGAATGCTGCTTCAATCTTCGTTCTGAGACGCCCATGCCCGCCCGCCTTTTCGCCCTCCTCCTGCTTGCCGGCCTGCCGCTGGCGGCCGTCGCGCAACAACCCTCTCGCCCGGCCAAGAAAGCCGAAAAAACCTTCGAACCCGGCAAGCCCGCCTTCAAACCAGATCCCAACACACCGGCTTTTGATCCCTCCAAGGCAACGCCTGATCATCTGGACGCCAGCCTGTTCCAGGTGCCCGAAGGCCTGGAAGTCACTGTCTGGGCCGCCTCGCCAAAGGTCTTCAACCCGGTCAACATGGACATCGATGCCGCAGGCCGCCTGTGGGTCAGCGAGGGCATCAACTACCGACGTCACAGCGGCCGCAGCCGCGAGGGCGACGCCATCCGCGTGCTGGAGGATAGCGACGGCGACGGCAAGGCGGACCGCTCCCACGTCTTTGTGCGAGAAAAGGCGCTCGAGAGTGCCATGGGCCTCGCCGTCTTCGACAATGTCGTCGTCGTTTCCAACACCCCCGACATCATTGTCTACACCGACGTCAACCGAGACCTGAAATTCGACCCGGCGGTGGACCGGCGCGAAGTCCTGCTCACAGGATTCGAACAGCCCCAGCATGACCACAGCCTGCATGCCGTCTATGCCGGCCCCGACGGCCGCTGGTACTTCAGCAACGGCAACTGCGGCGCCCTGTTCAGCGACAGGAGCGGCAAGACCTTCCGCATCGGCGGCGCCTACCTGAACAACACCTACGCCGGCGAAAAGAGCGACGACGGCCAGGTCTGGGTGGGGGGCTTCACCGCCAGCATGGACCCCTCCGGCCACCGCGTGCGCATCCTCGGCCACAATTACCGCAACAGCTACGAGGGCGTGACCAACTCCTTCGGGGAAATGTTCCTCAATGACAACGATGATCCGCCCGCCTGCCGCGTCAGCCACCTGATTGAGGGCGGCAGCTTCGGATTCTTCTCCGCCGACGGCAAGCGCCAGTGGCGTGCCGACAAGCGTCCCGGCCAGACGGTGCCAGTGGCCGAATGGCGTCAGGACGACCCGGGCATCCTGCCCGCGGGCGACATTTACGGTGGCGGCGCGCCGACCGGCCTGACGTTCTATGAAAACGGCGCGCTCGGCGAGCGCTGGAACGGCCTGCTGCTGAGCTGCGAAACCGGACGCAACACGGTTTTCGGCTATCAACCCAAGCCCGATGGCGCCGGCTTCAAGCTGGAGCGCTTCAACTTTCTCACCAGCAACACCAGCGGTGTCTTCAAGGGCAGCGACTTCGTCGGTGGCAGCAACAACCTCGCCGATGATCGCCACACGCTGTTCCGTCCGAGCGACGTGCTGGTCGGCACCGATGGCGCCATCTACGTCAGCGACTGGTTCGACAAGCGCACCGGCGGTCACCAGGACCTCGATGAGACCTGCAGCGGCGCCATCTACCGAATCGCCCCCAAGGGGTTCAAGCCCGCCGTGCCGAAGATCGATTACACCACGATCGAAGGCTGCCTGACCGCCCTGCGTTCGCCCGCCAACAATGTCCGCCATCCCGCCTTCGTGAAACTCCGCGAACAGGGTGGCAAGGCCGTCGGTGCCGTGGCGAAACTGCTCGACGACCGGAATCCCTACATCGCAGCCCGTGCGGTCTACCTGCTCGCCCAGATGGGGGAAGCCGGCTTCCAGCGCGTTCGCACCCACCTCGGCCATGACAACCCCCAGCACCGCCTGGTCGCCCTGCGCGCCCTGCGCGCCGCCACCGGCGACGGCCTCGACCTGCTCGGCAGCATGGCCGGCGACGAATCCGCCGCAATCCGCCGCGAGGTGGCAGTCAGTCTGCGCGAGGTTCCTTTCGCCCAGAGCGGACGCATCCTCGCCGAGCTCGCCCGCCGCTGCAGTGGCAGCGATCGCTCGGAACTTGAGGCCTTTGGCCTCGGCTGCACCGGCAAGGAACAGGAGGTCTGGACCCTGATCCGCGAGCATGAGGCCGAGGATCCTGTCGCCTGGTCGGAAGCCTTCGCCCGTATCACCTGGCGACTGCATCCGCCGGCTGCGGTCGGCTCGGTGCTGAAACGTGTTCAGTCGGCCAAGCTCAGTGCCACGCAGCGCAAGCTCGCGCTCGACACCCTGGCCTTCTCCCCCGGGGCCGGAGCCCCCCAGGCCATGCTGACAGCCGCCGAGGACAAGGATTCGCCGGTTCACGGCGACGCGATGTGGTGGCTGATCAAGCGCAGCACCGAGGCCTGGGCCGAATACGGCATCCCGGCCGAACTGAAAAAGCGCGGCATCTTTGACCCTGACGCCACCAAGCTCATCACCATCGAGACCCCGCCGGAAGCGGACAGCCCGCTCAAGGTCGAGGACGTCACCAAGCTCGCCGGCGACGTGAAGCGCGGTTCCTCGCTGATCATGCGCTGCATCATGTGCCATCAGATCAACGACCAGGGTGTCGAGTTCGGCCCGAGTCTGCAGGGCTGGGGCATCAGTCAGCCCGGCGAGGTCATCGCCCAGGCGATCCTTCAGCCGAGCAAGGACATCGCCCACGGCTTCGACGGCATGGAGATCGTCACCAAGGACGGAGTCAAGATCCACGGCCTCGTGCTCGCCGAGGGCGAGGTGCTCATCGTTCGCAGCATGGGCGGCCAGACCCAGTTCGTACCGAAGAACCGCATTGCCAGCCGCAAGAAACTCGATCGCAGCATGATGCTCAGCGCCGCCCAACTCGGCCTCAGCGCCCAGGACGTCGCCGACATTGTCGCCTACCTGCGCCAGGCGGAGTGAACCGGTTCACTTCGCCGTGTAACCGCCGTCGACAGGCAGATTGACGCCGGTGACATAACGCGAGGCATCCGCCAGCAGGAAGACCACCGCGCCGCCGAGGTCCGAGGGATCGGCCATGCGGCCAAGCAGGGTGTGCTCGCAATACCGGCTTAGAAAGGGCTCTGGCTGGTGGTTGAAGAAGCCGCCCGGCGACAGACAGTTGACGCGCACCCCGCGCGGCCCGAAGAGCGCGGCATAGAAGCGTGTCAGGTTGATCATGCCGCCCTTGTGGAAAAAGTAGTCCGGCGGCAGGTCGCCCATGGCCGTGCCCTCGTAGAGTTCGTAGCTCGGTCCGATCATGCCCTGAATGCTGCCGATGTTGACGATGCTGCCGCTGCCCTGCGCCGCCATGCCCTCGCCAAAGGCCCGGTGCATGAGCATGACGCCGGTGGCGTTGACGCGCATCGACTCCTCCCACTGCGCCACCGTGCCACCCGCCCCCTTGACGACGCGCGCGACGGCGTTGTTGACCAGTCCGTCAACCCGGCCGTGGCGCGCCAGCACACGGTAGCGCAGGGCCAGAACAGAAGCCTCGTCGCCCTGGTCGAGCGCTTCGGCCTCGACCTGAAAACCACGCTCCCTTTCCTCGGCCGCCACGACCTCCAACTTGGCGACGTCGCGTGCGGCCAGCACCACGGTTGCACCGGCGGCGGCGAGGTCGGCCGCAAGGCCGCGACCATAGAGGCCGGCACCACCGGTGAGAAGAATGACTTTGTCTCGCAGGCTGAAGCGTTCGAGGTAGGACATGACAGGGATCGGGTGAAAGGTGTGAAACCGCGGGTTGTCAGTCGCCGAGGGCGTCGAGCACCTCGCGAAGATCGACCCGTTCGCCGCCGCGCTCGCGGCTGAGGCGACCGGCAATCAGCGCCGCCATCAGCTCGACGGTTTCGGCAAACGGCAGGGGCGCCCGGCCCGTGCGCAGCAAATCCACGAAGGCCAGCAACTGGCTTCGAAAGGCCTGGTAGGTGTCGGTGAGTCGCAGTGGCAACTGCCCTCGGGTGCCGTAAAGATGAACGGCGCCAAAACTGCCAAAGGCATCGTGAATGGCGGCCAGCGTGACCTGCACACCGGAGTCGTGCACCAAATGCACGAGATCGGAGCCCGACTGCGTCTGGGTCTGCGCGCTGACAAAACCCGGCCCGAGCAGGGGTTCGACCGCCTCCAGCGCATGGATGCCGTAACGCTCCCAGGTCTTGCAGGTGAAGCTGGTGATCCAGCGGAGGTCGCCCAGCGACTGCCGTTGCGCGTCGTCGAGCCGCATTTCGGGGGCGTAACGCATGCCGCTGGTCGACAGCAGCACGGCTCCCTGCCGCTGCCAGCTGACAAACTGGCGCAGGTCCGCGAGGTTGGTTGCCAGCGGCTTGTCGACAAACACCGGCAGACCGGCCTCCACAAACGGCCGTGCCCGGCGCACATGATCATCGCCATCGTCGGTGGCGATGATGACGGCATCCACCTCGCCGATGACGTCCTCGGGCCGGTCCACGACGTGTTCGATGCGACTCGCCCTGGCCACAAGCGGCGCCTCCTCGGGGGTGTCGGTCCAGACATGGGTGACGCGCGCACCCGGGATGCGCACCTGCTCCAGAGGTTGCGCGCCGAGGTAGGCCGGGATGGCCGGATAGGGACAGGCCGCCATGGCCTCCGGATCGTAGCCGTTGACGATGGCCGACCAGGAATAGGGATGGCCGTTGCCGGGGATCATGCCCAGCATGGCGAGGCGGAGTTCGGCGCTCATGCGATCTCCACCGGCCGCCCGGTGCGCACCGACTCCAGCGCGGCAAGGTTGAACTTCAGGGTCTGCACCCCGTCCTCAAAACTGGCGAGCGGTGAGGGCAGGCCGGCGCAGCCGTCGAGGAAGGCCCCGGCCTGCCAGGTGAAAAGGTCATCGCGCTCCGCCGGCGTCGGTTGCCAGGTCCAGTCGGCATCGCCGTGTCGCATCCAACCCCAGCGCTGGCGGTGCACCTCCATGGCGAGACTTCCTCGTTCGGCATGCACGCGCAGTTCGAGTTCGTTCGGCGCCTGGAACTGGTTGTAGCAGTAGCTGGCCAGTACCCCGCCATGGCGGGCGGCGATGTTGACCGTATCCTCCACTTCGACACCCTCCAACACCTGATGGGCGGCATCGCAGTAAACTCGGGTAGTCGGACCGAGCAGCCATTCCATCGCGTTGACCGAGTGGGTGAGAGCGTCCTGGATCGCCCCGCCGCCGCTTTCATGGCGGGCATAGTAGATGTCCCGGTAGGCCGGACGGAAGGTTGGAAAATGCTGGCCCGCCACCAGGCTGGCGTGGCGCGGGCGACCAAAATCACCCGAAAGCAGCGCCCTCCGCATCTCCTGCAGCCAGGGCATGGCGTGGAAGACGTAGGCCACCGCAACATGGCAGGCGGGGTGCGCCGCCATCGCGGCGCGCACCGCCGCCACCCCGTCGAGACCGGTGGCCAGCGGCTTTTCGATGAGCACGTTCATGCCCGCCTCCAGACCGCGCCGGGTCAGGGCCAGGTGGGTGTGCGCCGGCGTGCAGATCACCCAGGCCGTGGCGGGAAAGACGGATGCCGCTTCCAGGCTGTCATAGCCGTTCACCCCGTAGCGAGCCGCCACCTCGGCAACCAACCGGCCATTCGTGTCGCAAACTGCCGCACGGCAGCGGCCGGTGTTGAGAAAACAGCGCAGGTGGCGCTCGCCAATGCTGCCGCAGCCGATGACGAGAACGTGGGGAAGATCGGACATGGATTGCACCGATTAAACGTCCTTTGCGGCGTGAATTCCATGCCTTTCCAATCCCTGAAAAAAGGGGTTGCCGAACCCCGCCCATGCGACTATCAGATTCGCCCCCGATCTTCGCGCGGTTAGCTCAGTGGTAGAGCATCACCTTGACATGGTGGGGGTCGCAGGTTCGAACCCTGCACCGCGCACCATCTCCTCACGACAGGAGATAAACTTTTTCCGCTAGTGTTTTTGCCGCCAAACCTTGCCTGTCGGCAATCCCGGCCTAACATCAGGGTTGTGATCGCGATCGCAACGGCCAGCCAGAAGGGCGGCGTCGGCAAGACGACGCTGTGCGTCAATCTCGCCTACTGCCTCGCCAAGCGCGGCTGGTCGGTCCTCCTCGTCGACACCGATCCGCAGGGGGGCGTCGGTCTCTCGCTCTCGCGCTCCAGTCGCAGCAAGCAGGGCTACTACGATTTCCTGTGCGAGACAAAAACCTATGCGCAGACCGTGCTGCGCACCCGCCTGCCCGGCCTCAGTCTGCTGCCGGCCGGCCAGTTCGACGCCTGCTCGCGGCGCGGCTGGGTGGCCGCACGCGTCCCGGGTCGCCTGCAGGACCTGCTGCGCGAGGCCGAGCTTGACGGCGTGGACTGCGTGATCTTTGACACCGCCGCCGGCCTCAACGGCATGACCGAAACGGTGCTCAAGGCCAGTGACTATGCGATTTTGCCGCAGCAGGCGGAGCCGCTGGCGGTGCGCAGCGTGCCCCACCTTCTGGAAACCCTGGCGCGCTACCGCGCCGAGGGCGCGAGCGTCACCGTCGCCGGCCTGCTCCTCACTCTGGTCATGGAGGACGCCGCGGTCAGCCGCAAGGTCGTTGATGAACTGCGCGACATGCTGCCCGCGAGCCTGTTGTTCCCCGAGGACATCCCCCGCCGACCCATTTTCCTCGATGCCAGCGCCCATGGCGTGCCGGTGGCCCTGTGCACGCGTGTGCCTCCACCCGAGGCCGCCCTCTTTGAGAGGCTGGCCGCCGAAGTCGAGGAACGCACCGGTCTGCGCCTGCGCCAAACGCTCCCCACCCCTCATGCAAGTCTCCTGGATTGATCCCGACGACCTGAAGCAGAACCTGGCCGCGCTGCAACGCCCCGCGAAGCCGGCAAGCCTGTCGCATCTGGAATCCGGCCCCCAACTCAACGCCCTGATCCGCGAACTCGCCCCACCTCCATCGCCACCCACCCCACCGACGACGGCCTCCACCGTCTCCGAGCCGGTCAGGCAGGCGCGCACCGACAAAACCACGACAACCGGCGCGGTTCCCGAGGCGGTGCTGAGCGCGCTGCGCGGCAAGATCGACCAGCTCAAAGGGGCCGGCACTCCCGCCGCGCTGCACATCGATCCCAAGGTGCCGCTCGGCCGCCGGCTCGGCGAATTCGCCGCCTGGGCCAAGCGCACCTTTGGCGTCGATGAGGTGCTCGTGCTGGATGACGACGGCCGGCTGCTTTGGGGGCCCGCGCAACCGGCCGAACTCGTGCTCGCCGCCCTCCTGGCGATGAATGCGGGTCGCCGTGGCGGTGCCCGCGACGTCTATGAACCGCCGCAGCGCCTCCGCCGCGAACTCGCCGCCGGCCGCCAACTCACACTGCTCGCCTGCGCGTGTCATGCCGGCGCCCTGCAGGCGGCCGTTGTCCACAAGGCT
>JAUREI010000303.1 GCA_030827515.1 Prosthecobacter sp. | reverse complement strand
CTCGGCCTGACCCTGCAATGCGCGCAGTGCCACACGCACAAGTTCGACCCCATCACGCACGACGAGTACTTCGGCCTCTTCGCCTTCCTCAACAACACCTACGAAGCCCAGTCCTGGGTCTTTGACGAGCAGCAGCAGAAGTCGATCAACAAGGTTCAGTCCGGGCTTGCCAGCGTGCGCGAGCGCCTGCAGAAACAGATTCCGGACTGGTCCGCAAAACTCGCCGCCTGGGAAAAAACGGTCACCGCCCAGCAGGCGGAGTGGACCGTGCTTGAACCCAAAAAAATGATGACCGTGAGCGGCCTCAACCACCCGACCCGTCTGGCCGACGAATCCATCCTCACCCTTGGTCACCCGTCCTCAAGCAGCGACCATCTCGTTTTTGCCGAACCCGAACTCAAGGGCGTCACTGGCCTGCGCCTTGAGGCGCTGACCCATCGCGACCTGCCTCATGGCGGTCCCGGCCACAGCCGCCACGGCATCTGGGCGATCACCGAACTGGAGTGTCACCTGCAGACACCCGGCGCCAAGGACTGGCAAAAAATCGCGCTCAAGTACGCCAGTGCCGACTTTTCCGAGCCCGACCATCGCATCGAACCCGAGTGGCAGACCAAGGCCGATGAGAACCGCGAGCGTCGTGTGGGTCCGGTCTCCTTCCTGGTCGACGGCGACAACCAGACCGCATGGCGTGCCGACCGTGGCCCGGGCCGGCGCAATGTGCCTTCGGTTGCCGTGATGCAGTTTGCCGAACCGCTCAGCGCCCCCGCAGGCACCCGGATGCGCCTCACCGTGCGCATGAACCACAGCGGCGACGGCAACGGCCGCGGCCAGCGCGCCATTGCCATGCTTGGCCGCATGCGCTTCGCCACGACGCGCAGTCCCGCGCCGAAAACACCCGCCGTCGACCATGCCGCGCAGCTAGCCATGGCAACCCCATCAAGCCGAAGATCCGCTAACGACCAGGCCACCCTGCTTGACGCGTGGAGAGTCACCATGCCGGAAGCAAAAAAACTCAACACCGAGGCTGAGGCCCTGTGGAAGATGTGGCCGGCGGAACCGAAAACCTCCGTGCTGCACCTGGTCGAACGACCGGCCACGGATGCCCGCTCAACGCACCTGCTCGAACGCGGCGCCTGGAATCAGCCCAAGCAGGCCGTGCAGCCTCACGTTCCCGCCGCCCTGCACCCGCTGGCCCCCAACGTTAGGCCCGACCGTCTTGCCTTCGCCCGCTGGCTCGTCGATCCGCGTTCGCCGCTCACTGCGCGCGTGGCGGTCAACCGCGTCTGGCAGACCCTGTTTGGCACCGGCCTGGTCGAGACCTCGGAAGACTTTGGCACTCGAGCGCCGCCTCCGGAACACCAGCAACTGCTCGACCGGTTGGCGACTGACTTCATGGCGCATGGATGGAGTCAGAAGCGGCTGCTGCGCAGCATCGTCACCAGTGCCGTGTACCAGCAGAGTTCCGCGCTGACCCCCGCCCTGCACGAAAAGGATCCGAACAACCGCCTGCTCGCCCGCGGTCCGCGCTTTCGCGCCGATGCGGAGACGGTGCGAGACATCGCGCTCGCCGTCTCCGGCCTGCTGCACGAACAGGTGGGCGGCCCCAGCATCTATCCGCCGGTTCCCCAGAGCGTGCTGGCGTACAATTACAATCCGCCGGATTACTGGCAACCGCCGACCGACGACCAGCGGTACCGGCGCAGCCTGTATCACTTTCGCAAGCGCTCGATGCCCGACCCCGTGCTGCAGGCCTTCGATGCCCCCAATGGCGACTTTGCCTGCGCGCGCCGCACGCGCTCGAACACCCCGCTTGCCGCCCTCACCAGCCTCAACGAAACGCTCTTTGTCGAAGCCGCCCAGGCGCTCGCTCAACGCATCGTCCGCGAAGGTGGCACCAGCGATGAGGCGCGCATTCGCCATGCCTGGCGCCTGTGCATGAGTCGCCCCGCCACCGCCGCGGAAACCGGCACCATCCTGCGATTGCTGGATCAGCATCGTGCGCGCCTGCACAGCGGCGAATTGAAAGCCGGCGAGATCGCCTTCTCGGACCTCACCCGCCCCAGGGATCTGCCCGTCGAGGCCTCGCCCAACGAACTTGCCGCCTGGACACTGATCGCACGCGTGCTGCTGAATCTCGATGAAACCCTGAGCAAAAGCTGACTTGGAAGATGGGAGATCGCAGAGGGAAGAGAGGCTCCCTCCATCTCCCATCTCCCATCTCCCATCTCCCATCT
>JAUREI010000297.1 GCA_030827515.1 Prosthecobacter sp. | reverse complement strand
GAGATTGCCGCCTACTACGCCGCCATCACGGCCATTGATGACCAGGTGGGCCGGTTGCTCGCCGTGCTCCGCGAAACGGATGCCGAGCAGGACACGATCGTGCTCTTCACCGCCGATCACGGCGACATGCTGGGCAACCACGGCATGCGCCGCAAACGCAAGCCGCATGATGAATCGGCACGGGTTCCAGGCCTGCTGCGCTGGCCGGCGAGGGTGCCGGCGGGACGTGTCGTCGACACCCTGTTCAGCCATGTTGACATGGCGCCCACGTTGCTGGCGCTCGCGGGCCAGCCGGTGCCTCCGGAGATGCAGGGTGCCGACCTGTCACGCGTCGCCCTTGGCGAAACCGAGGAGGGGCCGGACGCCGTTCTGCTGCAGATCTTCGTGCCGTTTGCCCCGGACGGCATCGAGCGGCCCTGGCGCGGTCTCATCACGCGCGACCACACCTATGCCCGGTATCAGGACGCACCCTGGGTGCTCTTCGATGACAGGGTCGACCCGCATCAGCAGCGCAATCTCGCCACTGAACCGTCCGCGGAGGCTCTGCGCTCCGAACTGGATGCCCGCCTCGCCGGCCTGATGCGCCGGCATGGCGACGCCTGGACCTTCAATTCCAATGAGAGGGTTGAGGAGGGCGGCCGCCTGTACCGCCACCGCGCCTTTGCCAGTGTGGCCGAATACCTGGAGTGGGCACGCGCCCATCCGGAGGCGGCCAAGTGACCTTTGCAGGCCTCACCAGGCGCCGCGGACGTTCCATTTTTCCATCAGGCCCTCCGGGACCTCGGTGAGGAAGCGGCTGGGTTTCATGAGGATGTCGCCATCGCGCGCCGCATGGTTGAGCAGCGGGTAGCACAGGTGCAGTTCGTCCTTGGCGCGGGTGACGGTGACGTAGAACAACCGGCGCTCCTCCTCGAGCGCCGTGTCGCCGCCATCCTCGATGGCGCGGTTGTGCGGGAACATGCCGTCGGCCAGCCACACGGCGAAGACGCTGTGCCACTCCAGGCCCTTGGCCTGATGCGCGGTGGTGAGAGTGACGGCGTCGCGGTCGCGCTCGCGGGCTTCCGGTTTGTCGGCGGTGTCGACGCCGCTGAGCAGGGCGAGCTGGGCGAGGAACTCGAGCGGGTCGGTGAAGCGGTCGCTGAAGTTGCCGAGTTGTTCGAGGTCCTGCGCCCGCTGGTCGGCGTTCTTGAACTTCACCTTCATGTAGTCGGCATAGACGCCTTCGACGACGCTGCGGATCATCGACGGGGGCGGCGCTGGCTTGCCGTCGACGACCAGTTCGTCAAGGGTGTAGGCGAATTGATCCCAGGTCTCACGCGCCTTCTTGGGCACGGTCAGTGTCAGCAGCACCTCGGAGAAACCGCCTTGCATCGGTTCGTCCGCCGCCGCCGGGCTTTTCAGCCAGGCCTGCCAAAGTTTGGCGGCGCTGGTGGCCCCGATGCCGGGCACCAGACGCACCATGCGCATGAAGCTGACTTCGTCGCGGCGGTTGACGGCGAACTTCATGAAGGCGGCGACATCCTTGACGTGGGCCTGCTCGAAGAAGCGCAGGCCGCTGGTGATCTGAAAGGGGATGCCGCGGCTCGTCAGTTCCATCTGGATTTCCAGGCTGTGGAAATGCGCACGGTAGAGCACCGCCATCCCGCTGAACTCGACGCCCTCGTCCTGCAGTTCGAGGATGCGCTGGGCGACGAAGGCCGCCTGGGCCGAGGCGTTGTCGAGGGGCACCAGGGCCGGCAGGGCGCCGCGTGCGGGGCGTGCCGCCTGCAGGTGCTTGCGGATCTGCTCGCGGTTGCAGGCAATCGAGGCGTTGGCGAGTTCGAGCACCTCCGGCACGCTGCGGTAGTTCACCTCGATCTTGTGCGTCCGCGCCTTCGGCCAGCGCTGGCCAAAATGCAGGATGTTGCCAACGTCGGCGCCGCGCCAGGAATAGATCGACTGGGCGTCGTCGCCGACCACCATGAGGTTGCCGTCGTCGCCGGTCAGCAGTTCGACGAAGCGGCATTGCAGGCGGTTGGTGTCCTGATACTCATCCACCAGGATGAATTCGAACTGCCGGCGGTAGCGGTCGAGCAGGTCGGCGTTTTCCACGAGCAGCCGCACCGGCAGAGTCAGCAGGTCGTCGAAGTCGACGCTGTTGGTTTCGCGTTTTTTTTCCTGGTAGAGCCCGCGCAGCCGGACGATGGGCTCGGCCACCTGGGCAAACCAGGGGTAGCGCTCGGCGATGACTTCGGCGAGCGGTTCGCAGGTGTTGTCGGCCATCGAGAAGATGTCGCCCAGCACCTCGGCCTTGGGGAAACGGTAGCCGGCGGTGTC
>JAUREI010000171.1 GCA_030827515.1 Prosthecobacter sp. | reverse complement strand
GCCGTATCAAGGGCGGCAATCCCGGCATCCGCATGGACGAGCGTTTTCCACTCCCCTACCAGATCGGTTTCATTTTGCTGACCGCGTTGTTCGCCGTCGCCTTCAGCATCTCGCGCGAGCCGCGCCAGTGGCGGCGTTTCTTCCAGTCGCGGTTTTCCCGGGATGAGGACTTTTCGGTGAACCGCAACAAGTACCTCGACGAGCAGCTCAAGCATTACTGCATCCTGATCGCCATGGCCTTTCTTGTGCTGGACGTCAGTGTCATCGTTGCCGGACTCACCCACAAGTATCGGAACGATCCCAGCCGCCTGACCGAGGAACAACGGCTGCGGGTCGAGGAACAGCGCCGGCTCGGCGGTCAGTGAGTCACCCCGCCGCTTTGCCGTCATGATATCCGCCGGCTGGCTTGGATTGTTGGTCTTTCCCGGCCTGGCCTGGCTGCTCTCCGAGGACCGCCGGCGTTTTCCCTTGCGCACCGTGGTCGCGGGTCTCGGCCTGCAAGTGTTGCTGGGCTGGCTCATTCTGCGCACCGAAGCCGGCCGGTCTTTTTTTGGTGGGCTCGATCACACGTTCCGCGTCCTGATCGGTTTTGCCGAGCAGGGCAGCGCCATGGTGTTTGGACCGCTGGCCGACACCGCGCTGCTGCGCGAGCGCCTCGGTGAGGGGAACGCCTTCATCTTCGTCGTCACCGTCACCGGAACGATCGTGCTGGTCTCGGCGCTGTCGGCCCTGTTGTTTCACTATGGCATCCTGCAGCGGGTCGTGCGTGCCATGGCCTGGGTGATGCGCCGGTCGATGGGCACCAGCGGCTGCGAAAGTCTGGCGGCCGCCGCCAACATTTTCATGGGCCAGAGCGAGGCACCCCTTGTCGTGCGTCCCTGGCTGCCGGCGATGACACGCAGTGAAATACTGTCGCTCATGGTGGGCGGCATGGCCACCATCGCCGGCGGGGTGCTCGCCGCCTACATCGCCTTTGGCATCTCCGCCGGCCACCTGTTGACCGCGTCGGTGATGAGCGCACCCGCCGCACTCCTGATCGCCAAGATCCTGCTGCCGGAAACCGGGGCGCCAGCCTCCGCGCCGGTGGTCCCGGCCGATCCCGATGAGGTGCCGGTCAATGGTCTCGACGCCCTTTGCCGAGGCGCTCACGATGGCCTGCTGCTGGCCGGCCGCGTCATGGCGGTGCTGATCGCCCTGGTCGCCTCTGTTGCCCTGGCCAATCACCTGCTTGCCCTGCTACTCGGGTTCATTGGACTGACTGAACCGCGGCCCCTGCAGACAGCGCTCGGCTGGCTCAACGCCCCCTGTGCCTGGCTCATGGGCGTGCCCTGGCACGACTGTCACGCGGTCGGCGCCCTGCTCGGCGAGCGAATCGTGCTCAACGAGTTTGTCGGCTATCTCAGCCTGAGCGGCCTGATGAAGCAGGACGGCGCGCTTGAGCCGCGCAGCGTGGTCATCGCCACTTACGCACTCTGTGGTTTTGCCAATTTTGCCAGCATCGCCATCCAGGCCGGAGGCATCGGGTCGCTCGTCCCGTCACGACGTGGCGAACTCGCACGCCTCGGCCTGCGCGCCATGGTCGGCGGATTGCTGGCCTGTTACCTCACCGCCTGCATTGCAGGCCTGTTGACGCCATGATCCAGCCCGAACAGTGCGACGACGTCCTGCGGGCCGACTTCGCCGCCCATGGCGGTCCGCAGGATCCCCGCCTGCATCTCTGGTGGCTCGGTCAGAGCGGTTTTCTGGTGCGCCATGCCGGGCGTGTCTTCCTGTTCGATCCCTACCTCTCCGATTCGCTGACGCGAAAGTATGCCGACACCGACAAGCCGCATGTGCGTTTGACCGAGCGTTGCATCGAACCCGGTCTGCTGCCGCGGCCGGAGTTTGTCGCCGCCAGTCATGTTCACACCGACCATTTGGATGGCGACACCCTGCGGCCACTGGCGCGGGCGCATCCCGGCCTGCCGCTCGTGCTGCCCTGGCCTGTGCTTGATGAGGCGAGGCGCCGCCTGGAGGGCGAGACCGTGACCTTCCGGCCGCTGGAGGCCGGCACGCGTCTAGAGGGCGAGGGCTGGAGTTTGGAAGCGGTTGCCTCGGCACACAACGAACTCGCCACCGACGAGGAGGGACGGCATCACTGCCTCGGCTTCATCCTGCGCAGCGGGCCGTTCACCCTTTATCACAGTGGCGACACCCTCTGGCACGACGGCCTGGTGCCCGTGCTGCGGCCGCTGACCTGCGATGTCATGCTGCTGCCGATCAATGGCAACCGGCCGGAGCGACGGGTGGCCGGCAATCTCAACGGCACCGAGGCGGCCGCGCTCGCGCGTGCCTGCGCGACCCGACTTGTCGTGCCCTGCCACTACGACATGTTCGCCTTCAATACCGAGACGACGGAGGAATTCGAGCGCGTCTGCGCGCGCCTCGAACAGCCGCAGCGCGTGTTGCGCTGCGGCGGACGGCTGAGCTTGGAGCCGGTCAGGGCTTGAGGTTGCCAACGGCGGCCTCGCCCGGTTCAAGGCCAAGCGCCCAGCGGATGCCGCCGAGCAGGTGGGCCTGGTAGGTGCGGGCGATTTCCGGCGAGTTCTTGCGATCGCTGGTGCCTTCCTTCCAAGTCGGGTCCCAGACGTCCTCGCGATGGCCGAGGGAGGTGTAGAAAACCCGGCCCTTGCCGAATTCCTTGCACCAGGAGACCGGGTAATAGCCGGGCGTCTTGTCGTTTGGATGCTCATTGAGGCCCATCAGCGCGTGCACCGTGGCCGGATCATAGTTTTTGAAGATGTAGATCTCGTCAAACACGCGCCAGGCCGATGGAATGGGGCGGGTGGCCGGGTGGGCGGGATCGTGCAGGACCGGCTGGATTTCGACCTGCTGCTTGTGGGTGAGGAATTCGCCGCCGAGCATGTCGACGTAGCCGCGGAAGGGATGGTAGGTGTCGCCGCCCGAGTGCATGGCGATGAAAGCCTTGCCCTCACGGACCAGATTGACGAAGCCTTCGCGGTCGGGCAGTTGCAGGTCGCCGGTGGTGTTGGCGAAGACAAAGCCGTCGTATGCGCGCAGCTTTTCAAGGCTCATGTGCCGGGCCATGTGGGCGCGCACGGTTTCATTCCAGGCAGCGTTGGCACGGTTGAATTCGGCGAGCGCGGCGCTGTAGGTTTCCTGGCGTGCCTTGAAGGCCTCCTCGGTTTCCTTGGGCTTGCGCTCGGGGGGGCGCCCCGGGCTTTTCGGCTGACCGCTCTCCGGTTGGTGCACAAAGTCCACGGTGTAGGCACCCGAGGCAGCGCCGATTTCGGCGATGACCTTCTCTGCGGTTTCGATCGAGGAATGGCGGAAACCGGTGGTGACGGTGACGACGAGCAGTTTCTTGGGCGCGGCGGCCGCGGGCAGGGCGACGGCGGCGGCGACAAGGGCGAGGAGGTGGCGGCGGATCATGGGGAGGGGCGAGTTGACAACCACGCAGCGCGCGGCAGGCTTCTTGCTAGCAAATCTGGGTGCAGCCGGGCAACCGTTACTTTTCATGGCCTGGATCTGTCTTCTGCTGGCACTGCCCTGATTGGCATTCTCTTGTTCGGCGAGCCACGCACGGCCCTGCGACTGGCCTGCATCGGTCTCATCCTTGCCGGCATCGCCGGTTTGAAACTGACCTCCGGGCCGACCTCCTGAAACGAGGTAGATTGGCCTGCGGGCGTCGTTCCCAGCAGATGCCGCGTCGTCTTCTGTCCCTCCTAGCCGCCCTGTACACCGTCGCCGTGTCCGCCGCGGACCGCCCCAATGTCCTGATCATCCTGACCGACGACCAGGGCTACGGCGATCTCTCCCTGCACGGCAATCCGTCGCTCGAAACACCGAACCTGGACCGCCTTGGTCGCGAGTCGGTGAGGCTCGACAACTTTCACGTCAGTTCGGTCTGCGCGCCGACCCGGGCCGCCCTGCTCACGGGGCGCTACACCCTGCGCACCGGCACCCACGGGGTGACCCACAACCGCGAGGCCCTGCGCGTCCGTGAGGTGACGGTGGGCGAGGCCCTGCGCGGGGCCGGTTGGCGCACCGGTTTCATCGGCAAGTGGCACAACGGCGAGCAGTATCCCTTTGTTCCGACCGGCCAGGGTTTCGACGAGTTTCTCGGATTCACCAACGGCCACATCAACCAGTACTTCGACGCCGTCCTGCTGCGCGGTACCCAGCCGGAGCCGACCCGCGGCTTCATCACCGATGCGCTTACCGATGCCGCCCTCGAGTTCATCAGCCGCGCCGACGATCGCCCCTTCTTCTGCCATCTCTCCTACAACGCCCCGCATTCGCCCTATCAGGTGCCCGACCGCTATTTTGACAAGTACAGGGCGCGCGGTTTCGATGACACCCTGGCCGCCTTTTACGGTCTCTGTGAAAACGTCGATGACAATGTCGGGCGCCTGCTCGGCCGACTTGCGGAACGCGGTCTCGCCGACAACACGATTGTCGTCTTCCTCACGGACAACGGCGGCACGGCCGGCGTGAAGCACTTCAACGCCGGCATGCGTGGCGGCAAGACCAGTGTGCACGAGGGCGGAGCGCGCGTGCCCTGCTTCGTTCGCTGGCCCGCCGCCGGTTGGACGGCGCGCGCGGTTCCCCAGCTCGCCGCGCATTTTGATTTGTTTCCGACCCTGCTCGACCTCTGCGGCGTGACTCCACCGCCCGGGCCGGTGCTCGATGGTCGCAGCCTGCGTCCGTTGCTGGAGGGACGCGATGGCGACTGGCCCGAGCGCACGATCTTCTTTCACAATCCGATCGACGAAACCAACCGCTATCCCGGCGCGGTGCGCACGCCGACGCATCGTCTCGTGCGCGAAATACCGGGGCCGTCGGCCGGGTCGTCCGCCAAGGCCAAGGACGCCAGCGCCACGCCCTGGCAGCTCTATGACATGATCGCCGATCCCGGCGAGAAACACGATCTCGCGCAGGCACAACCGCAGTTGGTCGAACAACTCGCCCGTGACTACGACGCCTGGTTCGCCGAGGTCACTCGCGAAGGACGTGAGCGCCTGCCGCTGCCGGTGGGCCACGGCGAGCACAACCCGGTCGAATTGCACGCGCCGCAGGCTTACTCGAGCGGGGGTCTGCACTACCATGCCGGACCTGGTTTTGCCCACGACTGGCTGACCGGCTGGACCTCAGTGAAGGATCGCCTGTGGTTTGATGTCGAGATCGTTCAGGCCGGTGAGTACGAGATGGAAATTGATTACGCCTGCGCCCCTGCCGACGCCGGGTCGCTGCTACGTGTGCGCGCCGGTGATGTCGTCGCCGAGGTGGTGATTCCGGCCGCGCCGGTGCAGCCGGTGGAGCTGTCGACACGTGACGCCAAGGGGCGCGAGCGTTATCAGAACCGTGTGTGGGGCACACTGCCAGTCGGTCGCCTCACTCTGACGGCAGGGCGTCAGTTGCTTGCCATCGAGGCGGTGCGACTGGCCGGCGCGCAGGTCATGGACTTCAAGCAGATTCGGCTGCGCCTGCGCTGAGCCGGTCAGCGCCGCCAGCCACCTCTGCCGGCGGTGCGTGCCTCGCGTTCCAGAGTGCGCAGGCGGGCTTCAAATTCGCGCACGCCGCGTCCGTCGGGCAGTGGGGCGCCGGTCGTGTGGATGCGGGCGAGGCCGGCGCGCACAAGTTTTTCAGAGAGGTCTTCGCCATCGGCAAAGACCACGAAGGCGTAGAATCGGCTGCTGTCATACACGCGCTGCCAGCGGGTGTGGATGACAAAACCGCCGGCTTCCAGCAGGGCGCGCGTGAACTGTCGCGCCTCGTCGCCGAGCGTCAGCGTGCGGGCATCGTCGAGGCCGCCGAATGCACGGGCCTGGTCGCGCACGCGCGCTGCGTTCTGGGGATTCAGGTAGGTTTCCGCGCAGTCGGCGAAATACAGCCGGAAGTGGTGGGCGAGTCCGCCGTGCTCGACCCTGAAGCTGTCGCCGTCATTGCTGCCATGGCGCAGCAGACGCGCGCCGCGCAGGGTTTCGAAGGCCGATGCGGCGGGGCCCTGCCGGGGCGGTGCGTCGGGCGGAGGCAGGCCATGTTGCCACAACTGCCACGCAGCAGCGGCCAGCAGGAGCAGCGTCCACAATGTTTCGCGGCGCCGCCGGCGGCGCTTGAACAGAAACGGGCTCATGCCTCCAGCGCGGCGTGGTCGATGGTCTGCAGGCGCGCCCGGCGTTCGCGCAGGCGCGGCACGCACTCGAGCAGGGCGCGGGTGTAGGGATGCTGCGGGTTGCCGAGGATTTGTTCGACCGGACCGGTTTCGACGATGCGACCGCGGAACATGACCGCGACACGGTCGGCGACATCGCGGATGATACCGAGGTTGTGGGTGATCAGGATGAGGCTCATGCCGAGTTCGCGGCGCAGTTCGGCGAGCAGTTCCAGGATCTGTTTCTGGATGGTGACGTCGAGGGCCGTGGTCGGTTCATCGGCGACCAGCAGCCGTGGGTGACAGCAGAGGGCCATGGCGATCATGACGCGCTGCTGCATGCCGCCGCTGAGTTCGTGCGGGTAGGCGCGCAGGCGCTTCTCCGGTTCGGTGATGCCGACCCGGCGCAGCCAGGCGAGGATTTCAGCGTCGCGATCGGCGACCTCCGGGCGATGCAGGCGCAAAGCCTCGCCAATTTGGGTGCGCACGCTCAGGACCGGATTCAGCGAGGTGGTCGGTTCCTGAAAAATGTAGGCGATTTCGCGGCCGCGCACGGCGCGCAGTTCACCGGGCGACAGCTTCAGCAGGTCGCGCCCGCCGAGACTGAGTTCCTGAGCGGTGATGCGGGCGGGCGGTTCCGGCAGCAGGCGGGCGAGCGACAGGGCGGTGGCGCTCTTGCCGCTGCCGCTCTCGCCGACAATCGCCAGCGACTCGCCCTCGGCGAGATCGAGGTCGATGCCGCGCACCGCCTCCATGGGTTCGGCACCGTGGCGGCTGAAGGCGATGTGCAGGTCGCGGATGCGGAGCAGGGGCTTCATGGCTTGGGCGGGGACGTGCGGACGGCGGATGGACGCGCCAGCATGCGGCCGACGAGGCGCAGTGACAAGGCGCAAAGCAGGGCGGGCCAGATGGCGGTCAGCACACCGGCGGGTTGTTCAAGGAAGGCGGTGCCGACTTCATGCCAGCGTTCCAGGCCGGGCAGGGGCACCAGCAGGGCAGTGCTGGTCACGGCAACCACGGCCCAGGCGAGCAGGCTGGCACTTCCCGCGAGCGCATGACGGATCAGATCGGGCAGGCGGTGCCGTCGCCAGGCGGTCCAGGGTGGATGACCGAGAGCGAGCGCACCTTCCATTTGGCGCCGGTTGGCATTCGGTCCTGGCCGTGGGGGTGGTGAGCGAAGGATGGCAAGTCCGACCGCCACGATCGCCAGCACGGTGATTTCCACCAGGACTTGGGCGAACCGCACGGGATGGTCGGCAAGGATGGCGCGGGCCGGTGTTGCCAGCCCCTGGAAGAGGTCGAGGGCGTCGCTCAGCAACCAGGCGCCGGCGATGGCCGTGAAACAACGGCGGAAGCGGCCTGATGCCGCCAGTTGTTCCAGGGTCAGCAGTGCGGTCAGCAGCAGCAGCGGCGGCAAGCCCAACCAGAGGAAGTGGGCAAGGTCGCTGGCGTACTCGGTGGGCATCAGGCTTGGGACCGGCCAACCGCGGGCGGAGGCCCAACCGGCCAACGCGAGGGCGGGGGCGGCCGGCGGCAGACCGGTGAAGGCGAGGGCAAGCCATCGCGTCATTC
>JAUREI010000231.1 GCA_030827515.1 Prosthecobacter sp. | reverse complement strand
CTCGACTTGTTCCTGTCGAGCGGTGACGACGGCCAGCGGGATGGACTGTTGTTCCACGGGGAAAGAATAGCATTTTCGGCTGGCGGGGGGCCGGCCCAGCGGCTATGATCCGCGCCTTCCCAGGTGTAGCGGACAGGTTTCCCGACATGGCAAGCATCAGCACCAGCGATTTCAAATCGGGGCTCAAGATCCTCCTCGACGGGGACCCCTTCGTGATCGTCGAGAACGAGTTCGTCAAGCCGGGCAAGGGTCAGGCTTTCAACCGGGTCAGGATCCGTAACCTGAAAACCGGGCGAACTATCGAGAAGACCTTCAAGTCTGGCGACAGCGTGGAAGGTGCCGACGTGCAGGACGTAGACATGCAGTACCTCTACGGCGACGGTGATTTCTGGTACTTCATGCAACCGGAGTCCTTCGAGCAGCACACGGCCAGTAAGGAGGCCGTAGGCGATGCGG
Organism: Prosthecobacter sp.; assembly: GCA_030827515.1. Lineage (GTDB taxonomy): Bacteria > Verrucomicrobiota > Verrucomicrobiia > Verrucomicrobiales > Verrucomicrobiaceae > Prosthecobacter. The sequence continues at coordinate 3,837 of JAUREI010000231.1, read as the reverse complement.
CGCAATGGCTCAAGGACGGGCTTGAGTGCATCGTCACTCTATGGAACGGGCAGCCGCTAACGGTGACCCCGCCGGCTCACGTCGAACTCAAGGTGGTCGAAACCGATCCCGGCATGAAGGGCGACACGGTCACCGGAGGCACCAAGCCTGCCAAGCTGGAAACCGGCGCGGTGGTGAAGGTGCCATTGTTCATCAACGAGGGCGAGGTGATCCGCGTGGACACCCGCAGCGCGGAGTACGTCGCCCGCGCCAAATAGGCCCTAGCTCAGCCAGCCGGATCCACGGCAGCGAGGGACCAGTCGCAGGATGCGACGATCAACCCTGCAGCCTGCTGCATGGCCATTTGATCCTCTTCCGAGAAGCGTGCGGGCACCGGGCTGTCCAGGTCCAGTACGCCTAGCAGACGGGTCCCCAGCATGAGCGGCACCACCAGCTCCGAACGTGAAGCGGCGTCGCAGGCGATGTGGCCCTCGAACCGCAGCACATCGTCCACCCGCTGGATACTGCGGGTCCGGGCTGCGGCCCCGCAAACGCCCCGATCGAGCTGAATCCTCACGCAAGCGGGCCGACCCTGAAAAGGCCCGAGCACCAGTTCACCACCGCGCAGCAGGTAGAAGCCTGCCCAGTTAAGGTCGGGCAGGCAGCCAAACAGCACCGCCGCGGCGTTGGCCAGGTTGGCCCAGGGGTCACGCTCACCGGACAGGACGCCTTCGAGCCATGCCAGCGCCTGGGTACGAGCCTCCTCTGGCGAACCGGGCGCGGCAATGGGTGGGCTGATATCCATGGCGTCAGTCCATGGTAAACGACACGGCCTGCTCGATGCGATCGAGTCCCAGCAGGTGCATGGCCAGCCGGTCGAAACCCAGCGCAACGCCTGAGCAGGCCGGCAGCCCGGCGTCCAGGGCGGCCAGCAGAGCCTGATCAATGGCCGCCGGCTTGCCCAGTCGCCGGCGGGCGGCGGCGTCGGCTTCGAATCGCTCGCGCTGTTCGGCCGGATCGGCCAGTTCATGGTAACCGTTAGCGACTTCCATGCCGCCCAGATAGAGCTCGAAGCGCTCCGCTACTTTCACGCCATCGACGGTCTTCAGCTTCGCGAGGGAGGCCTGTGAGGCGGGATAGTCGTGCACCATCACCGGCCGGTCGTGGCCCAGCGCAGGCCCGGCGAGGGCACCCATCACCAGGTCGAGCAGCGCATCGCGGTCCTCGCGGATGTCCTCGGGCACGTCGAGCGCCCGTTCCGCCAGCGCCTCGCGAAGCTCTCGAGCGGTGCCCGTCAGACCATCCACGCCCACCGCCTGCAGGACGACTTCCCTGAAGGTCAGGCGCCGTGCGGGCACGGCGACGGCGCCGGACAGCCGTTGGACCAGACCTCCGACGTCATCCATCAATTCCTCGAGGCTGCGACCGACGCGGTACCATTCGATCATGGTGAACTCCGGCAAGTGCAGCCGGCCCCGCTCTCCATCACGGAACACGCGGCATACCTGGAAGCAGTCGCCCAGGCCAGCGGCCAACAGCCGCTTCATCGAAAACTCTGGCGAGGTTTGCAGGAACCATGGTCCGGGCCTGCCGGACAAGCGGACCTCGACCGAGTCGAGCAGCGGATCGCTCACCGGTACAGGGCTCAACTGAGGCGTCTCGACCTCCACCGCGCCGGTTTCGGCGAAGTAACCACGGGCTCGGGCCAGCAGCGCCGCCCGGGCCCGGAGTGTGTCCAGGTCGGCGGTGGGCCGCCAGTTTCTATTCATGCCCCGATGACGGTCGCGAGGCGCCTGCCCATCTGCAGTCCGATGCCCGGCACGACGTCCTCATCCACGGTCAGCATGCCCGGGGGCAGGACCATGATCACGGTAGAGCCATAGTGAAACCGCCCAAGTTCGTCGCCTTTCTGCAGGTCGACACCTCCAGCCGGCAGCGAGAGCTCGATGGGCCGCCGGCCGCGGCCCCCGACCATCCCCTGCCAGGCGAGGCTCATGCTACCCACGAACAGCGCACCGACCAGTACTACAGCCATGGGGCCCGCGACGGTCTCGAATTCGAGCACCACGCGCTCGTTGCGGCAGAACAGTCGGGGCAGCACTGCGGTGGTAGCGTCGTTCACGCTGAACAGGCGGCCCGGACAGAACACCGCCCGCCGCACGCGGCCGGCCAACGGCATGTGGATGCGGTGATAGTTGTACGGCGCCAGATAGCAGGTCAGGAACAGACCCCCCTGAAGCCCATCAGCCATGCGCGGGTCATCGCCCAGAAGCTCGACCAGCGAGTAGGAGTGCCCCTTCGCCTGGATGAGCTGCCCGGCCTTGACAGGCCCGGCCTGGGTGAGGCGACCGTCGACGGGCGAGACCAGCGCCGCTGGGTGCGGGTCGACGGGCCGTGCGCCCGGTCGCAATGCCCGGGTGAAGAAATCATCGAAACAAGCGTAGTCGGCCACGGTAGGCGGATCGGCTTCATCAACCTTGACCCCAAAGGCCTTGACGAAGCCGCGCATGAGCGGCTGGGCGAGACTACGCCAGCGGCAGCGCGAAGCCAGCCGCAGCAAAAACCCTAGCGCATGGTGCGGCAGTAGCCATTGCAGCGCGACGAACAGTCGGGCCCCCGCGCCGCTCATGCAGGGTCGTCCATCGTGGTCGTAAACGCCACCACGGCCCGCACGCTGTCGGCGATACCGGCGGGTTCATGTGGCGCCGAGAGGATGGCGCGCAACTGCCCGCGGGGGTCGATCAGGAACAGCGCTGCGCCATGATCCACCGAGTAGTAACCCCCTTGATCCGGCGCGCCGATGAGGACTGGCACGCCGAGGTCTCCGGTCAGCCGGTCTAGCTGCTCGCGGGTCCCGCTGACGCCCAGGAAATCGGGGTCGAAATGACTGACGTAGGCCGTCAACCGGGCGGGGTCGTCGCGCTCCGGGTCCACCGAGACCATGACCACCCGCGGCCGTTTGGCCGTGGGCAGATCGTCGAGTGCAAGGCTGGCCTCATGCAGCGTGGCCAGCGTGAAGGGGCAGACATCCGGACAGGAGGCAAAACCAAAAAACAGCAGATGCCATCCGCCCTTCAGGTCGGCGCTGCCAAAACGGCCACCTGCGGCGTCGACCAGCTCGAAGTCAGCCAGGACGCGGGCCGGTTCGATCAGGGTGCCATGTGTCAGTTGCGGCGCCTCGGGTCGGCTCGACTGGGACAGCCACCAGCCGGCAAGGGTCGCCGAGGTCACCACGAGGAGGGCCAGCAAGAAATTAACTCTTTTGGACATGCGGCGATTATTCCACAGCGCGGCGTAGAATCCCGGCATGACCCCTACTCGTTTGCCGGCTTTTCCCCTCGTCGGGGAACTCATGGACTGGGCGGTGAGCCGCTTGCATGCGGCCGACCTCCACTATGGGCATGGCACCGACTCGGCCATCGACGAGGCCGGCGCACTGGTGTTCCACGCGCTCGGCATTCCCCATGAGGCGGCGCCGGAGGCCTATCGATGGGCCGCCACGGGCTCCGGGCGGCGTCGCGTCATGGCGCTGGTGCAGCGCCGGATACGCGAGCGGGTTCCGTCTGCCTACCTGACCGGCCGGACCTGGTTTGCTGGCCTCGAGATCGAGGTGACGCCTGCCGTGCTGATTCCCCGCTCGCCGATCGCCGAATTGATCGAAGCGGGCTTCGAGCCTTGGCGGGGCGGCTTGCCCGTCGAGTCGGTGCTGGAGATTGGCACCGGTTCCGGATGTATCGCAGTCGCTTGCGCGGCGTGGTTGCCGGGCGTCAGGGTTGACGCCGTCGACCTGTCCCATGCGGCCCTTGAGGTGGCCGCGCGGAATCTGCGCCGGCATGGATTACAGGGGCGGGTTCGGCT
>JAUREI010000196.1 GCA_030827515.1 Prosthecobacter sp. | reverse complement strand
GGGAGGGGGGGGGGGGGTGAGGGAGGGGGGAGGGGGGGTGGGGGGTGAGGGAGGAGGGAGGGGGGGGGGGGGGGGGGGGATGAGGGATGAGGGTAGGGCCCCGCTGCGTCGGGGCCGAAGCTGGGCGGTTGCGCCGCGGGAGTTGGGAGATCGGAGATGGAAGATCGGCCCCCGACCGCGCGCACCGCCGCCTGTTTTGATCTCGCCCCCAACGGGGCTCTGTGCTAAAAACGCAGGGCCGGCGCTTGGTGCCAGCATTGCGCCTCCTCGATGAGCCGGTCGGCGCAGTCCACGTAGACCGGTGCCGACGGCCGGGTCAGCGGACGGAAGAAATCCACCGGGACGGCTTCGGCGAGGCGGGTGGAAAGCGGTGGCGGCATGGACCGGCAAACTGGGGAGAACCCCGCCGCGATCAAGCTTTCCGTCGCCGGGGTGCATTTCCCGCAGGGGCATGGACGATTCTGCCTGCGCGGCCGGGTTCGCAAGAGCGGGTCTGTCCGGGGCGTTTTCGATCGTTGGCCCCCAACCGCTCCTTTTGCCATGAAGATGAAATTCAGCGCCCTGATCCTGCTCGCCCTGCCGGCCGTTCCCGCCCTGGCGGCGAAGGAGGAGGCTGTCGACCCGAACCAGCCCGTGTCCTTCTACAAACACGTCCGCCCGATCCTGCAGGCGAACTGCACGGGCTGCCACCAGCCCGCCAAGGCGAAGGGCGACTACGTGATGACCGATTTTGCCAAGCTGCTCGCCGGCGGTGAGGAGGGCAACGCGGTCGTGCCCGGCAAGCCGGAAGCCTCGAACCTGCTGACCGTCTCCACGCCCGGAGCCGACGGCAAGGCCGAGATGCCGCCCAAGGGCGACGCCCTGCACGCCAGCCAACTCGACCTGATCCGCCGCTGGATCACCGAGGGTGCCAAGGATGACACGCCCGCCTCGGCGCTCGCGCACTACGACATGAACCGCCCGCCGGTCTATGTGACGCCGCCGGCGGTGACTTCGATCGAGCACTCGCCCGACGGCCGCTTCCTTGCCGTCGCCGGTTACCATGAGGTGCTCATTCACAAGGCCGACGGCTCCGGCATTGAGGCGCGTCTGGTCGGCCTGTCCGAGCGCGTCCAGAAGCTGGCGTGGTCGCCCGACGGCCAAAAGATCCTCGTCACCGGCGGCAGCCCGGCGCGCCTGGGCGAGATCCAGATCTGGGACGTGGCGGCGAAGAAGCTCGAGCTGTCCAAGCCGCTCACCTTCGACACCCTCTATGGCGCGAGCTGGTCGCCCGACGGCAAGTTCGTCGCGGTCGGTTGCGGCGACAACGGCCTGCGCGCCTTTGAAGCCGCCAGCGGCAAGGAGGTTGTGTTCATGGGCAGCCACAGCGACTGGGTGCTCGACACGGTCTGGGGCGTGGATGGCAAGCATCTTGTCTCCTGCGGGCGCGACATGAGCGTCAAGCTCACCGAGGTCGAGAGCCAGCGCTTCATCGACAACATCACCTCGATCACGCCCGGCGCGCTGAAGGGCGGCGTCCAGGCCCTGGCGCGTCACCCGCAGCGCAACGAGGTCCTCATCGGCGGCACCGACGGCGTGCCGGCGATCTACCGCATGGAGCGCATCACCAAGCGCGTCATCGGCGACAACGCCAACCTGATCCGCCGCTTCCCGGCCATGCAGGGCCGCATCTTCGGCGTCGATTTTGCGCCCGACGGCAAGCGGATTGCCGCCGGCGCCTCGCACGAGGGCAGCGGCGCGGTGAACGTCTATGCGAGCGACTACGAAAGCGCCATGCCCGACGCGGTGAAGAAGATTGTCGAGACGGTCAACGGCAAGGGCAAGGAACTCGACGACTGGATCGTCAAGGACGTCAAGCTGCTCAGCAGCACGCCCGTGCCCGGTGGCGTGTTCAGCGTCAGCTTCAGCCCCGACGGCAAGACCGTGGCGGCCGCCGGACAGGACGGCCGCATCCGCCTGATCGACGCCACCAGCGGCAAGATCGCCAAAGAGTTCGTCAGCGTGCCCCTCGTGGCCGACAAGGCGCTGGCCGCCAGCGAGGTGATCGCTGACGACAGCGTGCGCGCCACGGCGAAGAAGGACGACAAGGTGGAGACCCTGGTGCCCGGCCTGACCGTGGCTTCGCTGGAAGTCGAGCCGAAGCAGATCGCCATCGGCAAGCCGAACGAGTACGCCCAGCTGCTGGTCACCGCCACGATGAGCGACGGCAGCAGAGCCGACATCACCCGCCTCGCCAAGCTCACCGCCACGGCCGACGCCGCGAGCGTCAATGCGCGCGGCCTCGTGCGTCCGACGCAGGACGGCAAGGGCACGGTCAAGATCGCCTTCATGGGCCGCACGGCCGAGGTGCCCTTCACGGTGAGCGGCATGGAGCAGTCGCTCAAGCCCGACTACGTGCGCGACGTCATGCCCGTGCTGTCCAAGCTCGGCTGCAACATGGGCACCTGCCACGGCGCCAAGGACGGCAAGGCCGGCTTCAAGCTCAGCCTGCGCGGGTATGACCCGATTTTCGACGTGCTCGCCTTCACCGACGAACTCGCCAGCCGCCGCGCCAACGTGGCCTCGCCCGAGCACTCGCTGATGCTGCTCAAGGCCAGCGGTTCCGTGCCGCACGAGGGCGGCCAGCTCACCGTGCCCGGCGAGCTCTATTACGAGACCCTGAAGGCCTGGATCGGCCAGGGGGCGAAGCTCGACCTGAAGACGCCGCGCGTCACCAGCATCGAGATCTTCCCGAAGAACCCGGTCATCGAGCGCGTCGGCGGCCGCCAGCAGATGCGCGTCGTCGCCCGCTACGCCGACGGCTACGTCAAGGACGTCACCGCCGAGGCCTTTGCCGAGAGCGGCAACGGCGATGTCATCGAGGCCGACACCACGGGGTTGATGACCAGCCTGCGCCGCGGCGAGGCCGCCATCCTGGCGCGCTTTGAGGGAGCCTATGCTGCCACCACCATCACCGTCATGGGCGACCGTACCGGCTTTGTCTGGAAGCAGCCGGAGACCTGGGGCCGCATTGACGAACTGGTGGCGAAGAAGTGGGAGCGCATGAAGATCGAGCCGAGCGGTTTGTGCAGCGACGACGAGTTCCTGCGCCGCGTCCACCTCGACCTGACCGGCCTGCCGCCCAAGGCGGAGGACGTGCGCGCCTTCCTCGCCGACACCCGCCCGACGCGGGTCAAGCGCGAGGCGCTTGTCGACAAGCTCATCGGCAATGCGGACTTTGTCGACCACTGGACCAACAAGTGGGCCGACATGCTGCAGGTGAACAGCAAGTTCCTCGGGGCCGAGGGCGCCGCAAGCCTGCGTTCCTGGATTCGCGAGCAGGTGGTGCAAAACACCCCCTACGACCGCATGGCCTACCGCATCGTTACCGCCAGCGGCTCGACCAAGGACAACCCGGCCGCCAACTACTACAAGATCGTCCGCGACGCGGAGAGCCTGGTGGAGAACACGACGCATCTCTTCCTGGCCACGCGTTTCAACTGCAACAAGTGCCACGATCACCCCTTCGAGAAGTGGACCTGGGACCAGTATTACGAGACCGCCGCCTTCTTTGCCCAGGTCGACATCAAGCCGGATCCCGCCAGCGCCGGCAAGACGATCGGCGGCACCGCCGTCGAGGGGGCGAAACCCCTCTATGAGATCATCGGCGACAAGGCCGAGGGCGAGATGAACCACTTGCGCACCAGCGCGCCGGTGGCGCCGCGCGTGCCCTATGACACCCAGCTGATCCGTCAGGGGCCTGCGGAACCGAAGTCGCGCCGCGAACAGTTCGCCGCCTGGATGACCAGCCCCGACAACGACTACTTTGCGATGAGCTACGCCAACCGCATCTGGGGCTACCTCACCGGCACCGGCGTCATCGAGCCCCTCGACGACATCCGCGCCGGCAACCCGCCGAGCAATCCGGAACTGCTGCAGCACCTGACCAACGAGTTCGTCCAGAGCGGTTTCAACGTCCGCCACCTGATGCGCCTGATTACCACCAGCCGCACCTACCAGCTCAGCCTCGCCACCACCAAGTGGAATGCCGATGACACGATCAACTACAGCCACGCCAAGGCGCGTCGCCTGCCGGCGGAAGTGCTGTTCGACGCCGTGTTCGCCGCCACCGGCTCGCAGCCCAACATCCCAGGTGTGCCCAAGGGCACCCGCGCCGCCCAGCTCGCCGACGGCCAGATCCAGCCGACCGACGGGTTCCTCGCCAACTTTGGCAAGCCCGCGCGCGAATCGGTGTGCGAGTGCGAGCGCAGCAACGACGTCAATCTCGGCCCGGTCATGGCCCTGATGTCAGGCCCGACGGTGGGCGACGCCATCAGCGACTCCAACAACGCCATCGCCCAGCTCACCAAGTCGGTGGCCGATGACCGCAAACTGGTCGAGGAACTCTTCGTGAGGGTGCTCAACCGCCTGCCCAGCGACAAGGAAACCGACGCCGCACTGGCGAGCATGAAAGGCATGGAGGACGAGCACCAGCAGCTCACCGCCGACTGGCAGGCGAAGGAGGCGGAGCAGAAGCCGGTTATTGCCAAGGCCGGGGCGGACCGCGCCGCCGCGATCGCCGCCGCGAAACAGGAACTGGAGGCCTACAAGGCCAAGATGGCACCCGAATGGAAGAAGCAGGAGGACGCCCGTGGCGCCGCCATCGCCAAGGCCGAGGCGGCGGTGAAGAAGGCCGCCGAAACCGCGGCCGCCCAGCAGCCGCGCTGGGAACAGTATCTCGATCTGACCACGCTCTGGGAACCTCTGGAAGTGAAGGTCACCCGGGCGGGCGGAGTCGCCAAACTGGAGCCGCAGCCGGACAAGAGCCTCTTCGCGACGCCGCTGCCGGAAGGCCAGATGGCGGCTGGCAACTATCAGCTTCAAGGACGCACCCCCCTGAAGGGCATCACCGCCATCAAGCTGGAAGCCCTGCCCGACGACCGCCTGCCGAGCAACGGCCCCGGCCTCGCCCCCGATGGCAATTTTGTTCTCAGCGAATTCGTCGTCAGCGCCAGCCCGGCCGACGCCAAGCGTGCCAAACGCGCCGGCGTGCAGATCGCTCTGCGCAATCCGGTCGCCGATTTCGAGCAGGACAAGTTCCGCGTCGCCGACGCCCTCAAGAAGGGCAACCGCGACCGTGGCTGGGCGGTCAGCCCCGAGGGGGGGCAGCGTCATGAGGCGGTGTTCACCTTCGACAAGCCGGTCGATTTCGAGGGCGGCGCCCTGCTCAATGTCCAGCTCACCCATTTCTTCCAGAACGGCAAATACAACCTGGGCCGCTTCCGCCTGTGGGTCACCACGGCACCGGTGGTGCGCTTCGGCGCGCCGGCCGTCGTGGCCGCGGCGTTCAAGCTGCCGGCCGACAAGCGCTCGCCCGAGCAGAAGGCGCTGCTGACTGCCCACTTCCTGGAGCAGGCGCGCGAATACCAGGCGCAGAAGAAGGTGCTGGCCGCCGCCAAACGCCCGCTGCCGGCCGACGCGCCACGGCTCGCCCTCGAGGCCAAGCTCGTCGAGGCGGAGAAGCCGATCCAGCTGGATCCCAAGCTGGTGCAGCTGCGCCGCGACGCCGGTCTCAGCAAGCAGCAGCTGGAGAATCGCCGCCTCACCGCGGCGCAGGACCTTGCCTGGGCCCTCATCAACTCGCCGGCCTTCCTGTTCAACCACTGACGGGCAGCTGACCGCCGCGCCAGCGGCCCTGGAGGTGCTTGCACAGCAATTGGGTGTTGCCAGCCGAGGGGGCAGAGCGCCGCAGAAGCGCCGCACTCCGAGGGCGCTGCGCGCGGTCGGTGTGCATTCTCTCTTGCCGCTGCCGACCAAACACGGCATAAACCGGTCATGTCGACCCCCTCCCGCGGCCATCACTGGCCCATCGTCATTGCCCTGGTGGCGGGTGTCGCCGCCGGCGCGGCCCTGCAGCCCTTCGCCAGTCCG
>JAUREI010000187.1 GCA_030827515.1 Prosthecobacter sp. | reverse complement strand
GTAGGCATCTTCGAACCAGTGGACGATTCCGGCGGCGAAGTCCGCGGCCAGGATGACACCGGCCGCCTGCAGGGGAACAAGAATGAGGTCGTTCATGACCCCACACCACCTAGCCGGATCAGGCCGGGGGGTGACATTGATAAGGCGTGAAGGGCGATTGAAAGGGTCGATGACCGAAAGGCCCGGGCTTGCGGCACTTCGCCATGGTGCACGGGTGTCCCGCCGCACGAGACCGTCGGCAGGATCCGTCACGTTCCCGAACCTCGGCTCACTTCCCGAGCCGCACCAGCAGGTCCTTGCTCTCGACGCTTTCTCCGATCTTGGTGCAGACTTCGGTGACGGTGCCTTCGGCGGGCGCAGCGACGGCGGCAAACATCTTCATGGCCTCGAGGGTGAGCAGGGTTTCGCCCTCCTTGACCTTCTGGCCGACGCTGACGGCGATGCTGGCGACCATGCCGGGCATGGGGGCGCCCACCTGGCTGAGATCGGCGGGATCGGCCTTGGCCTTGGTGACGGCATTTTTGGCGAGGGCCTTGTTGGTGACCGTCGTGTGGCGCGGGTAGCCATTGAGTTCAAAGATCGCGGTCTGCTGGCCATTGGCGTCCGGCTCCGTGAGGTTGAGCAGGCGAATGAAAAGGGTCTTGCCCTCCTCGAGGTGGACGTTGATCTCCTCCTTGTCGCGCAGGCCGTAGTAGTAGGCCGGGGTGGGCAGGGCGGCGACATCGCCGTAGGCCTTGCGGAAATCGGCAAACTTCAGGAAGACATCCGGATACATCAGGTAGCTCCAGACATCGTCGTCGGTCGGGTCCTTCTTGAGCTTGCCTTTCAGTTCGGCGCGCACGTCCTCGAGCTTGATGCGGGCGGCATGGGTGCCGGGGCGGCCCTTGATGCGCTTGCCGTCCTTGCCGACGATGGCATCGGCAAGCTTGTTCCACTTCTTGCGCGAGTCGGCGGCCTTGCGCGATTCCATGCCGTAGAAGGGTTCGCCGAGCCAGCCTTCGAACATGCTCGTGACGTCCTTGCTCCACTTGGTGCCCTGGAGATTGAAGATGTCGGACGGCTTGACGCCGCGGGCGACGCATTCAATGGCGAGGTCACCGACGACCTTGCTCGACGGCGTGACCTTGACGATGTCGCCGCAGAGCTGGTTCACCTCGGCGTAGGCGTGCGCGATTTCCGGCCAGCGATGGGCCATGCCCATGCCGGTGGCCTGTTCCTTGAGGTTGGTATACTGGCCACCCGGCATCTCGTGCAGGTAGACTTCGGCGGTGCCGTAGGGTTCGGCGGTGTCGAAGGGCTTGTAGAAAGTGCGCACGGCCGCCCAGTAGTCGCTGAACTCCTGCAGGGCGTCGGCGTCGAGACCGGTGTCGCGCGGGGTGTGCTGAAGCGCGGCAACGAGCGAGTTGAGGTTCGGCTGCGAGGTGCCTCCGGACAGACTGGAGATGGCGGCGTCGACGACGTCCACGCCGGCGATGGCGGCCTCGAGCAGGCTGGAGGCGTTGAGGCCGCTGGTGTCGTGGGTGTGGAAGTGGATGGGGATGCCCACCTCGTCCTTGAGGGCCTTGACCAGCTTCTTCGCCGCAAAGGGCCGGACCAGGCCGGCCATGTCCTTGATGCAGAGCATATGCGCGCCCATCTTCTCGAGCTCGCGGGCGAGGCGGACGTAATACTTCAGGTCATACTTGTCGCGCTTCGGGTCGAGGATGTCGCCGGTGTAGCAGAGCGTGCCCTCGCAGATGGACCCCGTTTCCTCGCGCACGGCCTGCATGGCGGCAGTGAGGTTGGGCAGGTAGTTGAGCGAGTCAAAGATGCGGAAGACGTCCATGCCGTTGGCGGCGGCATGCTTGACGAAGCCCTTGACGACGTTGTCGGGATAGTTGCTGTAACCGACCGCGTTGGAGCCGCGGAAGAGCATCTGCAAAAGAATGTTCGGCACCTTCTCGCGGATCGCGCGCAGGCGCTCCCACGGGTCCTCGCGCAGGAACCGCATGCTGACGTCGAAGGTGGCACCGCCCCACATCTCGAGAGAGAACAGGTTCGGCGTGCGACGCGCCACGGAGTCGGCGACGGCCAGCATGTCATAGGTGCGCATGCGCGTGGCGAGAAGCGACTGATGGGCGTCGCGCATCGTCGTGTCGGTCAGCAGCAGGCGCTTCTGTTTGGCGACCCACTCCCTGCAGAACTTCTCGGCGCCCATCGTCGTGAGCAGCTGCTTGGTGCCCGGCGCGGGCGCGACGCGGTGGTCGGCCTTCGGGATCGGCGGGGCGGCAAACAGCTTGTCGGGCTTGTGGCCCTTGGCGAAGGGATTGCCGTTGACCTGGGTGTCGGCCAGGTAGTTGAGCAGCTTGGTGGCGCGGTCCTTGCGGGCCGTGAACTTGAGCAGGTCCGGATTGTTGTCGATGAAGCGCGTGGTCGCCTGGCCGGTCTTGAAGTCGCCGTGGTGGACGACGTTCATCAGGAACGGGATGTTGGTCTTCACGCCGCGAATGCGGAACTCGCGCAGGCTGCGGTCCATGCGGTCGAGCGCCTGCTGGTAGGTGCGGCCGTAAACGGTGAGCTTGACCAGCATCGAGTCGTAGTAGGGCGTGACCACCGCGTTGGTGGCACCGAGAGCACCGTCAAGCCGGACGCCGAAGCCGCCCGGACTGCGGTAGTTGAGGATGCGGCCGAAGTCGGGGGTGAAGGCGTTTTCCGGATCCTCGGTGGTGATGCGGCACTGAATGGCGAAGCCGGTCTTCTCGATCTTGTCCTGAGTCGGCAGGCCGAGCGGCTCCTGGTGGATCTGGTAGCCCTGGGCGATGAGGATCTGGCTGCGCACGATGTCGATGCTGGTGATCTCCTCGGTCACCGTGTGCTCGACCTGGACGCGCGGGTTCATCTCGATGAAGAACCATTCCCCGCTCTCATGATCGACGAGGAACTCGACGGTGCCGGCGTGGGTGTAGTTGACCTCTCGGGCGAGCTTGACAGCGGCGTCGCAGAGGCCGTCGATGATCTCCTGGCGGACCCCGTAGCTGGGCGCCTGCTCGATGACTTTCTGGTGGCGGCGCTGCACCGAGCAGTCGCGCTCGTGCAGGTGCAGGACGTTGCCGTGCTTGTCGGCGAGGATCTGCACCTCGATGTGCTTGGCCTTGCCGACAAATTTTTCCAGGAAGACGGCACCGTTGCCGAAGGCGCGCTCGGCCTCGGTCTGCGCCTCGTCGAGCAGTTTTTCCAGGTCCTTCGCCTCGCGGACAATGCGCATGCCGCGCCCGCCACCGCCGAAGGCGGCCTTGATGATGAGCGGGAAGCCGATCTTCTTGGCGATGGCGAGCGCCTCGCGGCGGTCGCTCACCGGTTCGTCGGTGCCTTCAAGAATGGGCACGCCGAGCTTGCGGGCCACGTTGCGGGCGGCGGTCTTGTCGCCCATCATGTCGAGGATCTTCGCGTCCGGACCGACGAAGATGATGCCGGCGTCCTTGCAGGCCTGGGCGAACCGCGGGTTCTCGCTCAGGAAGCCGTAACCGGGGTGGATGGCGTCGACGCCCTTCTCCTTCGCCAGGGTGACAATGCCCTCAATGTCAAGATAGGCGCCAAGCGGACCCTTGTCCTTGTTGAGTTCATAAGCCTCGTCAGCCTTGAAGCGGTGCGGGCAGAAGCGGTCCTCCTGGGCGTAGATGCCGACCGTTTTCATGCCCAGTTCGGTGGCCGCGCGCATGACGCGGATGGCGATCTCCGAGCGGTTGGCCACCATGAGCTTCCGGATCGGCCGGATCTCGGGGGTCTTGGCGGCGGCGGGGACGGCTTTCTTGGCGGCGGCTTTCTTGGGCATGACGGGTGGTTGGAAAAGGGACGGCCTGATTTTCAATGGTGAGCGGCCTTTTGCAAGGTGCCGATGCAACGCGGCCGTACTTCTCCGGATTCTTTTGACAAATCCCGGTCCGCCCCGGACAAAACCCGCCATGCCCTCCGCCCTCGCCCTGTTCGCCCACCCCGACGACATTGAATTCGTCGCCGCCGGAACCCTGCTGCTGCTTCAGGAGAAGGGCTGGGACCTGCACTACATGAACCTCTGCACCGGCAACGGCGGCTCGGTGGAAATGGACGGACCGACCACCTCGCGGACGCGCCTGGCCGAGGCTCAGGAAGCGGCGCGGCGCCTGGACGCGACCTTTTATCCTCCCATCAGCGACGACCTGGAGCTGGTTTACAGCCCGGCCCTGCTGCGCAAGGTGGCGGCGGTGGTGCGCGAGGCGCGGCCGAGCATCGTCCTGACCCACTCGCCGGCCGACTACATGGAGGACCACCAGAATGCCCAGCGCCTGGCCTGCACGGCCGCCTTTGCCCACGCCATCCAGAATTTCGTCACCGACCCGCCGCGTCCGAGCTTCCTGCACGACGTCACCGTCTATCACGCCATGCCGCACGGGCTGTGCGATCCCCTGCGCAAGCGCATCCACGCCGGCGCCTACGTCAACACCACCCGCGTGCATGCCCGCAAGCGCGAGGCACTGGCGGCGCATGTCAGCCAGAAGAATTGGCTGGACGTCAGCCAGGGCATGGACTCCTACCTGGTGAGCATGGACGAGGCCTCGCAGCGCGTCGGCCGGCTGTCCGGGCGCTTCGAGCATGCCGAAGGCTGGCGCCGGCATCTGCACCTGGGTTTCAGCGCCCGGGAGATCGACCCGCTCAAGGATGCTCTGGGCGAGGACTGCCTCATCAACGAGGCCTACGAGGCCTGGCTGGAACTGGCATGACCCAGCCCCACCGCGGCATCGAACAGGCTGCAACCGCAGGCCTGTGATCCGAAACCGGACTCAGGCGGCCGGGGCGGCGTCGAGGCCGAAGGCGGTGTGCACCGCCTGGGCGGCCTTCTCGATCTCGTTTTCCTTGACGATGACCGCCGTCTTGATCTCGGATGTCGAGATCATGAGGATGTTGGCGTTCGCGTCGGCCAGGGCGCGGAACATCGTCGCGGCAACGCCGCTGTGGCTGCGCATGCCGATGCCGACGACGCTGAGCTTGGCGATGCCGCTTTCGGTGCGCAGGGTGACCTTGTCGCCGAGGGCCGGAAGGATGGCGCGCAGGGCAACCTCGGCCTTGGGCAGATCCGCGGCGGCCAGGGTGAAGGAGATGTCCGTCTCGCCATCGAAGGAGACGTTCTGGACGATCATGTCCACCACGACATTGGCGGAGGCGATGGCGCCGAAGATGACGGCGGAGACGCCGGGGCGGTCGGGCACGTCGTCGATGGTGACCTTGGCTTGGTTGCGCTCAAGGCTGACGCCGCGGACGACGACGGATTCCATGCCGGGGGTTTCTTCTTTCACAAGGGTTCCTGGGTTGTGGTTCAAACTGCTGCGCACCTCGAAGCGGACGCCGAATTTCTTGGCAAACTCGACGCTCCGGCTCTGCATGACCTTGCTGCCGCTGCTGGCCATTTCCAGCATCTCATCGTAGCTGATCTCCGGAATCTTGGCGGCGGTTTTGACGACGCGCGGATCGCAGGTGTAGACGCCGTCGACGTCGGTGTAGATCTGGCAGAGATCGGCCTTGATGGCCGCCGCCATGGCAATGGCGGTCAGGTCGCTGCCACCGCGGCCGAGCGTGGTGATCTCGCCGCTGTCGGTCTGGCCCTGGAAACCGGCCAGCATGACGATGTTGCCCTCGTTGAGCATGCGGTGGACCGCATCCGGAGTGATGTTGACGATGCGCGCCTTGGTGTGCACGCGGTCGGTCGAAATGCCCGCCTGGGCACCGGTCAGCGACACCGCCTTGCCGCCGAGGTCGTTGATCGCCATCGCGGTCAGGGCAATCGTCGTCTGCTCGCCCGTGGCCAGCAGCACGTCCATCTCGCGCTCGGCGGGCTCCTGGGCCTGTGACACCTCGCGGGCCAGCCGGATCAGGTTGTCCGTCACGCCCGACATGGCCGAGACCACGGCGACCACCTGGTGGCCGGCGCGCTGGGTTTCCAGGATGCGGCGCGCGCAGTTGCGAATGCGTTCCGGGTTGCCGACGGAGGTTCCGCCGTATTTCTGGACAATGAGGGCCATGGGGGAAAGGGGCGCGAAGGTGGCACGCCCGCCGCGGCGCGCAACGGGAAAGTGGCAGCGGTGAAACCGCCGCTCCGGCATCGAAGCTCTTCGTCTCCGGCTCGTCCCTCGCCTCCGACTCCGATCTTGCCTCGCTCGCGCTCGCTCTCCGAGCAGCCTCCGGCTGGCTGCCTCCGCTCCGCTTCGTCTCATGCCTGCGCTCCCGTTATCTGGATGGAACTAGGGCGGGGCGGAAGCCCAGGAAGTAGTCGCGGTAGCCCGGGTCGCCCCTGCGGCGGCCGGCGGCACGGCAGCGGGAGGCGTCGAAGTTCCAGGAGCCGCCGCGGCTCACGCGGTTGACGCCCGATGTCGAACCCGTGGGGTCAGTTCCACCTTTCATCGTGCCATCATACCAGTCCGAGCACCATTCCCAGACGTTGCCGTGCATGTCATGCAGCCCCCAGGCGTTC
>JAUREI010000103.1 GCA_030827515.1 Prosthecobacter sp. | reverse complement strand
TGCCACCACGGCCCTGGGTGGCTTGCGTGAAGCGGTCGAACAGGACCCCGGTCGAATGCCGGAACTGTTTTCCGGTCTGCACCTGCTCGCGGAAATCCTCCGTGAACTGGGTGATGCCGCCGGTGCCGAGGCCGCTTGCGGTGAAGCCCTGGAAATCGCCGCCCGCTGCCCCGCCGTGGCGCTCACGGAAGTCGCCCGCGTGCGCACCCAGCTGGCCACGCTGCTCGATTTCAGTCAGCGCGAGGCGGAAGCGGCGCCCCTGTATGAACAGGCCATCGCCGACTACGAGGCGCTGACGCCGCCGGACGAGGAAACGGCCGCGCAGTTGCGCAACAACCTGGCCATGATCTACAAGGGGCTCGGCCGCTATGCCCTGGCCGAACAGCACTACCTGCGAGCGCTGGAGACCCTGGAGGCGCGTCGCGGTCGCGCCTCGGAAGATGTCGGTTCGGTCTACAACAATCTCGGCAGCCTCTATTATGCCGCCGGCTTCCCCAAGCAGGCCGCGGAAATGTTCGGCGAGGCCCTGACCATTCGCCGCCAGTTGCTCGGGCCTGATCATCCCGATGTCGGCCAGTCCCACGGCAACCTCGCCACCGTCTGCCACGAACTCGGTGACGATGCCACCGCCCTCGGCCACTTTGAGCAGAGCTTGCGCATCCTCGAACTGCACGTCAGGGAGGATCCCGCCAGTTTTGAGGCGGTTGCGCTCGACTGCCTTGCTCTGCTGGAACGTCTGGGCGAGGCGCGCAAGGCGGCTGCGTTGCGCAAGCGCATCGACAAGGCCCTTGGCCGCGCCTGATCGATTTTGGCTGCACACGACGTGCCGGCACCGTATGGCTTAGCCATGACTGCGCTTCGTTCGTTGCTGCTGATCACGCTTGTCACCCTCGCCGCCGGCTGCGCGCGCCAGGATGTCCTCGTCATCGGCATGGACGCCACCTACCCGCCCTTTGAGTTCGTTGATGAACAGGGTCGCCTCACGGGGGTCAGCACCACCATTGGCGAGGCGGTGGGCCGCGAACTCGGCAAGCCGGTGGAATTTCGCAACATGGCCTTCGACGGTCTCATTCCGGCCCTGCAAACCGGTCGCATCGACCTGATCATCTCGTCGCTCACCGCCAGTGACGCCCGCCGCCAGTCGATCGACTTCTCCGACCCCTACGTGACGACGGGTTTGTCGGTGCTGGTCGCCAAGGATTCGCCCGTTCAGGCCGCGGCCGACCTGCGCGCACCCGGCCGCCGTCTCGCCGTGCGCATTGCCACGACCGGCGAGCAGTGGTGCCGCCAGGAACTGCCGGAAGCCCGGCTCGTCGCCCTCGACACGGATGCCGCCTGTGTCCTTGAGGTGGTCAACGGCCGGGTCGACGCCTGGGTGTACGACCAGATTTCGGTGATGAACTATCATGCCCAGCACCCGGAACGCACCCGCGCGCTGCTGGCCCCCCTGCGCGAGGAGTCCTGGGCCGTCGGCGTGCGCAAGGGGCGCGATGACCTGCGCGAGGCGGTCAACCGCGCCCTCCAGAAGTTGCGTCGGGACGGGGAATTTGGGCGCCTGGCCGATCGCTACCTGGCGCGCGAACGCGACCTGATGCGCGCCCAGGGACTGCCTTTTGTCTTCGAGTGAAGACCAGACCGGCGGCAAGTTCCACTTGCGTGGCGGCGTTGTTTTCAGGCAATCTGCAACCTCTATGGAAAATTCCTCCGCCCCCGTCACTTCGCGCCGCGACTTCCTCAAATCCACCGGCAAGACCGTCGCCGGCCTGTCCGCCCTCTCCGGCGTTCACATCCCCTACGTGCACGCCCAGGGCGATGACACCATCAACGTCGCCCTCGTCGGTTGCGGCGGCCGTGGCACCGGCGCCTCCAGCAACGCCATGGGCGTCAAGCAGCGCACCCGCCTGATCGCGATGGCGGATGTCCAGGAAAACCGTCTTGAAGCGAGCTTTCAGGGCCTCAGCAACAAGCACCCCGACCGCTTCTCGGTCTCGGCCGACGCCAAGTTCATCGGCTTCGACGCCTACAAGCAGGCGATCGACATGCTCAAGCCGGGCGACGTCGTCGTGCTCGCCACGCCGCCCGCCTTCCGCTGGGTGCAGTTCAAGTATGCCATCGAAAAGGGCGTCAACGTCTTCATGGAAAAGCCGATCTGCGTCGATGCCCCCAGCGGCAAGCGCATGCTCGAGCTCGGCAAGCAGGCGGAAGCCAAGGGCCTGAAAGTCGGTGTCGGCCTCATGTGCCGCCACTGCCGCGTTCGCGGTGAACTGTTTGACCGCATCCAGCAGGGGGAAATCGGCGACATCATTCTCGGACGCGCCTACCGCCTGCAGGGTCCGGTTGGCACCTGCTTCACCCAGCCGCGCGACCCCAACACCGACCCCAGCGAACTGATCTACCAGATCAAGAACTTCCACTCCTTCCTCTGGGCCAGCGGCGGCGCCTTCAGCGACTTCAACATCCACAACATCGACGAGATCTGCTGGATGAAGAACGATTTCCCGATCGAGGCCAAGGCCACCGGCGGCCGCACCGACCGCGGTGACTACGTCGACCAGAACTTCGACCACTACAGTGTCGAGTACACCTTCCGCGACGGCTCCAAGTTCTGGCTTGAAGGCCGCAACGCCATGAAGACCCACAACGAGTTCGCCAGCTACGTGCATGGCACCAAGGGCATGGCCGTGGTCTCCACCGCCGGTCACTTTCCCTCCAAGGCAATGACCTTCAAGGGCCAGAACAAGGATCCGAAAAACCTCATCTGGCGCGGCAAGCAGCCGGAACCGAACCCCTACGACCTTGAATGGCAGGACCTCATCGACGCCATCGTCAATGGCAAGCCCTACAGCGAAGTCGAGCGCGGCGCCATGGCCAGCCTTGTCACCGTCATGGGGCGCATGTCCGCCCACACCGGCCAGTCGATCACCTTCGACCAGCTCATGGCCCATGATCATGAGTTCGCGCCGGATGTCGACAAGCTCAGCCTCGACGGCCCGGCGCCGCTCAAGGCCGACGCCAATGGCAAGTACCCGATCCCTTACCCGGGCCGCCACGGCATGTACGAATACGTCGTCGGCGCCTGAGGCCGACCCACTCCAAACGGCTTCCTTCTTGCGGGGGAAGCCGTTTTGCTTGGGGAGATGCGCCGGCGCGCGATGTCAGCCCGCCTTGACCGCCGTCAGGAAACCGCGACCGACGACGGTGTCCTCGTAGGTCCCGGGCACGAAACCGGCCTCCTCCAGAAGGGCGGCGTATTCGGTGGTGCTGTAGCACTTGCCCTGCGTGGAGTGCATGAGCAGGCAGGAGTATTCGGCCACGTGCAGCGGGCCGGCCTTGTCGGCTTGGATGAAGGCGTCATGGATGATCACCCACCCGCCCGGCGGCAGCGCGGCATGGGACGCGGCCAGCAGACGGCGCACTTCGGCCACATCCCAGTCGTGCAGGACATTGGAGAACAGGTGGACGTCGCAGTCCGCCGGCAGACCGGCAAACATGTCGCCGGTGGCCACACCAACCCGGTCGGCGCAGCCGCGCTCGGTGATGAGGGAGGCGGCAATGCGATCCACCGGGGCTTGGTCAAAGGCGATCGCCTGCAGGTGGGTGTGGCGTGCGGCGAGGGCGCAGGCGTAGATGCCGCTGCCGGCACCGATGTCGAGCAGGCGCTGCCGACCGGTCAGATCCAGCCTGGCGGCCAGGGCCTGGGCGAGGAAACGACCGCGGCAGTCCATGGCGGCGGTGAAACGACGGGCGAAATCCTCCTCCTCCATCGCCTTGTGCCAGTCGAAGGCCGCCTTGTCGCCGCTCCAGCCGGCCGGCTTGCCGGTGCGCAGCACTTCCAGGAAATCGCGGGCGATCGGGCGGTCGTGCAAGGAGGCGTAGTAGGGGCCGAGAAACCATTCCGAGTCGGAACAAAGGTGCTCGCGCGCCGTTGGCGTCACCGCGAACACGCCGTTCTCGCAGTGCACCCAGCCGTTGGCGGTGAACAGGGTCAGCATGACGTCGGCCGGGCGTTCCTGAAATTCGAAGGCCGCACAGATCTCCGCCAGGCTGGCCGGTTGGGCGGACAGGCGGGTGAAGAAGTCGAGGCTCAGGGCTGCGGCCGTCAGATCGACGGCGTACAGGCCGTCGCGGTAGCGGTAGATGGCCAGCGGATCGGTGTGCGGGGCGGCGGTGAGGTCGGGCGGCATGACGCCCACCTTCACCCGCGCGGGTGCCGGCTGGCAACGCCTTTGTCGCGCATCCGGATGATGGAATCCCATGGTAGCCCGCGTTGACTAGCCCTTCACTTCCTGACAGCATTCGCCATGTCCTCCGATTCCCGCCTCACCACCACGCACTGGCTCATCATCCTGATCGCCAGCATCGGCTTCCTTTTCGACACCTATGAACTGCTGATGACTCCGTTGGTAGCGGCGCCGGCGATCGCCGAGCTGCTCAAGCTACCGATGAACAACCCCATCGTCACGAGCTGGGTCGGCAACTTGTTGTGGATCGCGGCCCTCTGCGGCGGTGTCTTCGGTCTGCTCGGCGGCTGGCTGGTCGACAAGTTCGGCCGCAAAAAGATCATGGCGGCGAGCATCTTCCTGTACTCGTTTTCGCCTTTCTGCGCGGCCTACGCGACTTCGCTAGAGTGGTTTGTCTTCTTCCGCAGCACGACCTTCATTGGTGTATGCGTCGAGTTCGTTGCCGCCATCACGTGGCTGGCGGAAGTGTTTCCCGACAAGAAGCAGAAGGAAAAATGGCTCGGCATCACACAGGCCTTTGCTTCGCTCGGCGGCCTGCTAGTGACAATGATGAGCTACTGGATCAACAAGCATGGCGCCGATCTGCCGCACATCGGCCTGCCTGCGGGCCTCGGCTCGGCCGACCCCTCCACCTGGCGTTACCTGCTGATGACCGGCATCCTGCCGGCGATCCCCATCGCCCTGCTACTGCCCTTCGTGCCGGAATCCCAGGCCTGGCGCGACAAAAAGGCCGCCGGCTCTCTCAAGCGCCCGAGCTTTGCCGCCCTCTTCGCTCCCGAACTGCGCCGTGTCACTCTGGTGACCGCCGCGCTGTCCGCCTGCGCCTACGGCATTGCCTTCGGCGCCCTGCAGGTGACCGTGGCACGCGTCACCCCCGGCTTGCCGGAGCTCAAGCCTCAGGCCGTGGCCTTGACCCCCCTGCGCAAGGAGGCCGAGGCGCTCAACACGGAATACAACCAGGCTGACACCACCGCCGACCGCAAGGAGGAGCTGCGCGGACTGATCAAGGCCAATTTCGGCAAGCAGAAACCCCTCAATGACGAGGTGAAGAAAATGGGCGACACCGTCCAGTTCCATCAAGAAATGGGCGGCCTCATCGGTCGCGTCCTACTCGCCCTGCTGCTCATTGCCGGGATCAGTCGCGTGGCCCTGCTGAAAATCTTCCAAATTCCTGCCCTTGTCGTGCTGCCGCTCACCTACTTTGTATTCTTCCAGCAGGGCGGCCAAGCCTTCCTGCTCGCTTACGCGGTCTGCGGCCTGCTCACCGTCGCCCAGTTCAGCTATTTTGGCGAATATCTGCCCAAGGTCTTCCCCATGCATCTGCGCGGTACCGGCGGCAGCTTCGCCACCAATGTTGGCGGTCGCATGATCGGCACCAGCATGGCCTTCGTTACGACGAACCTCGTCGCCCCCATGGTCGCCGGCAGCGGCCCCCTGCTACCCATGCACGTCGCCAAGGCGGCGGGCATCGTCGCCAGCGCCATCGTGGTTGTCAGCTTCCTGATCGGCTTCCTGCTGCCCGAACCTAAGGCTGAAGGCCAGGATTGAGTTAGGCACAGGAGGCGCATTTTCGGGAATGTTCGTTTTTTCTGCCCGCCACAGGGGAAGTGAAGGGGGCCCACGCCTGGCCGGCCGACCGGAGTTATTCACAATCGCTTGAAGGTCAAGGAAAGCCGAAATTTCGGCCATCTTTCTCATTTTTGCGAGTTTTTTTGACGCGAAAAAAATAGAAACGGTGTGGAACACTTGCCGCTGTGCTGTGCAACACGATTTGGAGCGTGGCCGAAGGATTTTTACCTTGGCCGGACACAAGATGTTGTGCATTATCCACCCGGGCTCGCGCAACATCTGGTGGATGTTCGTCATAGCCTCGGTTTCAACGATTTCGCCACTTCAACCCTGTTTTTATCCCGTCTAACACCCTTTGCATCATGGAAAAAATCTACAAAATCGGCACTCGTGAGTTCCCCCTCGACCAAGACAAGGCCGAAGCCGCTTTCGCCGCCAAAAAGGTGATCAACGGCCGTCAGTCGATGACCTTCAACCTGCTGCCGCTGAAGTATCAGTGGGCTTACGACCTGTACCGGATCATGAAGGCGAATCACTGGGAGCCGGAAGACATCCAGATGCAGAAGGACGTCGAACAGTGGCGCTCCGGGGAGATCTCCCAGAACGAGCGCTGGATCATCATGATGGGCATCGGCTACTTTTCCGCCGCCGAGGGTATCGTCGGTGACAACATTCAGCACGTCGTTCGCGAGTTGGTCACCGCCCCGGAATTGAAGCTGGTGCTTGGCCGCCACGCCCACGAGGAGAACATCCACGCCGACTCCCTGCTGTACATGATTTCCAGCTTGGGCATCAACCCGCACGAGTGCGAGGCGATGTTCGAGCAGATCCCGACGATCGTGAAGAAGAACGAGTTTGTCACCAAGCACTCGAACAACCTGAGACGCGACCTTGACCTGACCAGCATCGCCAACAAGCAACTGCTGGCCAAGAACATCTTTGTCTTCGGCCAGTGCATGGAGGGCACGCAATTCTACGGCCTGTTTGGCATGATCCTCAGCCTGTACCGCCAGAACAAGTTCCCGGGCATTGGCCAGATGTTTCGCTACACCCTGCGCGATGAGTCGAACCACATCGAGGTCTTCCGCAACCTGTTCATGGATCTGGTCGAGGAAAACCCCGACCTGTGGACCGCCGAATTCCGCGAGGACCTGGTCAACACCATGCGCGAGGCCATTGCCCTTGAGAAGGAGTTCATCCGTGACTGCCTGCCGGTCAACGCCGTCGGCCTGAGTGCCGACGAGTTCGAGCACTACATCGAGTACATCGCCGACCGCCGCCTCGCCAGCTGCGGCCTGCCGGTCCTCAACCCCGGCGTCCAGAACCCGCTGCCTTGGCTCGCGGAGATGATGGACGTGCGCAAGGAACAGAACTTCTTCGAGGGCAAGGTCACCGACTACCAGAAAGCCTCCGCTCTGCAGGTCAGCTCCGACGACGACCTCTGATTCTCCCCACAGCGGGGACCGGGCCGGCTCTGCCGGTTCCGCCCCGCTTGCTTTTCTCCCCGCCTCTCACCTCAAGCGCCATTCCGCTCCCGCCATGATCCAGAACCTGCTCGACGAAGACGAGAAACTCAAAAGAGTCGCCCACACCCCGAAAGACCAGAAACCACGCTTTGCCTGGAGTGCCCTCACTGCCGGTACCGTTGGCACGGCCTCCGACCTCAAGGTCAAGGTCGGCGGCGCCGAGCGCGACTTCGACATGGGGGAAATTGCCGACACCATCGGCAGCGCCCTCGCCGACCTTCTGCTCGCCCGCCAGAAGGAGCAGGACATCTACAACGACCAGAACCGCCAGCTCGTCAAGACCATCGCCCGTGCCGTCACCGACGAGATCCAGCAGCGCGGCGGCAAGGCCGATGGCTCGACCCTCAGCGCCAAGGACGTGTATCACTGCATTGAGCGCGCCCTCGTCCGACACAATGCCCACGACGTCGCTCGCAGCCTCGCCGAACGCCGCAAGCGCGCCGAGTACGACAGCCTCGCCGACAACACCCTGCCGCAGCCCCTCATCGTGAACACCAAAGTCATCCGCCGCAGCGGCCAGCTCGTGCCTTGGAATCACAACAAGATCGAGATCGCCGTCCGCAAGGCCTTCCTCTCCCTGGAACTCGATTCCTCGCCCGCCGTCGGGGTCGCCGAGACCGTCAGTCGTGGTGTCGCCGAGGAGAACAAGCAGTTCATGCACATCGAGGACGTGCAGAACTTGGTCGAGGAGGAGCTGATGAAGCAGGGCTTCTTCAAGGTGGCCCGTGCCTACATCCAGTACCGCGCCCTCCGCAGCAAGATGCGCGAGGCCGAGGATCAGGAGGCCGCCGCCATCAACGAGGCCGACAGCGAGCAGCAGCAGGCCCTCATCGTCGTCAAGACCACCGACGGCGGCTCCTTCCTTTGGGACGGCCAGGACCTCAAGCGCCGCATCGATTTTGCCATGCTGGGTCTCGACCTCTGCCTGACCCGGTCCGAGATCGAGATGGAGCTGCGCCGTTCCCTCAACTCCGACATCACCCTCGATCACCTCAAGCAGACAGTCGTTCTCAACGCCAAGACCCTGATGCAGAAGGATGCGGACTTCGCCAAGTTCGCCGCCCGCGTCCTGCTCAGCTACATCTATGAGGAGGTCCTCGGATGGGACATCGTCCGCGACGGCATCGACCAGCTCAAGGAGTTCCATCGCCGCGCCTTCCGCCGCAACCTCGCCCGCGGCGTCGAGATTGAGCGTATCAGCCCGCGCCTGCTCGAGTTCAACCTCGACAAGCTTGCCGATGCCCTTGATCCCGCCGCCGACATGGACTTTGACTTCCTCGGCGTCCAGACCCTCTACGACCGCTACCTCATCGTCGACAAGAAGGTGAAGCCGAACAAGCGGCTCGAGGCCCCGCAGCTGTTCTGGATGCGCGTTGCCATGGGCCTGTGCGTCGAGGAGAGCGAGCCCGAGGAGAAGATCATCGCCCTGTACCGCCTTTACAAGGGTCGCCGCTTCTGCTCCAGCACGCCGACTCTCTTCAACAGCGGCACCCTGCACTCCCAGCTTTCCTCCTGCTACCTCTACAAGGTCGACGACAGCATCGAGTCGATCATGATCCGAGGCATCGCCGAAAACGCCTTCCTTTCCAAGTGGGCCGGCGGTCTCGGCGGCTCTTGGACCAGCGTTCGTGGCACCGGCGGTTACATCAAGGGCACCAACGGCGAGTCGCAGGGGGTCATTCCCTTCCTCAAGCTGCACAACGATCAGCTGATCGCCGTGAACCAGGGCGGCAAGCGCCGCGGCTCCGGCTGTGCCTACCTGGAAGTCTGGCACAACGACATCGAGGACTTCCTGCAGCTGCGCGTCAACACCGGCGATGAACGCCGCCGCACGCACGACCTCAACACCGCCAACTGGATCCCCGACCTGTTCATGAAGCGCATGGAGGCGCGCGGCAAGTGGACCCTGTTCCGTGCCAACGAGGTGCCCGACCTGCACGACCTCTACGGTTCCGCCTTCGAGAAGCGCTACGAGCACTACGAGGCCCTGGCCCTTCAGGGCAAGATCTTCGGTCGCGAGATCGAGGCGCTCGACCTGTGGAAGAAGATGCTCAAGTCCATCTTCGAGACTGGCCACCCATGGGTGACCTTCAAGGACCCGTGCAACGTCCGCAGCCCGCAGGATCACACCGGTGTCATCCACAGCTCCAACCTGTGCACGGAGATCACACTCAACACCTCGGCGGATGAGACCGCCGTGTGCAACCTCGGCTCGGTGCTGATCGACAACCACCTCGACGAGGACGGCAACATCGATCACGCCAAGCTGCGCGAGACGATCCGCACCGCGGTGCGCATGCTCGACAACGTCATCGACATCAACTTCTACCCCACCGAGGCCGCCCGCACCTCGAACACCCGCCACCGGCCGATCGGTCTGGGCGTCATGGGCCTGCAGTACGCTCTCTACCGCAAGGGCATTCCCTTCGCCTCCAAGGAGGCCGTAGAGTTCAACGACGAATTCATGGAGGCGGTCGCCTACTACGCCTACGAGGCCAGTAGCGACATCGCCGCCGAAAAGGGCACCTACTCCACCTACAAGGGCAGCAAGTGGGACCGTGGGCTGTTGCCGCAGGACACCCTTGACGTGCTCGCCGAGGAGCGCGGCACCGAGATCGACGTCCCACGCGGCGGCAAGATGGACTGGAGCGCCCTGCGCGCGAAGATTGCCAAGAACGGCATGCGCAACAGTAACGTGCTCGCCATCGCCCCGACGGCCACCATCTCCAACATCATGGGCTCCAGCCCCTGCATCGAGCCCCTGCTCAGCAACATGCTGGTGAAGGCCAACCTCTCCGGCGACTTCATGCTGCTCAACCCCTACCTCATCCGCGACCTGAAGAAGCGCGGCCTGTGGACCGCCGACATCCAGAACAAGCTCAAGTACATGGACGGCGAGATCGAGGGCATCGAGGAGATCCCCGTCGACCTCAAGCGCCGCTACGCCACCGCCTTCAGCATCGACTGGTCCTGGCTGGTCGACGCCGCCGCGCGCCGGCAGAAGTGGATCGACCAGAGCCAGAGCGTCAACCTCTTCTTTGGTGGCACCGAAATGAGCATCCTCAGCCACATGTACCGCGGTGCCTGGCGCAAGGGCCTCAAGACCACCTACTACCTGCGCACCCGCAGCGCCTCGAACATCGAGAAGAGCACCGCCGAGTTCCAGAAGGAAATCCGCAGCTCCGTCATCAACCAGACCGCCGGCGCCAAGCAGTTCAGCGCCGAGGAAAAACTGGCCTGCTCAATCGAAGCCATGCGCAACGGCGGCGAGTGCGAGGCGTGCCAGTAAGCCACCCTTCCATGGATCCCCACGGCGGCGGGCGGCAACGCCCGCCGCTTTGTTGGGGGGGCTAGGCAACGGCGGAGGCAAAGGCCAGTCGCGAAGCTGATGAAAAGCCAGCCGTCGGGCCGCTGGGAATGCGGCAAAGGTGTGCCCAACGCCTCAGCTCGCTTGTCAGGCGAACTTCGAGGAGGTAGTCTGGTCGTGCCCAAGGCGTGCGCTTCTGGAGCCTCACTCCCGCCCACGCTGGCGGAAGACAAAAATGAGGGCTGCGCCGGCGGCGAAGCCCGCGATGTGGGCCAGGTAGGCGACCCCGCCGCCGCCCGTGCGACCCGCGATCATGGCCTGGCTGAAGACCTGCATGCCCATCCACAGGAACAGGAACACGAAGGCGGGCACATCGATGATGCGGGTGAACAGGCCGAGCGGGATCAGGGTGCGGATCGGCGCGCGCGGGTGTTCGACCAGGTAGGCACCGAGCACGCCGCTGATCGCGCCGCTGGCGCCGACCAGCGGGACGGCCGAGCGCGGATCCTGCCAGGTGTGGGCGAGGGTGGCGATGACGCCGCACAGCAGGTAAAACTGCACGAAGCGCAGGCGCCCGCACTCGTTCTCGATGTTGTCGCCAAAGATCCACAGGAACCACAGGTTGCCAATCAGGTGCATGAGACCGCCATGCATGAACAGGCTGGTGAAAAGCGCGCTCCACGCGCCGGGCGCCCCACGCTGGAACTCGGCCGGAACGAAGGCGGCCAGGGCCACGCTCTGCTCCAGGCCGATGCGGGTCTGCCAGAGAAAGTACACGGCCAGGTTGGCGGTGATGAGCAGAACGGTCACCAGCGGAAAGCGGTGCACCGGATTGTCGTCGGCCAGGGGGATCATGACGCGACTCTAGGCTGTCCGTCCCACCTGACAAGTGCCGCGGCGGTTGCCGACAGCATGCTGCCATGGCACATTGAACGATGACTCTGCGCGTGGCTTGGCTGTCAGTCCTGCTGGTTTCCTGTTCCGGTCTGCCGGATCCACGGACGTCGCCCGAGGGGTGCCATGACGAGGGGCGCCAGCTGCTTCAGCGCAGCGCAGAACGAGCCGGACGTCCCTGGCGACGGCTGCGCGAGGTCGAGGCCGGCTATGCCGGTGAGTGGGGAAGCTGGGTGAGGCGGCTGCAGCCGGTGCTGGTTGATGCAGGCTTCCGGCAGGGGTCTCGCGAACGCTACCTGCCGCCGTTGGGGCGCATCGAGCAGACTCACCGCGGCCCGGCCGGGATCAAACGGGTCGTGCGCACCCCGGGCGCCGTCGAGGTGTTCTTCAACCACCGGCCGTCCACCCGTAAGGATGAACTCAACGCCGCCGCTCTTGTGGCCGATGGCTATGCCCTTTTCCTGTTTGGTGCCGATTGGCTTTTGGCGCGCGGTAGCGAATGGCGGTATGATCCCGCGGAACCGTCCCGGACGGTGGATGATGATGCATGCCGGCTTGTCTTCGGGGTGTTGCGTCCCGGGCTGGGCACCGCCCGTGAGGACCGGGTGGTGGCCTGGATCAGCGAGCGCGACCAGCGTCTGCGGCGTGTTCAGTTCACCCTGGAGGGGCTGGCCAGCACGGCGGGTGCGGATGTGGATGTCACCTTCCGCGATTTCCAGGCCGGGCCGAGCGGCACGGAGTTTCCGAGGCATTTTGTGGAAACGGTGCAACGGCCCGTTCACCTCCATGCACATGAGTGGCGGTTGATCGATCTGCAGGCGCACTGACCGGATTCCCGCCACGGCCCCGGGTTGAACATGCCAAACCGGCGAGCGGAAGGGGATGTTAACATAACACAACTTCACGCGTGTCCCACCGCAGCAGCCGCCGGCGAGCCTGCGTTAGACTCAGCCATGCTCCGGATCCTTCTGACCCTCGGCACCCTCGCGATCGGCCTGGGCGCGCCCGCCGCCGAATTCACCGCCGCGCGTCGCCAGGCCTGGCAGGGCATTCCCGGCCTTGAGCGCAGTGCCGGAGGCCGCGTCTTCGTGTCCTGGTTCACCGGTGGGCCGCGGGAACCGGCCCAGGAAAATGAAGTGCTCCTGTCCTGGAGCGACGATGCCGGGCAGTCCTTTGGTCCGGCGGTGGTGATGGCCTTGCCGAAGGATGGTACGCGCTGCTTTGATCCCACCCTGTGGATCGACCCGAAGGGCCGGCTGTGGTACATCTTCAACTGCGGCAACAAGGACACGGCGCAGCATGATGTCCGGGCGCGCCTTTGCGACGATCCGGATGCCGTTTCACCGGTGTTTGGCGCGGAGTTTCGCATCAACCTGCAGGCTCCCTACGCCTTTCGCATGAACAAGCCGACCGTTCTGTCGACGGGTGAGTGGATTCTGCCGGTGACGCATGCCGCGGAGCCGGTGCGCGATTGGTTTGGCGGACCGCGACAATTGCAGGGCACGGCCATCTCGACCGACGAGGGCCGAACCTGGCTGCTCCACGGATCGCTGCAGGCACCGCACTGGGCTCTGGAATGCATGGTCACCGAACTCCGGGACGGCCGGCTGTGGCTGCTCACGCGCACCGGTGGC
>JAUREI010000055.1 GCA_030827515.1 Prosthecobacter sp. | reverse complement strand
CTCGGCCTCGGCGCGCAGCTTGTCGCGGGTGGCGAGCAGGGCGCGCAGGGTGTCGAGCTTGGAGGGCGGGCCGTCCAGTTCCGCCGGTTCCTGGGCGGCGAGGCTGGCGACCCCGAGCAGGGCGACCAGCAGCCTACCGGTGCGGCGAATCCACGAATGACGCATCCTTTCACTAGAGCGTCGGAACGGCCCGATTGCAACCGTGGGCGGGTTTGCGGAAATCGTTGCACCGGTCGCCGGGGCGGGCAGAGTCGGGGGCATGAAACCGACCGCCCTGCTCTTCCTCTGCCTCTCCGCCTGCAGCCTGGCCGCCGCCGACTGGGTGCCCCTGTTCGACGGCGAAACCTTCAACGGCTGGAACTTCAAGGGTGGCAAGGCCGAGTACCGGATCGAAAACGGCGAGATCGTCGGCATCAGCGCGCCGAAGACCCCGAACAGCTTCCTGTGCACCGACAAATTGTACGGTGACTTCATCCTCGAGCTCGAATTCAAGGTCGATGCCAACCTCAACTCCGGCATTCAGTTCCGGAGCAACAGCCTGCCGGACTACAAGAACGGGCAGGTGCACGGCTACCAGAGCGAGATCGACCCCAGTGACCGCGGCTGGACCGCCGGCATTTACGAGGAAGGCCGGCGCGGCTGGCTGAACGACCTGTCCAACAACGATGCCGCCCGCTTCGCCTTCAAGCAGGGCGACTGGAACCGCGTGCGCATCGAGGCGATCGGCGACCGACTCCGCACCTTCCTCAACGGTGTGCCGGCGGCCGACCTCAAGGACAACATGACCCCGAAGGGCTTCATCGCCCTGCAAGTGCACAACGTGCCCGACAAGTTTGCCGGCCTGCAGGTTCGCTGGCGCAACCTGCGCATTCAGGAAAATCCCGGCGCCGGCAGCCCTGAGGCGCCCAAGCCGGTCGCACCTGCAGCGGTCCTGCCCGACAAGCCCGAGGTGAAAAAGGTTGCCGAAGGCTTCACCTTCACGGAGGGCCCGGCGCTCGGCCCGGACGGCCGAATCTGGTTCAGCGACATCCCCAATGAGCGCATTCACATTTTCGATCCCGTCAGCGGCAACACGGTCCTGCATCGCGAGCACACCGGCAGGGCCAACGGCTTGATGTTCACCCCGGCCGGCGCCCTGTTTGCCTGCGAAGGCGGAGCCCGCCGCGTCAGCCGCCAGGAGGGCACGGGCGAACCGACGGCCCTGACCGCGGAATTCGAGGGCAAGGCCTACAACGCCCCCAACGACCTCGACCTCGACGGCCGCGGCGGCCTGTATTTCAGCGACCCGGGCTATGGTCGCAAACCCGAGGAGATGTTCCTCGGTGCCGAGGGAGTTTATTATGCCACGCCCGACAAGGACCGCAGCAAACCGGCCAGGGTCGTGCGCGTCATCGACGACCTGGTGCGACCGAACGGTGTACTCGTCTCCAACGACAAGAAGACCCTTTACGTGGTCGACAACGGTTCCAACAGCCTTTGGGCCTACCCGATCCAGGGCGATGGCAAGCTGGGCGGCGGCCGCAAGCTCTGTGTCTTCGACCCCGCGGAGGAACGCGGCGGCGACGGCCTGACCAGCGATCAGTTCGGCAACCTCTACATCGCCGCCAACGGCATCTGGGTCGTGGACCCCGAGGGGCGCAAGCTGGGGGTCATCGAGGTTCCCGAGCGGCCGGCCAACTGTGTGTTCGGCCCCCGCGGCAGCCAGACCCTCTACATCACCGCCAAAACCAGCGTGTATGCCGTCAAACTTGCCGTCGACGGCCGACGCTGACCGGTCGCCCCCCGATTTCGGTCGCCGGGCCGGTGTTTTTTTCGGGCTAGGGAAAAAATTCACGCGATTCCCGCCCGCTTTGTGCTAGGCATTCCGCCCGCCATTTCCTGGCGACCTGCATTTCCCACACGATCATGCCCAAAAAGACCCTCCGCGACCTCGATCTGAATGGCAAGCGCGTCCTTGTGCGCGTCGATTTCAACGTGCCCCTCGACGAGAAGGATGGCCAGATGGTGATCACGGACGACACCCGCATTCGTGAGACCCTGCCGACCCTGAATCACCTGCTCAGCGCCGGCGCCAAGGTCATTTTGTGCAGCCACCTGGGCCGGCCGAAGGGCCAGCGCGACCCGCGGCAGTCGCTTGCCCCGGTCGCTCCGGCCCTCGCGGCCCTGGTCGGCCGTCCCGTGGAATTTGCCTCCGACTGCATCGGTGCCGAGGCCGAAGCCAAGGCCGCGGTCCTGGCCGACGGCGGTGTGCTGCTGCTGGAAAACACCCGTTTCCATGCCGGCGAGGAAAAGAACGATCCCGAACTGGCCCGCGGTCTCGCCGCCCTGGCCGAGATTTTCGTCAACGATGCCTTTGGTTCCGCCCACCGTGCCCACAGTTCGACTGCTGGCGTGGCCGAGCACCTGCCGGCCGTCTCCGGTCTGCTCATGGAGAAGGAACTCGCCTACCTGCACGACGAGCTGGAAACGCCCGAGCGCCCCTTCGTGGTCATTCTCGGCGGTGCCAAAGTGAACGACAAGATCGAGGTCATCAACCGACTGCTCGACAAGGCCGACACCCTCATCATTGGCGGCGGCATGGCCTACACCTTCCGCAAGCTGGTCCAGGGCATCAGCATCGGCCGCAGCCTGTACAAGCCCGAGTGGGAGCCGATTGCCCAGGCCGCCCTCGACAAAGCGCGCGAGCGCGGCGTGCAGCTGCTCATCCCAGTCGACGCCCTGATCACCGACGCCTTCGATTTCGACGCCAAGAAGCTCGGCGCCACCCGCTACACCGCCGTCAATGAGGACATCCAGGAAGGCTGGGAGGGGGTTGACATCGGTCCCGAATCCGTGCGCCTCTTCTCCGAAGCCGTTGCCGGCGCCAAGACCGTGATCTGGAATGGTCCGATGGGCGTGTTTGAAATTCCCGAGGCCGCCAAGGGCACCTTCGCGATCGCCGAGGCGGTGGCCGCCAACACCGGCGCCAAGACCATCATTGGCGGTGGCGACAGCGTCAAGGCGGTCAAGAAAGCCAAGCTGGCTGACCAGATGACCTTCATTTCCACCGGTGGTGGCGCCAGCCTTGAACTGCTCGAGGGCAAGGTGCTGCCCGGTGTCGCCTGCCTTCAGGATCTGTAATTTTCGTCCGTCGTCCCCCCGCCCCCGCCCGTCCCATGATCCACGTCCGCAAGCCCATCATCGCCGCCAACTGGAAGATGCACATGCCTCCCCAGGAGACGGATGACTTCCTTCGTTCCTTTGCCCGGCTGGTCCCGGACAAGTGCCCCGTGCAGGTCGTCGTGGCCCCGCCCTTCGTCAGCCTGAGCAAGGCGCATGAGGTCATCATGAACGCGCGCAAGGAAAACATCGAACTGGCCGCCCAGAACATGAGCCAGCATCCGGGCGGTGCCTACACCGGCGAAATCAGCGCGCGCATGATCAAGGAATGCGGATGCCGTCACGTCATCCTCGGCCACAGCGAACGCCGCAGCCTTTACGGCGAAACGAACGCCACCATCAATGCCAAGGTGGTTGCCGCCCTGGAGGCGCGCCTGCACCCGATTCTCTGCATCGGCGAGACCCTGGAAGAGCGCGACGCCGGCCGCATCGAACAGGTCCTCGAAAGCCAGTTGCGTGAATCGCTCGCCGACATCGGCTCGCGTCGCGTGCTGGACTGCGTCATCGCCTATGAACCCGTCTGGGCGATCGGCACCGGCCGCACCGCCAGCCCCGAGCAGGCTCAGGAGGCGCATGCCTTTGTCCGCAGCGTGCTCACCGCAATGTTCGACGAGGACACCGCCCAGAAACTCCGCATCCAATATGGCGGCAGCGTCAAGCCGGGCAACATGTTCGAACTCATTTCGCAGACGGATGTTGATGGCGCTCTGGTCGGCGGAGCCAGCCTGGAAAGCGGCAGTTTCTGGGAGATCTGCCGTGCGGCCATCGACTGGGTCAACGGCAAGGACTGAGGCTCACCAGTTGAGATGCAGGGAGACGCCGCTTCCGCGCCTTCCCAACCCACCCCAGGCGCGCGAGTGCCAGTGGGATGAAAGGCAGCCGCAGGCCCAGCCCGGGTAGCCGTACCCACTGACCAGCAGCGGGCTAAACCGCGAGGCGCGGCTCCAGCCGCCGCCGGCGTCGTAAGCTTCCCCGAGGGGCGGTGGTGCAGCGACCAGCGGAGGTCCCAGGGGCCGGGCCCAATCCGCGGCCAGCACCGCGCTTGCACGTTCGGTTTCGACCCGCAGCCGCTCGGCCTCAGCCTGTTGGGCCGCCGCGAGGGCTTCGGACCGTTCCTGATCGAGCCGTTGTCGCCGCGCCTGTTCCCCGGCCGCCTGGGCGGCACGTTGACGGCGGTAAGCCTCGGCCTTCACCGGATCGTAACCGAGACGGGTGCGCAGATCGGCATCGAGCTGCGCAAAGTCCACACGCGCGGCGCCGTTGGCGTGGCGGAAGGACAGGCTGTCCGGATGGACCCGCACGACGACACACTCGTGAAAGAGGTGACCCTCGAGCGTGCGGAGCGTGAAGGGTTCCGCCGCCGGCACGGCGGACGCCAGAGCGAGCAAAAGAGCGATCGGTTTCATGGCTTGCCGGGTGAGACGCGGGCGAGCCGGAACTTGTTCAACCCGGGGTCACTTGTAGCCGACAGCCACCGCACAGGATGTGTCGCGACGTCGACCGCTTTCCTCCTGGTGAATGGCCACCACATAAACCCCGGTTTTCTTGGGTTTGAAAAACAGCAGGAATCCCCAGCCATCCAGCACCGGCTGGATTTCACCCACGGGCTGGCCTTCAAAATCAAGCACCGCCCCACTGACATGGATCCCGGAGCCGCGCGGCACTGCCACAGCAATGCAGTACTCATTGCCCTTGAACAACTGCAGGCGCACCGCCTTGCCGAGTTCGGCCGGCAGGGGTGACACCCAGGTTTCCGCCCGGAAGGCAAAGCCGGCCTGCTCCTGGTCAAGCGCCAGCGCCGTAGCGGCAGCCTCCGCCTCATCCTCGCCCTTCGCAAAAGCCGGCAGGGCGGCAAGCAGCAGTCCGACGAGAATCCGTCGTCGGTGGCAACTCTTCGGGGCGGCAGGGAAATTCATGGCGGAAGGAAGCGCAGGACAAACTACTCGTTGAACATGAACATTGCATCGTGAAAAAGCCAAGTTTCTGTGCTAAGAGCTTGCAAAGCCGGTCCGAAACATGCGTTAGCCACCCCAACCTACTCGCTGATTATGCCCACTCTAGTCTTCCACCTCGACGATGGTTCGGTCTTCACCCACCTGCTCGAGGATGGCACCACAACGATCGGCCGCCACCCGGACAGCGTCGTCGTGCTCGAGTTCCCCTCGGTTTCCGGTCACCATGCGGTGATCGAACTCAGTGACAGCGGCTGCTTCATCACGGATCAAAAGTCCAGTAACGGCACCCGCGTCAATGCGGTTGAGGTCGAGGAGGCCCGTCTCAGCGAAGGGGATCGCGTCGCGTTTGGCGACGTGCAGGCCGTTTATTACGAGGGTGAAGCACCCGCGCAGACTGCCGAACCCGCCTTCGCCCAGGCACCTCAGCCAGAGGTGGTGCCCATTCAGGAAGCGACGCCTCCCATGCCCAAGCGCAACTACCGGACTCCTGCGCCGCAGCGCAACCGGGCCGTGCGCGTCAGTTCCTACCCGGACACCGGCGGCAGTGGCTGCGCCACGGCCGCCATCGTGATCGCCCTGTTCGTTGCAGCCCTCCTCGCCGGTCTCTACATGCGGCACCACAAGGAAACGGAGGGCGGCAACTTCTTCAACGATGTCTTTAAACGCATGGGGGACAAGCTGCCGAAAGTTGAGATCAAGACGACCGTCGACCCGAACGCGCCATGAGACGGCGCGCCTTTTTCGGCGTCGCAGCAGGCCTTGCAGCCACGCGAATCCAGGCCGCGGAGCCTCCCGTCAGAGTCGCCATTCTGGGACACACCGGCCGGGGCAATTACGGCCACGGACTCGACACCATGTGGCGCGAGGTCCACGGAACGAAGGTGGTCGCCGTGGCAGACGCCGACCCCAGGGGACTTTCCCAGGCGCAGACCCGGTTGGGGGATGTGCAAGGCTTTGCCGACTACCGGGAGTTGTTGGACCGCGTCCGCCCCGACGTGGCGGTGATCGCGTCTCGTCACATTGACCAGCATCATGCCATGGCCATGGCTGCCGCCGCCGCCGGGGTGCACGGGATCTACATGGAGAAACCCTTCTGCCGTTCGCTGACCGAAGCCGACGAAATCATCGCCGCCTGCGATCGCTCCGGCCTGCGCCTCGCCCTCGCTCATCGCAACCGCTATCACCCCGCCCTGCCAGTGGTGAAGGCTCTGGTGCAGGAGGGCCGGATCGGCCGCGTGCTTGAATACCGGGCTCGGGGCAAGGAGGACACCCGCGGCGGTTCACTCGATATGTGGGTGCTGGGCTGTCACCTCTTCAACCTGATCCATCACTTTGCTGGCGAACCCCAAAGCTGCAGTGCCATTGTCCTGCAGCAGGGCCGTCCGCTCCTTGCCTCCGATGTGGGCGAGGGAGCGGAAGGCATCGGCCCTCTCGGCGGCAACGAGGTCCATGCCCGCTTCGAAATGGCCGACGGACGGCCCGCCTTTTTCGACTCGGTGCAGAACGCCGGGGTCCGGGAATCGGGTTTCGGCCTGCAGATCATTGGCACCGAAGGCGTCATCGATCTTCGCATCGACGCCGAGCCCCTGGTTCATCTGCGCACCGGCAGTCCCTTCCGACCGGAGGCCAAACCCGCGGCCTGGCAACCCGTCACCAGCGCCGGCATCGGCTTGCCCGAACCCGTCGCCGACATTCGCAAGCAGGTGGGTGGCCACCTTGCCCCGGCCCTCGATCTGCTCGCCGCCATGAGAGAGGGACGTGATCCGCTCTGCTCGGCCCGCGACGGCCGCGTCACCCTCGAAATGATCTGCGGCGTGTTCGCATCGCACCTGCAGGACGGGCGCCGTGTGAAGTTGCCCCTGACCGAACGTGGCAATTCCCTTCAAGGCGGGTAGACGACCGAAGTCCGGCACCCGGGAAAGCGGGACCGTTTTGGCACTAAGGGCTGCATTTTTTCTGCATTTCTCAATTTCAAATATAAGATATCGAATATAATAATTACGGCAGTTACGGCCCCTTGGGGTCGACTTTCACCTCACCATTCTCCATGGCCCGTGTGTTGATCATCGACGACGAAGCTGTCCTGCTGGAAATGCTCGCGCGTATTTGCCGCAAATCCGGCTGCGATGCCCAAGGCTGCACCACGGTTTCCTCCGCGCTGGAAAGCCTACGCACCTGGCACCCGGATTTGGTGCTGGTGGATTATCACATCGGCCCGGAGAGCGGCATGGAGATCCTGGAGGCCTGCCAGCGCGAATTTCCGGATCTGCCTGCCATCATGATCACATCGGAACGCAGTCCCGAGGTGGTCATTCAGGCACTTCGCTTTGGAGTCCGCGATTTTTTCCTCAAGCCGCTCGATCCCGCCGAACTGGTATCTGCCATCCAGCGCATTCTGTCGAAGCTCAATCCCCCCGTTCAGGCAGCCGAGGATTCAAGAGACCGCGCTCCCGTTGAAGATGTCC
The DNA here is from genome assembly GCA_030827515.1 of Prosthecobacter sp. GTDB lineage: Bacteria > Verrucomicrobiota > Verrucomicrobiia > Verrucomicrobiales > Verrucomicrobiaceae > Prosthecobacter. The sequence goes on along the minus strand of JAUREI010000055.1, from coordinate 14,506 downwards.
CCGTGAACGGCCTGCCGGTGGGCTCTCCGCTGCAACCCTTCATCCGCGAGCAGGAGCGGCGTTTTGTCCAGGCCACGCTGGCAAGCAATGGCGGCTCGCGGGACAAAACCGCGGCTATGCTCGGCGTCAGCATCGCCACCCTGTATCGCAAGCTGGGACCGAGTGACGGGCGCCGGCAGAACGCTTGATCAAAAGGCCAAAGCCAGGGCCCCAAGCCCCAGGGCGAGGGCTGCAAGACTGTCGCGCAGGCCGAAACGGTCGGTCGATCCTGCATGACGCAGCAGCTTGAACAGCGCCCCGGTCGGACAACCAAACTTGCAGTAGGCCAGAGGCGTGAACAGGGCGGCAACGGTGCCGACGCCCGCAAGGACCAGGCTTGACCAACCGGCGATGCGAAACAGATAGGCATCGAAGGGCTCGATGGCATTGAGATCGATGCCAAGACCGAGCACGACACTGGCCAGGACCAGCCCCAGAAGGGCGTAGGGCAAAAGCCCCAGCCAGCGCTCCACCGCCCTGGGCAGAACCGCCTGGTAACGCAGCCGTCGAGCCAGCAACTGTTGGAGGGCACCATGCGCGCACAGGTGATGACAGTAGATCTGTCGGCCGCTGAAGACCGGTGCCAGCAAGGCCACCGCCGCCAGCAGAACCAGGCCCGGCGCGCTTCGCCAGGAGGTGCCATGCGCGGCCCAACCGGCCAGCAAACCCTGCGACAGCAGTTCACCGGCAAAAAAGCCGCCATATCCCACAAGCAGAACATGATGCAAGTGCCGCACCCAGGCGACCCCCCGGAGATGTGTGAAGGCCATGAGCAGCGCGGAGGCAATCATCAGCACATGACCCGTGTCCTGCCAGCGCCAGCGGATCTGCCAGAGCCAGCCTGCGGGTCGTCGCGTCAGCAGGTCGGCGGCACGCCGTTTCAAACCCTCGGCAATCGCCCAACTGGTCTCGGTGGCCCCGGACACGCCCTCGATCTTCGCCGCCTTGAAGTCGAGCGACGCGAGTTCCTCCAGGCTGCGCCCGTCGAACAGATGGAGGAAATGCCGGTCGCCAGTGACGTAGGCCACATACCGGCTGGTGTCATAGCTCTTGCGCAACGCAAGCCCCCGCAGCACTCGCCCGGTCGAATCGAGCAGCAACAGGCTGTCGGTCGGCCCCTTGTAGCCGATCAGCGTGTCGGTCACCGGTGAACTGCGCACGGCAATGGCCAGGTGACGACCCTCGCCGTCCAGCACAAGCCAGCCGCCGACCGCCCCCGGGTTGGCTCGCAACGCCGTGGCGGCGGGTTCAAGGCGGCGCACCTCCTCCAGCGTGATCTCCTCCGGGAAGCGCAGCGACACCTGCGCGGCAGCGCCGAGTCGCGCCAGCACGCCTTCGGCAATGGCGGTGCTGGTGAGAGTGGCACCGGTGACGGTGTGCCATTGCAGCCCGGTCAGTTCCTCGGGCTTTTTGCCGGTGAACTGACGGAAAAAAGCGCGGTCGGCAACGACCTCGGCGAGATGGTCGGCCGTGTCATGACTGCGCAGGACGCGCAAACCCAGGATTCGCCCCTGGGGGTCGAAAGCCAGCAGGCTGTGGGTCGGTCCGGAATAGCCGATCACGTGCTTGGACTCCGGCAGGGTGGTCGCAACGCGGCCAAGCAGGGTGCCGTCGGCCCCGCGAACGTCCTGGCGACCGGCGGCATCCATGGGCTCCAGCCGGTCGGCACCCGGAAAGTAATCCCGCACCGACTCGACCGTGAGTGCCGCGGCCTCCGCATCGTGCCGCTCCTGAGCCTCGCGCAGGAGCAGGACGGCGGCAACCAGCAAGCCCAGACGCCACAGGCGGAGCAGCACGGGACGAAGGGTCATGACGTGCCGTGCGCCGGCCGGGTTCAGGCCTGGATGTAATCCTTCATCGCACCAAGGATGACCGTCACCGAAAGGGCGCCGGCATCCGGATGACCCAGGCAGGCCTCACCCAGGGTCTTGGCGCGACCAAACTTGGCGATCATGTTCTTGCTGGCTTCGAGTCCGCCAAGGGCGGCTTCGTGCACGGCGGCGACAGCCTCCGGCAGCGATTGACCGGTCACTTCCGCCGCCTTTTCAGCGGCGGGCTGCATGGCATCCACGACGGTTTTGTCGCCGACGGCGGCACCGCCGCGCTGCTTGACGCCATCGACCCCGGCCTGCAGGAAGGCGGCCAGTCCGGCGGCATCGAGGGAATCCCTGCCGGCAAGGGCCTTGCCGCCGTTGCGGAAGAAGGTGCCGAAAATCGCGCCCGAGGCACCGCCCATGCTGCTCATCATCGCCATGCCGACGGTGGAAAAGGCCTTGTCCACGGAGGCGATCTCGCCCTCGAGCAGTTTTTCCTTGGCGGCAGTCATGCCACGCTGCATGCCCAGACCGTGGTCACCGTCGCCCAGATTGCGGTCGGCTTCCGACAGCGCGGGTTCGGCGGCAATGATTCGCTCGGCGGCGAGCAGGAGCATGTCTTTGACTTCGTTTGGAGTGAGGCTGGTTTTGGGCATGATGGTGACAGTGAAAGATCAACGGCGGATTTCCAAGGGCAAATTCACGGAAGTTCGGTCTTCAGCTCGTCGAGCGCGCCGGCCAGATCGGCTTCGGTCACCTCCCGACTGACAAAGGCATCGCCGAGGCCCCGAAGCAGCACGAAGCGGATCTGGCCGGACTCGAACTTTTTGTCCATGCGCGCAATGCGCAGGACTTCGGCGGGCTGCAGATCGTGTTCCAGCACGACCGGCAGCTCAAACCGTCGCAGCAGGGCCAGCACCCGCGCGGCATCGGCCGCTGGCAGGCCGCTGAGCTTGCAGGAGAGCGACAGGGCGGCGCGCAGGCCGAGCGAAATCGCCTCGCCATGCAGCAGGCCGCCATAACCGGCGGCCGCCTCGATGGCATGACCCAGGGTGTGCCCAAAGTTGAGCAGGGCGCGCAGGCCGCTCGTCTCATGCTCGTCGGCCTCGACGATGCGAGCCTTGATGGCCACGTTGCGACGGATCAGGCCGGCCAGGTCGCCGCGCCCCTCCGCAACCGCCTCGATGGCCTCAAGCATCTGCGCGTCGCGGATGCAGGCGTGCTTGAGGATCTCGGCAAAACCCTCGTTCCATTCGCGCGCGGGCAGCGAGTCGAGGGTGGCGACATCCGCCAGCACCTGCGCCGGCTGATGGAAGCAGCCCACCATGTTCTTGGCGTCGGGCAGGTTGACGCCGGTCTTGCCGCCGACCGAGCTGTCGACCTGCGAGAGCACCGTCGTCGGCACCTGCAAGTAGGGGATGCCGCGCTGGTAGATGGCGGCACAGAAGCCGGCCAGATCGCCGATCACGCCGCCGCCCAGGGCCACCACGAAACTCTGGCGATCCAGGCCGGCGCGCGCCATTTCGCCGCAAACCGTCTCGGCAACCGGCAGCGACTTCGAGGCTTCGCCGGAGGGTACCGTGATCAGGTGTGCCTGAAGACCGGCGACCTGCAGGCTGGCCAGGGCGCGTTCGGCATAGAGCGGACCGACCTTCGAATCGGTGATGACCACCACCCGGACGCGTCCCGGGAACTTGGCGGCCGCCACCGCGCCGAGGCGGTCTAGCAGGCCGGGACCGACCTCGACGTCATAGCTGCGTGAGCCTAGGCTGACGTGGACGGCGGCGGAAGAGTCGGCGGGCATGGGACGTGGGGCAGGATGAGGTCGAGCGCGCACTCTGCCGTGGCACCGGCGGGCAGGCAAATGCTTTGCAGCCAAGTCTCGCGCCGAAACCAGGTGAGCTGGCGCTTGGCATAGCGGCGCGTCGCCTGCTCCATGGCCGCCAATGCCTCCGCCAGCGTCCATTCGCCGGCCAGGTGGGCGCGCAGTTCGCGCAGACCGATGGCACGCGCCGCCGTCGGCCCCACCTCCCCCAAAGACCGCACCTCATCGAGCAGGCCGGAGTTGACCATGGCTTCGAGGCGCCGGTGGATGCGCTCATGCAATTCCGCGCGAGGCAAATCCAGCGTCACCCCCGTGCCCAGAGGGCGCGCCCCGGCGAAGGTGCTCCGCAGCTGCGACTGCGGCCGGCCGGTGAGCAGGCAGATTTCCAGGGCGCGTTCCACGTAGCGGGGATTGGCCAGCGGCACATTGGCCGCCGCATCGGGATCGAGCTCAAGCAGACGCGCCTGCTTGGCTTCCAGGCTCTGGGCGGCCAACTCGGCACGCAGGGCCGGATTCGCCGGGGGCAGGTCAGCCAGTCCATGGGACAGCGCCTTGAGGTACAATCCCGAGCCTCCCACGAGGATCGGCCTGCGACCGCGGGCGGCGATGTCCGCCAGCAACGGCAGCGCCAGTTCGCGAAAGCGCTGGGCATCACAGGCCTCGCCGGCCGGCACCACGTCATAGAGGTGGTGCGGAACCCTGGCCCTCTCTTCGGCACCCGGCTTGGCCGTCAGCAGGTCCATGCCCTCGTAAAGCTGAAAGGCGTCTGCATTGACGATCTCGCCACCCACCCGCTCCGCCAGCAGGACCGCGACGGCGGACTTGCCGCTGGCGGTGGGGCCGGTCAGGAAAAACGGTTCGGGCATGGCGGACAAATTGGCCCTTGTGCCGAAGAATGGCAACTTGGGCGCGTCAGGCGCGTTATGTTTCCGTTCATGAAACGCTTCCTGCACTTCCTGGCCCTCCTGACTCTCTCCCTGCCCGCCTCCGCACAGGAAGCAGCCGACCCCGCCGAACTGCTGCAGCGCATGTTCAGTCCGGAGCTCGGTCAGGAGGAACTGCTCGCCACCCTCAAGGAAGCCGGACGCGCCGGCATCCCGCGCCAGCGGATGCTGGAGGCGAAACTGGTCTGGGGCCTGCGCCGCCAGGACACGGACTGGCTGGTCAAGATGCTGCCGGAAATGCGCATCCTTGCCGACAACTTTGATCCGAAGGACAGCGCCGGCTTGAAATCGGCCGACGACATCCGGGCCTTCACGGAATTCACCCTCGCCCTGCAGGCCCGGGCCGGCCAGGATGAGGCCGCCTTCAAAAGCCACATCCTGGAGGCGCTGTGGCTCTCGCCCTCCCAGGGACCGCTCTTCCTGCAGCTCATCGAAAAAGCGCGCCGTGAGGCAAAACTGGCGAACCTGAAGCTCGACCTCGGCCTGGTGCTGACGAACTCGGCCGGAGAGGCCACCACTCTCAAGGACCAGCTCGCGGGCAAGCAGGCCCTGCTCATCGATTTCTGGGCCTCCTGGTGCGGCCCGTGCATGCAGCTCATGCCGGCGCTCAAGAAAAAAGCCGCCGAACTGGCGCCTCACGGCATCGTCGTGGTCGGCATGAACAAGGACGACGAAAACGCCGAGGCGGTCGCCGCCAAGGTGCGCGACGAGCAGGGCATCGACTTCCCCTGGCTGGTCGAGCCGCGCGAGCGCCCGTTTTCAAGCCTGCTCGAAATCGACAGCATCCCGCGCATGATCCTCGTCGCCCCCGACGGTGCCGTGCTCTACAATGGCCACCCGCAGGATCCCGCCCTCTACGAGGCGCTGGCGAAAATCAATCCGGCGATTCGCAAGCCGGATGCCTGAAGGCGGCGGCCGATTCGTCCTCCGCCAGCACCAGCGCCCGCGAAAAGTCGCAGACGGTCAGCAGCGCGCGCACCTGCTGGCCGGGTGCCAGTTCAAGCGATCTCGCTCCTTCCGGACGGAAGGCCAGCACCGGGCGGCCATTGGGCAGCCGCGCCTGCCAGGTCCGGCCGCAGCGGGATGCATCAATCGTGATGCGCGTTTCGAGGGTCTGGGGGATCATGGCTTGGCGGGCTTGCCAGCTGCCGGCGCTACCGGGGCTGCAGCGGGCCAGCGCAGACGGCTGGCCCCCAGGTGATCGCTGGCGGTCAGCATGTCAACGGCGCGCTGCAGGACGCGGTCACTGTCCGGGGTCCGGTCGGCATCGTCGGCTTCGCCGGCACTGCGACGAATGTAGGATTCCAGTTCGGGATTGCGGCGCGCCAGCAGGGCCGCCTCGTTGTAGCGCGGCCTCCCCTGCTCGAAAACCGTCGCGGTCGGCGGCCCGGCCGAGTCAAACAAACGCCGCTTGGCCACGCCATCAAAGTCCACCGGGAAATCCGGCTGCAGTCCCTTGCGGAAGAGCGAAGTGCCATCGGGCAGCAGCATCTCCGCACGGGCAAAACGAAGCTGCCAGCGATCGTCGAGCGGCAGGGTCTCGTAGCGGACGGTCGCCCCGCGGGTCGGAGCCCCGACCAGAAGGGCGCGACCGCGGGCATGCAGCACGGCGGCGACCGTTTCCCCGAGGTTGCTGGTGTCGGCATCGATCAGCAGCACGACCGGTCCGGTCCAGCGCGCCTCGCCGATGGCAAGAAACAGGCGGGCATCCTCGCGGCCCGGCTGCTGGAGCTTCAACAACAATTCACCGGCTGGCACGAAGGCGTCGAGCAGGGCCGCCGCCGCTTCAAAATCGCCGGGAGGCATCGGCGTGCGCAGGTCGAGAATGAGATGACGGACCTCCCCGGCATCGGCGAGTCGATCCCCGATCTCCGCCGCCTCCCGGACCGTCAGCGCCCGGGGACGCAAATACAACAGGCCGGACACGAAGTTCGAGGCAACCAAGCCCTCCCTTCCCTTCGCGGGCTCCGACCGGGCGACCAATTCCGCACCGAGATCAAGGCGCTGCAACAACCCCTGCATGGCGGCACGATTGATTTCATCATGGGTGATTTCCTCCCCGCGAATGTATTCGCCGCGCAACAGCTGGAAGGCATTCTGCAGGGCCGCCTGGCCAAGTTGATCGACCGGTCGGTCGGCGGCATCGGCCGCCGGAGACCCCAGCAACAGGCAAGCCACCGGCAACAGACGGGCAAACCGGCATTTCGAAGCTTGCGGCGGCGGACTCATGGCGGTAAAAAAGCGCGGGGTCGGCCCAGTCTTCGCGCCTGAGCCGCGCCCCGTCAAAGACAAAGCACCCGCATGGCCGTCTCAATCCACATCGATTACGAGGGCGGTTTGCGCTGCATCGCCGTCCACGGTCCCTCGCAACAATCCTTCCCCACCGATGCGCCCGCCGACAACAACGGCAAGGGCGAGTCGTTTTCACCGACCGATCTGGTGGCCACCGCCCTCGCCTCGTGCATGGCCACGGTCATTGGCATCAAGGCCGCCCAAAAAGGCTATGACCTGCCCGGCATGAAGGTCCGCGTCGAGAAACACATGAGCGAGGACCTGCCCCGCCGGATTCTGCGACTGCCCGTCGTCATCGAGATCCCGCTGCCGGCGGATCATCCCGACCGCCCCGTCCTGGAGGCCGTCGCGCTCGGCTGCCCCGTACATCACAGCATTCATCCGGACATTGACAAGCCGGTCAGCTTCGTCTGGAACGGCTGAGGGCGTGCGAAAAGTATCGAAGCCGGTGCCGGGTGAGGCGATAGACCGCAGGCTGCGCGGGCGATTTCCTCCGCGCCATGAATCGCCGCTCCTTCCTGCATCAGTCCTCGCTGCTCGGTCTTGCCGCCGCTGCCCCGCGCCTGCGCGCCGCCGACACCGCCGCCAACAAGGTCAAGGTCGCCGTCGTCGCCCTGGGCCGCGGCATGGGCCATGTCCAGGCCCTGCTCAAGCTGCCGGGCGTCGAGATCAAGTACCTCGCCGAGACCGACCCCGTGCGCCTGGAGCGCGGCCTCAAGGTCGTCGCCGACGCCCAGGAGATTTCCTGCCACGGCGTCAAGGACTTCCGCACCTTCCTCGATGACCCGGAACTCGACGCGGTCTTCATCGCCACGCCGAACTTCTGGCACACCCCCGCCGCCGTGCTCGCCCTGCAGGCCGGCAAGCACGTCTACGTGGAGAAACCCGGCAGCCAGAACGCCGGCGAGGCCGAACTGCTGGTCATGGCCGCGCAGAAGTCCGGCAAACTCGTGCAGATGGGCAACCAGCGCCGCACCTGGATGAAGGAAGCCATCGAAGCCCTGCATGGCGGCGCCATCGGCACGGTGCGCTTTGGCCGCGGCTTTTACTACAACTCCCGCAAGGAGACCGGCGCCCTCGCCATCCCGGCACCGGCCAACCTCGACTGGGACCTGTGGCAGGGTCCGGTGCCGGATGAACCGGGACGCGACCTGAAAAAGTTCGCCCACTACGACTGGCACTGGCTCTGGCACTGGGGCAACGGTGAACTCGGCAACAACGGCATCCACACCCTCGACATCCTGCGCTGGGGCATCCGCGGCGAATACCCGCTCAAGGTCACCTACAACGGCGGGCGCTACTTCTTCGACGATCCGCAGGAGACCCCCGACACCGGCACCGCCGTCTTCGACTTCGGCCATGCCGGCATCGAATGGGTTCAGAGTTCCTGCCACCCGCGCGCGGCCGAGAAGCCCCTCGCCGAGGTCATGTTCTACGGTGACAACGGTACCCTCGCCGCCGGACGCGACACATGGACGGTCTATGACCCGAAGGGCGCCGAGGTCAGCAAGGGCAAGGGCGCCGGCGGCGGCGATCCCGCCCATATCGGCAACTTCATCGAAGCCATCCGCGGCAACGCCAAACTCAACAGCCCGATCGACGAGGGCCAGAAGAGCACCATGCTCTGCCATCTCGGCAACATCGCCTACCGCAGCAACAGCGTCGTGCGCTGCGACCCGCAGACCGGCAAGATTCTCGACAATCCGGAGGCGCAAAAGTTCTGGTCGCGCGCCTACCGCAAGGGCTGGGAAATCAAGATCTGACGGACCGCTCCATTCCTCACTTTTCCGGAACGGACGCACGCAGGAACCGGGCGAGATCCGCCTTCTGTTTCTGCAGGTCTGGCAGGTTCAGGTACATCATGTGCCCGGCACTGTAATCGTCCTGGGTGACGTTCTGCTGCAGTTGGGTCGGCAGGCGCAGGTGGTTGAAGGTGTAGCGCGCGGCAAAGTAGGGCGTGGCCATGTCAAAAAAACCGTTCGAGACGTGCACCTTGAGGAAGGGGTTCGCCGTCATGCTGTCGGCCAGCACCTCGCTGACGTTGGCGAAGTGGTTCTCGGCGTCCCAGTTCCATTTGCCGACACTGGCGAGGATGTGATAAGGCCGGTCGTCCTCGAACTTGAGGTCCTCGCGCACGTAGTGGTTGAAGGTCGAGGCAAAGGCGCTGAACACGGCGTCGGCGCTCGGGTCGCGCTCGGCCTGGTTGCTGAGCGGATCGCGCACGGGGCTGGTGTAGCGGCTGTCGAAGCGCCCCGTGACGAGGCGGCGATCACGCAGCAGTTCGGCGCTGAAGCGGGAGAGCGGCACGCGCAGGTCGGCGGCCTCGACAAAGGCTTCGCTCAGGCCGGTGAGGCGCGCCATTTTCCGGACAATTTCCGTCCGACGACCGGCCGGCAGGGCGGCACCGAGCAGCAGGGCCTGGTTGTAGTCGCCGGCGGCAAAAGTCTCGGCCTCCTGCAGCACCTCGGCGAGCGGCTTGGCCTGCAGGTCGGCCGGCAATTTCTTGTGATACCACGCGGTGGCGGCATAGCTCGGCAGGTAGAGCAGGTGCGGCAGGTCATTGCCCTCGGCGCCCCAGATGGTCTGAAAATTAAGCACGGTGGAGACCAGCATGATGCCGTTGAGGTTCATGCGATGGCTGCGCAGCAGCTCGCCGCTGAGCGCGGCGGCGCGCGTCGTTCCGTAGCTTTCGCCAATGAGGAACTTCGGCGAGGGCCACCGGCCGTGCCGGGTGACGTAGAGGCGGATGAATTCCCCCACGCTGCGCGCATCCTCGTTGACGCCAAAGAAGTTCTTCGCCTCCTCCGGCTTGCTGGCGCGGCTGTAGCCGGTGCCGACCGGATCGATGAACACCAGGTCGGTCTCGTCGAGCAGGGAGAATTCGTTGTCGACCAGCGCATAGGGCGGCGGCACGGCGAAACCGTCGTCGCGCAGTTTCACCCGCTTCGGTCCAAGCAGGCCGAGGTGCAGCCAGACCGAGGACGAGCCGGGGCCGCCGTTGAACGAAAAGGTCAGCGGCCGCGACGCCGGATCGGTCACGCTCTTGCGCGTGTAGGCGATGTAGAAGATCTCGGCTGTCGTCTTGCCCTCGGCATCCTTGAGCGGCAGCAGCCCGGCGGTGGCGGTGAACTCAATCTTCTGGCCGTTCACGGTCAGCACGTGCTCGGTGACACTCTTCTTCTCCGGCACCTCCTTGGGCTTGTCCTTGGTCTTGGACTCGGCCTTGGCCTCCTCCTTCTTCGGTTCCGGGGTTTCCTGGGCGACACCACGGCCCAGCAGGGCCAGCGACAAAAGGGGCAGGAGGAGCAAACGCATGGCCGATGGTTGCCCGGCTGCGGCGGACTGCAACTGCGGATGCAGGGGTCTCAGGGCGTGCGAATTCGAGAAGAGGCGGACGCTGCCACCCCAAAAAACGCCCGCAAAGAACTGTTTTCTTGAACAGTTGTTGATCGACCCCATCATTCCCACGTGTCCCTCGCCATCTCCAGCACCCTGCGCTGGCTGTTCATCGACCTGAACAGCTACTTCGCCAGTGTCGAGCAGCAACTCCACCCGGAGCTGCGCGGTCGACCCGTGGCGGTGGTGCCGGTGCTGTCCGACTCGACCTGCGCCATCGCCGCCAGCCGCGAGGCGAAGCGCTTTGGCATCAAGACCGGCACGAACATCGGCGAGGCCAAACGGCTCTGCCGCGACCTCGTGCTGGTCGAGGCCCGCCACGACGCCTATGTCGAATACCACCACAAGATTCGCGACGAGATCGAGCGCCACTATCCGGTGCATGTCATCGGCTCCATCGACGAGGTGGGCTGCCTGCTCGACAACCGCCACGCCGACGAGGCCACCGCCATGGCCCTGGCCCGGCGCATCAAGCGCGGCCTGCGCGAAAGAGTGGGCGAGGTGATCACCTGTTCGGCCGGCATCGCCCCGAACCGCTACCTGGCCAAGGTGGCGAGCGACCTCACCAAACCGGACGGTCTCGAGGTGGTGCGGCTGGAGGATCTGCCCGGCCGGCTGGCCCACCTGCAACTGACCGACCTCTGCGGCATCGGCCGCAGCATGGAGCCGCGCCTGCAGGCCGCGGGCATTCACCGCTTTCTCGATCTCTGGAACGCGCGCCCGGAGCTCCTGCGCCAGGTCTGGGGCGGCGTTGGCGGTGAACGTTTCTGGCATCAACTCCACGGCGGCGACCTCGACGACGAACCGACCACCCGGCGCACGGTCGGCCACAGCCACGTGCTGGCGCCGGAGTTTCGCAATCCACCCGAGGCGGGCATCGTCGCGCGCCGGCTGCTGCTCAAGGCGGCCAGCCGCATGCGCCGGCTCGGCTACCGCGCCACCGCTCTGAACCTCGCCGTGCGACTGGAAAGCCGACAGCGCCACGAAGCCCAGCAACGCTTTTCACCGCTCTCCGACAGCCACGCCCTGCTCGGCCTGCTCGCCGGACTCTGGGAACACCTGCTCGCTCCGGCCGCCCGCCAGCGGGTCAAAAAAATCTCGGTCACCCTGCACGGCCTGGAACCCGCCGACGGGCCTGAACAACTCGACCTCTTCCCTTCCCTCGGCCTGACCGTGACGGCCGACCGCGAACGGCGCGAACGCCTGTCGAAGGTCATGGATGACGTCAACCAGGCCTTCGGCCGCGACAGCCTGGCCCTGGGCTTCGCACCCGACTCGGTGAAAACCTTCTCCGGCACGAAGATCGCCTTCACCCGCATCCCCGATGCCGATGAATTCCGCGAATGAGGCAGCTCAGCGCACCGGGATGCGGTTCAGCGTGTAGGCGGCGTAGTTGCGACGCAGCGGCGTGCCGTCATCGCGGCTGCGCACCTCCGGCAGCACGAACTCATGCACGTAACCCGCGCGCAGGTTGGCGCAGCGCACGGTCAGCTCTAGGCCGTCGGCCGACAGCGCCCAGTCGGACAACTGCAGCGGCTGCGGATCGATCTCGGGACTGCCATACTTCGCCGTGTAGGTGTAGGTGAAGCTCTGCGCCTGGGTGCGACTCCAGTCGGTCGCCGCCACCGGCCGGGTGAAGGTGAAGCGGAAGCCGTCGGGCCGCGCCTCCAGCTTGGCGACCTCCAGCGGTGTCTTGCCGGTCCAGACTAGGCGCTGGATGCCGAAGGGCCGGTTGCCCTGGCTGTTCCAGCCGCGGTTGGTCTGACCGACCGCCAGCGAGCCATCCTGGAGGAAATCGAGCGACAGCACGGCGCACTGCAGGTCCTGGATGAAGGGAAACACCGCCCCTTGGTATTCGCCGTCGACCTTTTCCAGGAAGACGCGATGCAGGCCGGAGATGACGAACTCGCCGACGAAGAGCTGCTTCTCAAACGGCCCGAACTTGCCGCCCGTCAGGTCGCAGCGCAGGCCGGTGGGGCTCTGGCCGGCCTTGACGTAGGGGAACCAGACCGCCGGCGGCTGATAGCCGGGAATGACGCGCATCGCCTCGGCCGTGGTGATGCCCTCGGGCAGCTTGCCCGGATGCTTCACCGGCGAGTCCGGTCGCTCCATGTCCTGCAGGCTGTCGCCATGGCCAAAGAAGGCGCCCTTGCGGACATGCACGAGCGGGTTGGTCGGCATCCAGTTGCCCTGCTGATCGGTGACAAAGATGTCGCCCTCGGCATTCGTGCCGATTCCCGAAGGACTGCGGTAGCCGGCGGAGAACCCCGTGGCGCGACCTCCCCCCTTCGGCGTCATGACCGTCCAACCGCGCCAGAGTGGCTTCTCGGCATCGGCACCGGCGCCCTTCCACTTCTTGCCCATCGAGCTGTTCAGGCTGTTGTGCAGGTTGCCCTCGCGATCGAACACCGGGCCGTAGGCATACTCGTGGTAGGCGCCGGAAACGCCCCAGCCATGGGCGACGGCGAGATATTCATCGGCTTCGCCATCGCCATCCGTGTCCGCCAGGCGGGTTACTTCGGAACGCTGCGTGACGTAAAGATGGCCGTCGTGCCAGGCCAGGCCGAGCAGCTCATGCATCCCGGAAGCAAAGCGCTTGTAGCCGAGGTTCTCCACCGTCGGCGGATCGGCGAGCGGGTTCTGGATGATCCAGACCTCCCCGCGCCGAATCGCCACGGCGAGCCGGCCATCGGGCAGCGACGCCATGCCGCCCACCTCGAGGTTCAGCCCCTTGGGCACCTCATAGGTCAGCACGCGATAAAAGGCATCGTCCTGCGCCTGCAGCCCCGGTGCCAGCAACGCCAGCGGCGCAAGCAGTGTCTTCCACTTCACCATGACAGCACCTCCTTGGTTTCTTCGCCGTTGCGCTTCACCGTGCGTTCAAAACTGCGCCCGTCGGCCGCGGGTCGCAGCGTGTCCTCGATGAGGACGCCGTCGCGCCGATACAGCAGCACCGGCACGCCATCCGCCCCGAGCCGGTAACCGGCGAACTCACCGCCGGCCGCGCCGGGCAGCTCATGCACGTCCTCGCCCAACGGCTGGATCGGCGTCATCTCGCGACTCTGCCAGTTGCTCATGGCATCGAGGAAGCGACCGCGCCACACCAAGCGCCAGCGGCATTCCAGGGCGTCGAAGGCGGCATTCAGGCCCTGCGGGAAACCGACGCCGATGGCGTGGCTGCCGGCGCCTTCGATGAAGCTGCGGAAGACGATGGGTTTGCCGGCCTTGACGGGCAGCAACTCGAAGTCCTCGGTCGACAGCAGTCCCTCGGGCAGCGGCTGGCCCTCCAGCTCGCGCAGGTAGGTCCAGATCGATTCGATCTCGTGGTCGGCCTTTTTGCGACCCAGGAACAGCGGCGGCATCATCGTGCCCGGCTGCGCGGCCTGCGGATTGAGCAGCAGCTCCTTGAAATACTCGGGCTGCAGGCGCTCGACCGTGTGCGTCAGGCGCGCCACCGGCGGGCCCAGCGACTTGCGATCCTTCAAGCCATGGCAGGACACGCAGGCGAGCCCGGTGGCCCCGATCAACTGTCGCCCCAGCTCGGCGCGGTGGTGCTTCTGCAAACCGCTGACATCGATCGCCACCGGCGTCTCGCGACGGTCGGCCTCGGCGAAGAGATCGACCAGCTCGCGCGTCGCCACCTCGCCGAAGTTCGGCATGCGCGTGTTCAGGTAGGCGCGCACCGAGCCGCCCTTGCCGAACAGCACCTTCTCCAGCCAGCCGCGCGTCAACTTGCGACCAACCCCATCGAGACGAGGCGGCAGGTGACCGAACTCGCCGAGCGAACCGGCACCAGGGTCGTTGTAGGTGAAGTATTGCGCGCGCGGATCTTCCGGACCGCCCTTGTGGTTGCGGTCGTGGCAGGCGTAACAATTCAGGCGCGTCATCTGCCAGTCGTCCCGCTGCGCCGCATCGGCCAGATGCGCCGGCTTGCCGCCTGCACGCAGTTCGGCGAGAGCGAGACCGATGGCGCGCTTCTGCAGATCGTTGAGGTCATAGCGCGGCACACCCGCGGCCGGACTGGCCGACAGACAACCGCGCGCGGGATCGGCTTCGGCGAGAGCCTTGACCGGCTTGAACTCGGCAACGCCAGACACGCCCGGTGACTCATGACAAGCACTGCAGCGGCGTGCGTGAAAGACCTCGCGACCGCGCTCCACCCCCTGCTTCGGCAGCTTCAGGGCCGCGCGTTCGTT
>JAUREI010000268.1 GCA_030827515.1 Prosthecobacter sp. | reverse complement strand
TGGGTCTCGAGTTCGGCGGCGAGTTCGGTGCCCGGCTTCAGTTGCCCGAGGTCGATGCCGCCGACGCGGAACCCGAGGCCGGTGAGTTCAATGACATTGTCCTTGGCGTTGAGGGTGAGCGCCCCTTCCTCGATGGCGGCGTTGGCGAGGGCGAAACTGAAACCGCCGGCCCCTCGCGGCAGTTCGGATGCATCGTCAGACGGAGCCGGCTTTGGACTGGCGGCTTTCGGAGTTGCCTTGTTTTCCGGCGTCGAGCCGGCTGCGGGCGGGGGGCGAAAAATCGCTTCCAGGCTGCTGTCGCCCTTGGCATCGAGGGTTTCCCGAATGGCGGGCCGGACGATGCGCAGGTCCTCGATGTGAATCCGGCGATTGAGCAGGTCCTCGAGACGAACCGCGAGGCGGAGTTCGGCGACGTGGATGTCCGCCTCGCCCTCGGCAAACGGCTTGCGTTCGGACAGGGGCTTGGCGGCTTCGGAGTCGCGGCGGGCGAGGTGGACCTCCTTGAGGATGAGGGTCGCGGGACGGGTGAGCAGTTGCAGGTCGACGTCGCCGATCTGGGCGCGGCAGTTCCAGTGACTCTCCGCCTGGGTGACCCAGAGTTCCGGACCCAACTGGCGCAGGAGGTACCAGGAGGCACTGGCCGCACCGGCCAGAACGAGCAGGACCAGGATGCTGAGCAGGACAAGGAACTTTTTCATGGCAGTTCACCCTGCCTTCCGGGTGGCGTCTGCGCAAGCGCGCAGTGCCCGGGTTCAGCGCAGGGTGCGCGGCACGAAGACCCACTGCATGCCGGCCGCCTTGGCGGCCTCGACACCGGACTGGCCGTCCTCGAGTACCAGGCAGTCTTCCGGGGCGACGCCGAGCCGTTCGGCGGCGAGCAGGAACATGTCCGGCGCCGGCTTGCCGCGGGCGACGTCGCGCGGTGTCACGATGGTGTCGAACAAGTGCAGAAGGTTGTTGGCCTCCAGACAGGCGCGCACGATGGGTTCCTCACTGCCCGAGGCCACGGCGAGCGGGTGACGGCCGAGCAGGGTGCGGGCAAACTCGGCAACCGGGCGCACCTGCGGCACCTGGGGGATGAGCTCGCGGAAGATGTCCGCCTTGGTTTCCGCGACGGCGTCGGGATCGACGTCCGTGCCGTGCTCACGGTTGAGCAGGGTGACGACGTCCTGTTCGCGCACGCCGGCCATCGAATAGAAGTAGTCTTCGGTGAAGTCGAAAGGCGCGCTGTGGTGGCGCAGCGAGGCGGTCCAGGCCTGGAAATGGAGCGGCATGGAATCGACGAGGGTGCCGTCGCAGTCGAAGATGAAGGCGCGGAAGGGGTGGTCGGGGAGGGACAGCATGGGGGAGGGGCAAGGAACCGGAAAAGGCGTGGCGGGCAAAGGAAATTCACCTTCCAAAGACGCGGCCATTTTCCACTATCCGGGGGCGGCGGGCGGGGGTATAAGAAACGCCGTCGTCCCCGAGCCGAACATGAAGAACCTGCCCACGGCGTTTCAGCGCAACATCCTGTGGACCGCGGCCACGGCCCTGGCCTTCACGGTCATTGGCGTGCTCGCCGTCGGTTTCATCCTGCTCGGCACGCGGGTCATCGCCTTTCTGCAGCCAATCCTGACGCCATTCGCCGTCGCCGGCGTGCTCGCCTACCTGTTGGAGCCGGGAGTGGAATGGCTGGAGCGCCGCGGATTGCGCCGTCAACCCTCGGTCCTGCTCGCCTTTGCGGTGTTCTCCGCCCTGTTGTTTGGACTGGGTTGGTGGATCATCCCCAAACTCACCGATCAGACGGCAAATTTGGTGCAAAAGGTCCCCGCCTACACGGTCAAGGCGCGAACGGCGGTGCTGAATTTCTCGGCGCGCGTCGAGCGCGACTACGGCATCGAGCTGCTCCCCTACAGCACGCTCACCGAGCTGCAGCAGGGGCTGGCGCCGACGCCGGTCGCCGAACCGGTGCCGGAGTCGACGGAGGCACCGGAGTCGCCGGAGGCACCGCTGCAGGGGGGCGCGCCTGTGGCGGAAGCGGAGGGTGAACTCAACTTCAAGGCCCTGCTCACCGGCGACTGGGTGCGCACGACGCTGCCGGCGGTGGTGGCCAACTGCTGGAAGTTCATCAAGTCCACCTTCGGGGGCTTTCTTGGCATGTTTGGCTTCCTGCTGTCCTTCATCATTGTGCCGCTCTACCTGTATTACTTCCTCATCGAGAGTGCCAAGATCAAGGAACAGTGGTCGGACTACCTGCCGCTGCGCGCCAGTGCATTCAAGGACGAGGTCGTTGCCTGCCTCAGCGAGATCAACACCTACCTGATCGCCTTCTTTCGCGGCCAGCTCTTTGTGAGTTTCATCAATGGCATCGCCACCGGCGTTGGCCTGATGATTCTCGGGCTCGACTTTGGCCTGCTCATCGGCCTGGCCCTTTGCGTTCTCGGCATCATCCCCTACCTCGGCATCGCCCTTTGCTGGATCCCGGCGGTCCTGATCGGCGCGGTGCAAGGCGGCAGCGCCCTGATTCCAGGCGATCCCTGGTGGGCACTGCCCCTGGCGGTGACCGCGGTGTTCGCGGTCGTGCAGCAGGTCGACGGCCTGTTCATCTCGCCGCGCATCGTCGGTGAGGCGGTCGGTCTGCACCCGATGACGGTCATCGCCAGCGTGCTGGTCTGGACTCTGCTGCTGGGCGGGCTGCTTGGCGCCATCCTGGCGGTGCCGATGACCGCCAGCGTCAAGGTGCTCTTCCGGCGTTACATCTGGCAGGCGCGCATCGCCCCGCAGACGATCGGCGGCGCGCGCGGTGCCGCCCCGCCGGTCGAATCACCGACGGCTGAGGGTCAGGCCTGAGACTCAGGGCGGTGCGAGCAGCAGGGCGCCTGACCAGGAAGGCGCTGACTTGACACCCGGCTCAGGAGCGGCCGGCAGAAGAAAGTGACCGCGACCGCTTCC
>JAUREI010000073.1 GCA_030827515.1 Prosthecobacter sp. | reverse complement strand
GCGGTGAAGCGCCGTCGCCCGAGCGCAAAAAGTCCAAGTTCGAACGCTGGAAGGAGCGGCGGGAACGCTTCCGTCAGGAGAAGCTGGCGCGGCGCCTCGCGCAGCAGGGCCAGAGCGGCGAGGGTGCCGTCGAATCCCCCTCCAATGGCGAGGACGAACGCAGCCGCACCCCGGAAATCGTGCTCGGCCCGCCAGAACCCGCCGACGGCATCCTGGAACTGACCCCGAAGGGCTACGGATTCCTGCGCCGGCGTGAGCTGATGTACGCGCAGCACCCACAGGACGCTTTCATCTCCGCCGATTACATCCGCCAGTATGGCCTGCGCGAAGGCATGCAGGTGCAGGGCATCGCCCAGAAGGGGCCGCGCGGTCCGCAGATCACCCAGGTGAACGAAGTCAACCATCGTGCGCCTGAGGCAATGCGCGACCTGCCCCTGTTTGAGGAACTCAAGGCAATCAACCCCTGCAAGAAGATCCAGCTCGAGACCTCCAAGGACCGCCTGACCACGCGTGTGATGGACATGTTCACACCGGTCGGACGCGGCCAGCGCGGGCTGATCGTCGCGCCACCGCGCGCCGGCAAAACGACCCTGCTCCAGCACATCGCCGAGGCGGTGGTGGAAAACCATCCCGCCATGCATCTCATGATCCTGCTCGTCGACGAACGACCGGAGGAGGTCACAGAGTTCAAACGCATCCTGCCCAAGGCCGAGATCTACGCCAGCTCGAACGACCAGGACGTCAAGAGCCACACCCGCATCGCCACGCTGGCGATCGAGCGCGCCAAGCGCCTCGTCGAGTGCGGCGAGCATGTCTTCATGCTCATGGATTCCATCACCCGTCTGGCCCGCGCCTTCAACAACGCCAAGTCCGGCGGCGCGACCATGAGCGGCGGCATGGGCGTCGGTGCCATGGAAATCCCGCGCCGTCTGTTCGCCGCAGCGCGCAACACCCGCGAGGCCGGCAGCCTCACCGTGCTCGCCACCGCGCTCATTGAGACCGGCAGCCGCATGGACGACCTGATTTTCCAGGAGTTCAAGGGAACCGGCAACATGGAGCTCGTGCTCGACCGCAAGATCGCCGAGCAGTTTTATTATCCGGCCGTCAACATCTTCAAGTCCGGCACCCGCCGCGAGGAACTGCTGCTGCAGTCCTTCCAGCTCGACAAGATTCACATGCTGCGCCGCGGCCTCGCCGGCCACAAGCCGATCGATGCAATCCAGCGCGTGCTCACGCTCATGGAACGCTACCCGAGCAACGCCCAGATGCTGGTCGACCTGCCCAGCAAGAGTTGATTCCGCACGCTCAGGACCGCTGCCCGAGCGCCTTCAGCTTTGCCTCCACCTCGGCCCAGCCCACTTCATGCGGCGGCCGCTTGGACTGCGCCGCCAGGGCGGCGGTGACTCCGGCCGCCTCCCCCATGGCCACGGCGTTGCCGGTGACGCGATAGCTGGAATGCGCGATGAAGTCGCCGCTGATGCAGCGACCCGCCATCATCAGTCCGTCGACGTCCCGGGCGATGAGCGCACGCAGCGGGATGTCATACGGCTTCGCCTTGATCGGCTTGGGCATGATGGCGTGCTTCTTGTTGTCGTCGGCGCTGAGCGCATGCACGTCGATGCCAAAGGTCACGCGCGCGACGGCATCATCGTGGCGGATGCCCTGGGCGAGGTCGTCCTGCAGCACGGTGTAGCGGCCGCGAATGCGGCGGCCGTCGCGCACGCCGATCTGCTCGGCGGTGGCGACGATTTGAATGCCCTCCCAGGGACCGCCCAGCGCGCGCAGGCCGGCCACCATGCGGTTCATCTCGGCGCGGGCGCTCACGGTGGCGGCGGTCACCTCTGCGGCATCCCAGGGCTTGATGCCATACTCGTGATTCATCATCGCAAACACGAGGTTGCCGCGGACGTGCCACATCGTCGGCCCGGCGTAGGAGGGAAAGTTGCCGCTGCCAACCAGCACCTCCTTGATGCGCTGCTTCTTTTCGGTGTCGGTGTTCTCGCCCGGCAACCTCCGGCCAAAGCGCACGAACTCTCGAAGTTGTTCAACGTCCCGGACCATGAGCAGGGCGTTGAGCGACATCGGCTGGCAGGGGCAATCCTCGGCCATGCCAATCTCAAAGGCGCAGCCGGCCTGGTAACCGAGGTCACCGTCGCCGGTCGTGTCAATGAACACCGGCGCCCGCCAGGCCTGACGGCCCGACTTCGACTCGGTGACAATCGTCGTCAGGCGGCGACCCTCGCGGAAGGCCGCCGAAACTTTGGTGTGATACTGAAACTTCACGCCCGCCTCGAGGCAGAGTTCCTCCAGCAGGAGTTTCAGAGCCTCCGGATCGTAACAGAAGCGGCTGGCGCTCGTGGAATCGGCGCGGGCTCCGCGCGCATCGAGTTTCTCGCGCAGTTCCCGGGCGAAGCCAGGCTTGTCAAAATCGAGGAAGTAGCCGAGCAGGCCGGCGGTCCAGATGCCCCCCAGGCAGCCGCGCCATTCAAACAACCGCACGCTGGCCCCCGCGCGCGCCGCGGTGATCGCCGCCGCCACTCCGGCCGGGCCGGCCCCGCAGACGATGACATCGGCATCCTCGGCCAGCGGGATGCCACGTTCGGGTTCGGTGAACTGACCGGCCTCCGCCGCGTGAACGGCGGTGTGGCTAGCGGCTCCGCCGGCAAGGGCGGCATGGAGGAAGCGGCGACGGGAAACGGATGACATCGAACAGAGTTCACGTCGGCGGCCTGACCGACATTTCAGGGATCCTTGGCTGTCTTCAGCCTCTGCTTCAGGTGCTCGCGAAAGGACTTGCCGTCGAGACTCAAGTCCTCGAGCACGGCGCGGCCGTCGAGAACTCTCACTTCGGCGAGTACCGCCTTCGTCGAGCGCAGGGAGTCAGCCAGCCAGCGGTCGGCCTCGGGCGCCAGGGTTTCATTCAGGTAATAACGGTCGAATGGCCAGTCAAAGCGGGCCTTGCCCTCGTGGGCATAGCGCACCCGGACGCGCACAAACAGGCCCTCGGCCGGGCGCTGCCGTTCAAGCCGGGTCACGGACGCGAGCCCGTCGGCGCCGATGGCGAGCATCGCATAGCCCGGACCGCGGTAGGACTTCAGTTCCTTGTCAACATCGGCCTCCGTGGCTTCAGGCCGAACCGCCAGGTAGCGGCCGCGCAGCGGATCGTAGGGATCCGGCGCCGTGCATTTCAGACGCACCAGTTGCCCCTCCACCAGCACCTTTTCATGCTGGCGGATGGCGGCAAGCGGCACCAGCCACTGGGCGAGCACGGCCAGGGCAAACACGACGAGAGGCAGGGTCTTCATCTAGCCACCTCCCGCCGGCGCCGGCTCATGAAAAAGTTGAAGGCCAGGAAGGCGACGCCCACGATGATGAAGACAATCCCTTTGGCGAGCAGTGACAGATCACTGTCGGCCATGCGCGCGAGCACCAGGGCGCTGAGCACCGCCGCTCCCAGACGCGGGGCGGCCGGACGCCCGGCAAAATCCAGCAGGATCAGGGTGAGCCCAACCCCGGCGAGGTGGAACGTGAACAAGCCGGCCAGCAGGCCGCCATGCGACGAGGAGGGGAAGACGGCATGCACGAGCAGGGGCAGCACCACCACGGAGGCAATGGCCAGCACCGCCCAGCGGCGCTGGCGCACGGCCAGGGCGACAAAGACCGCCAGAACGACCAGCAGCAGCCATCCGGCGGGCAGTCGCAAGGCCGAGTCTGCCCCCTTGAGCAGATCCTCGCCAACATCGGCAAAGGTGGCGGCAAGACCGTAGCCGAACAGCCAGAGTCCCCCCAGGACCACCTGAGGCTTGCGGCGGGTCGATTCGGCCATGCCGCGGGCATTGAGGGGCAGCAGCACAAAGCAGGCGGCCAGCACCGACCAAAGCAGCAGCACGGCATTGAACTTCGAGAAGGAGAGCGAACCCAGCTTCGCGGCGAACGATACCGCCGCACCCAGGCCGAGCCCGGCATTGAGGGCCATGAACCAGCGCAGCACCGCACCCGGCGGCGGTTGCCGCCACCAGCGTGGCAACAGGCCAATCAGCAGCAACGGATAGATCACGGGGCTGTTCTGCCAGGCCAGCCCGGAGTCATACTGGTCCACGGCCCAGATCGCGGTGGCCATCAGATAGAACAGCGTCACGGCTTCCGAACGGAGGACCCAGGCCAGTGGCAGGCTGAGCAGGAACCAAGCACGGAGGAAATCCGGCCAGTCGCCGCCCAGGTGATAAATCTGCGAGACCAGCGCCAGGCAGGCCCCGGCGGTCAACGCCTGCAACAGGGCGGCGGTTTCCCGCACCCAGGCCGCCGCACCGCCGCGCAGCGCCTGCCAGCTGAACATCTGGGCCGCCAACAGCGGCAGGAAGGCAAACAACAGGCGCACCGGTCGGGAAAAATCATCCCAGTTGTGGCCGATGATGGCGATCAGGCCCGAGCCCACCAGCAGGGCCCCCAGAGCGCCAAGCATGATTTGCCCAAGCCCCGGCCCGCTGGCAGCGAGCGCATATCGCTCACGCAAACGAACGCCCCCCTCGGCAGTCAACCATCCTTCGCGCTCCCAGTCAGGGATCTGCTCCAACAGCCAGCGCTGGCGGGATGCGCTCATTGATTCCCGACATTTGGCCGGCTTGGCCCCGTGCTTGCAAGAAAAAACTTGGGCGAAGCCTCATTCCCCACCCTGAAAGGCGTGGAGGGCCGTCCTCCCTGTCGTCGAACTCGGCGATTGCCCTCCGCTCCCGGAATGGTAGCGTGCCGGCCGCGCAACCCCGCGCCGCGTATCGTTCCAACCCCTATGCAATGGCTTTCCCAACTCGGCTTCGCCGGCGAGGCGCTTCGCTTCGTCATTCTGGTCTTCGAAGTTCTGATGGTCTTCAACCTGATGATCCTTGTCCATGAATGGGGTCATTTCCTGGCGGCACGCTGGCGCGGCCTGAAGGTTGAGGCCTTCTACATCTGGTTTGGCAAGCCCCTCTGGAAGAAGACCATCAACGGCGTCGAGTACGGCCTCGGCAGCATTCCGGCGGGTGGCTTTGTCAAGCTGCCACAGATGGCGCCCATGGACGCCATTGAGGGGGAATCGGCCGACACTGTACCGCTGCCTCCGGTGAAGCCTCTCGACAAGATCATCGTCGCCTTTGCCGGCCCGCTGTTCAGTTTTGGCCTCGCCTGCCTGTTCGCCCTGCTCGTCTCCTGGCTCGGCAAACCGCAGTCGGAACCCTTCGTGACGACCACCATCGGCTATGTCGTCGAGGACAGCCCGGCGGCCAAGGCCGGCCTGAAGCCGGGCGACGTGGTGCGCAGGATCGACGGCGTGCCGGTGCGCCGGTTCGAGGGCATGGTCGACAGCATCCGCTGGGGTGTCATCGCCAGCGAGGGCGAGAGCATCCGCTTCGAGGTCGAGCGCCCCGGCGCGGGCGTGCAGGAAATCGCCGTGGCCTCCGACTGGCCGGATCCGGAAGCGGACAAGGTCGCGTGGTGGCAGATTCCTTTCAAGCGGCCGCCCCTGCGTGAAGTCGGCATCATGGGCAAGGAAACCCCGATGGTCGGCGCCCTGCAGCCGAACAGCCCCGCGGCCGACACCGACCTGCAGCCGCTCGACCAAATCCTTGAGGTCGACGGCCAGCCGCTCTTCCACCGCATCCAGCTTTCGGATTATCTGGAGGACAAGAAGGACCAACCCGTGCGCCTGACGGTGCTGCGCGACGGTCACAAACGCACGGTCGAACTGACCCCGCGCGTGCCTGACAAATGGCAGTCCGAGGCCAAGCCGCGCCCCATGATTGGCATCATCTGGCACGCCACCGGCGAGCGCATGCTGGCGCACCCGGGGGTTGGCGAGCAGATCTCCGACGCCTCGCGGGCCATGTATGGGATGCTCAGCAAGCTGCTCTCCGGGAATTCCGACATCAGTCCCGGCCACATGAGCGGACCGGTTGGCATCGGCCGCGTCTACTACACGCTGCTGCAGGATCCGGCCGCCTTGCTGCAGGTGCTGTGGTTCAGCGTCGTGCTCAACATCAACCTGGCCATCCTCAACCTGCTGCCCTTCCCCGTTCTGGACGGCGGCCACATCACCCTGGCCATCGGCGAGGCCATCCGGCGCAAACCGGTCGAGTCTCGCTTCCTGGAAATCGTCCAGACCGGCTGTGCGCTGGCGCTGTTCGGCTTCATTCTCTTCGTCACCCTCAAGGATGCCGGTGACATTTTCCTGAACCGCGGCAAGACCCCCGACCCCAAGGAGGAAATCGGCTGGCTGCCCAAGGAAGAACGCGCCAAGCCGGCGCCCTGATCAGGGGCGGCGACCGACGATGAGGTGGTTGTGAAAGGGCGTTCTGCCCCAGAGCGGCCGGATGTCCACCCTCAACCCGGCGGCGCCCAGGGTCGTACGGAAGAGTTCGGCATCCGGATAACACACCGGCGCCGCCTTCATCCACAGGGTGAGGCGCGCAAGGTAATCGGCGAGCACAGTGACCCGATGCCGCCAACCCGGTGCCCGCAGGCCGCTGCGGATGATCATCCGCCCCCCCGGTACCACGCGGGCGGCGGCGGCAGCGAGCAGGGCTTCCTGTTCGTTGCGGTGAAAAAACTGCAGGATGTCGAGAATGACGACGTGTCCGGCGAACTCGGGCAAACCCGTGCGGGCATCCCCGCTGCGGAAGTCCAGATTCTCCAGGTCGGCACGGTCGGCCATCCCGGCAGCGACGCGGATCTTGCGGGCATCATAGTCGAAACCGGTAAGGGGCGGAGTCATGCCGCAGGCTTGCAGGTAGTGGCCAAGCAAACCGAGCCCACAGCCGATGTCGAGCACGGGCAGGTCGGAACCGGCGAGTTCGGCGGCAACGGCAGCGTAAACCGGATCCGTGCGCAGCTTGCTGCGCGTGTAGTGATAATCCCAGCGCCGCTCGCAGAGCGAGGCGATGCGGTCGAAATCCGCCGGACCGGGAAGTGTCGGCATCATGGCTGTTCCTCCGTGTCGACTCGAATCCCGCGCAGCGGATTGCCTCCGTGCAGGCTTCGCCAGACCAGCAGCGGCAGACGCGGCAGGGACCCGGCCAGAAGGCGGAAATGCATGGAACTCAGCAGCAGGTTGTCGCGCATGTAGCGAAACTGCGACACGCCGCCTTCGGCGGCGGTGAGATAGCGGACCGGAACCGGCACGGAGAGCATCGGCACGCCCTGCCAGGCCAGGCGCACGGCGATCTCAGCGTCATAATCAAAACGGCGTCCCCAGCGGGTCTCCCGGAAGGCCTCCAGAAAGGCGTTGACCGGGTACAGGCGCATGCCGAACAGGGAATCGGGAATGCCCCAGGCAAGGGTTTCCAGGTGGGTCATCAGGTTCGACAGTTTGCGTCCCTGAACACGCACCTGCGGCGCCTCCGGTCCGAACACCGGCCGCCCGAGGATTGCGGCGCGCGGATGCTTTTCCGCCAGTTTCAAAAACTGCGGCACGAGGCCGGCCGGATGCTGGCCGTCGGCATCGACGGTCAGCACGTGGCTGAACCCCGCGGCGGCCGCCACTTCAACCCCTTGGAGCAGGGCGGCACCCTTGCCGCGATTGACCGGCAAGGACAGCACGCTGAGGCCGGGGTGGTTGGCGGCGAGGGGTTCCAGCAGGGCGGCGCTGCCATCCGTGCTGCCGTCGACGACCACCCAAACCTCAGGCCAGCGCGCCAGCAGGTCTTCGATCGTGCGCGGCAGAATGCGGCCCGTGTTGTAGGTGGGCACAAGGATGAGCGGCCGCATGACAGCGGCCTCGCAGCCCTGCAACTCCGACAGGGGCCCTGCGATGGGGTCCGGATCGGGCGCATTGGACATTGTCATGCTGGGGAGCGAGGCGTAAAAAGGACGTCATCATGCCGCAGACGCCCTGCCTCATTCAAGCCCTTTCCGCCCTCCCCCACGGACCGGTCTTCCGCTTTCTCGACGAGTTGCTGGAGCTTGAGCCCGGTGTCTCGGCCAGGGCCCGCTGGACCCTGAAGGGTGACGAGGCGTTTCTCGCCGGCCACTTCCCCGGCCGACCGCTCCTGCCCGGGGTTTTGATGATCGAGGCCCTGGCCCAGCTTGGCGGGGTGCTTGCCCAAAGCGCACGACCCGGCCAACCCCTGCAGGACCTCCGGCTGACGGCGGTGCAACGGTTCAAGATTCTTGGCAGCATCGAACCCGGGACCGCCCTGCAGGTCAACGCGCGGCTTGAGGCGACACTGCCCGGCCTGGTGCAGGTGTCCGGCGACCTCCGCCTCGAGGACGGCACCCTGCTCGCCGCCGGTTCCGTCGCCCTCAGCGGGCGGGAGGAAGACGGTTTCTTTGATTGCGCCACCGGGGCTGCCGGCTGAAACTGCGGCCCATGAGTCCCGAGGCCAAAGCCGACATGAGGATCTGGCAGGGCACCCCCGTGTCCGCCGGAGTCGCGCACGCGGCGGTGCACGTCCTCAAGGACCACTTTGACGAGCCGGACGCCGACCCAATCCGGCAGGAAGACGTCGATGCCGAACTGGATCGCTGGCACAAGGCACTCGATCTGACCCACCAGGAAATCGAGGCCCTGCAAAACCAAGTCCGCGAAGAGCAGGGCAATGACGAGGCCGACATTTTCGAGACCCATCTGCTGATCCTGCAGGACAACTCCATCCTCAAGCAGGTGGAGAAAACCGTGCGCGACAAGCTCATCTGCGTCGACGCGGTTTACTACCGCCTCATGTGCAAGCACATGGACGCCCTGCGCGGCCTGGCCGACTCCTACCTGCGCGAGCGCTTTGTCGACATCAAGGATGTCACCCAGCGCGTCATGCGCCACCTGCGCGGCGAATTGATGACCCACCCGATGTTCGACGACCCGGTCATCATCGTCGCCCGCGACCTGACGCCCTCGGACACCGTCCAGCTCGACCGCAGCAAGGTGCTCGGCTTTGCTGTTGAGACCGGCAGCGCCAACTCGCACGCCGCCATCATCGCGCGCTCGCTTGGACTGCCCGCCGCCGTGCGCCTCCACAACATCTGCGAGGAACTGCACTCGGGAGACGTCGTCCTGCTCGACGGCGAGGAGGGCCTGCTCATCCTCAATCCGGACAGTGCCACCCTTTCCAGCTATCGCAGCCGTGAGGAGGAGGCCGAGCAGATCGAGGATGCCCTTCACCTTGAACGACATCAGCCGGCCACGACAACCGACGGCCACACCGTCGAGGTCTGCGCCAACGCCGAGTTCGTCGAGGAGATGCGCGCCATTCACGACTGCGGCGCCCGGCATGTCGGCTTGTTCCGCACCGAGTTCCTTTACCTGGAGGATCCCTCGGGATCGGAGGACTGGCTGGCGGACGCCTACACCCGCGCCGTTCAGGCCATGCAGCCCGGCCAGGTTGTCTTCCGCACGCTCGACATCGGCGGCGACAAGCTCGACGCCGAAATGCTTGCCGACGCCGAGCCCAACCCCTTCCTCGGCTGGCGTGGCATTCGCGTCTCGCTCGGCCGGCCCGACCTGTTCAAGCGCCAGTTGCGCGCCCTGCTGCGGGCCGCCGTTCATGGCGAGGTCGGCATCATGTTTCCCATGGTCAGCGGCGTCGAGGAGGTGCGGGCGGCCAAGGCCCTGCTCGCCGAATGCGCCGAGGAATTGAAGGCCGAGGGCCTCGAACCTCCCGGGGTCGAGATCGGCGCCATGATCGAGATTCCGAGTGCCGCCCTCTCCGCCGACCTCATCGCCGCGGAGGTCGATTTCCTCAGCCTTGGCACGAATGACCTCGTCCAGTACACGCTCGCGGTTGACCGCCTCAACGAGCGCGTGGCCGGCCTGTACCAGCCCGCCCACCCCTCCATCCTGCGGCTCATTGCCGTGACTGTCGAAGCCGCCCGCCAGGCCGGCATCCGCTCCTGCATCTGCGGCGAAATGGCCTCCGACGTGGAACTGATCCCGCTGCTCATCGGCCTTGGCCTCAACGAGCTGAGCGTCGCCTCAGGTCAGGTGGCGCGGGTCAAGCACGCCGTCCGCAAACTTCATGCCGGGGAGTGCCGTGAGCTCGCCAAAAATGCGCGGCGGCTCGGGTCCGCCAAAGCGGTCATGGATCTGTGCCGGGCCATGGCGCTCTCCAGTTATCCGGAACTGTTCGAGTGAGGCCCTCAGCCGCGCGCAGCAAGGCGGTTGCGCGGCACCTCCCCTCCGATGACCTTGGCGGCATCGACCTCGACCAGGTTGTCGCGACCCAAAAACTCCATGAGGATGCGCACACGCTGCGTGCCGTTGCGAACGCTGTCGACAATGCCGCGCAGTCCGCGCATGGGGCCTGCCGTCAGTTCAACCTCGTCACCCGGACTCAGTCCCGCGGGGATCTCCCGGATGTCAGCCCCCTGCATTTCCTCGCGCAACACCGCCATCACCGAATCCGGCACCGGCGCCGGGCAGCCGCCGAACTCGACGACCCGGATGACCTGGCGGGCATGCCGGACGGCACGCAGGGAAACCGCCGGCACAAAACGGGCAAAAAAGTAACCGGGAAACAAGGCCTCGACAAACCAGACCGACCCGCGGCGGGTCGCACGCTGGAAACGGATGCGAGGGCAGTAGGTCTCCACCCCGGGAAGTTCGGCCGCCGCCAGGGCGGCCAGGTGCTCGCACTTCGGCTTGCTATGGACGACGTGCCAGACGGCCTGCTCGGGTGGGGTCACGCCGCAAGGTGGCGCGAGCCGTGCAGACCGGCAAGGTGAAGATGCGCCGGCTCAGGCCGTGCGCACCGCCTCGACCACCCGGTCCATCTCCTCCAGGGTGTTGTAGTAATGGGGACTGAAACGCAGGTGGGCCCGTCCCTCACGCGTGTGGCGCAGCGAGGGATGAATGCGCTGCGCGGCCAGGTGCTCGAAGATGGCGTCCAGGGCGGGACCCGCCGCCGAATCCCGCCACACGGTGGTGATGCCCGAGGCGTTTTGCCCCTCACGCGGGCCGAGACTGCGGAAACCCAGCGGCTCTAGCCCGGCGAGCAAACGTGCCTTGAGCGCGAGTAATTGCTCGCTCACCGCGGCAATGCCAGTTTGCAGCAACAGCTCGATTCCCGCCTTCATGCCGAGGATGCCGGCGATGTTGAGCGCTCCCGGCTCATAGCGGCGGCCGCCACGCTCGAAGTCGATCCCGGGCTGGGCAATGAAATTCGGGCTGCGTACATTCCAGGAACCCAGCAGGCTGGGCCTCAGGCGGTCCTGCAGTTCCTCACGAACGTAAAAAAGTCCGGCGCTCATCGGTCCGAGCAGCCACTTGTGGGAGTCGGCGGCGAGGAAGTCGACATGATCGACACGCGTTTCAAACGCACCCAGGGTCTGGATGGCGTCGAGACAGAACAGCACGCCGCGGCCGCGCAGCAAGCGGCCGATGGCATCGACCTGCAACCGGAACCCGCTGAGGTAATGGCAGGAAGCCAGGGCCACGAGACGAGTCCTGGGTGTGAGCGCCGCCTCGACAAGTTCCGGGGTGATCGCACCGGGAGCCGCGGGTAGCAGGCGATGGACCACGACCCCCTGCCGTTCGAGGTCGGTCCAGGGATAGACGTTGGCCGGATAGTCGTCCGGATAACAGACCACCTCGTCGCCGGGCTGCCAGTCGAGGCCGCCGGCAACCAGGTTGAGGCCCAGCGAGGTCGGCCCGAGCAGGGCGATTTCCTGCGCCTTCGCACCGAGCAGGCGGGCGGCGACGACGCGAGTTTCATTCACCGCGCGCCAGGCCTCGGGATACTCCTGCATGCGCAGGCAGCTTTGCTCGAGGTAATCCTGCATCGTCCGAGCCACCACGCGCGGCAGGATGGTGACGCCGGCATGAGCCAGGAAAATGCTTTCGCGCGCGACCGGAAAGGCTTCAATCCGGTCGGCTTCACTGGGGAATAGGGACATGAACATGTTTCGCCCGGGGGCGCAAGGGACGCAAGCCGGGAGACGTCTCCGCGGCGGGTGGAAGAATCCGCCTGACCGGCCGGGACGGACGGTCAGGCCGCCGTGCCCAGCAGACGCGCCAGCAGGTCTTCCTCGCGAAGCAGGCCAACGGCGTCGCCACTGTCGTCACGCACCAGCGCGAGGGTCTGTCCGCGGCGGCGCAGGCGCTGCAGGGCGATCAGGGCGGCCTCATCCGCGTGAACCGTTTCAAGGGTGCGCATGTGATGGCGCACCAGCCGGTCGGGGGGCAGGTGGGGAGGCAGGCGGGCCAGATCAAGCACCCCGATGAAACGGCCGTCGTCCCCCATGACCGGCAGCGTCGCGAGATCGTGATGGCGGGCGAAGATGAGCGCCGACTCCAGCGGTTGTTCACTGGGCAGGGCCACGGCCCGGCCCAAGGGGTGCATGAGCGCCCCGGCCCGGCACTGGCGGTAGTCGAGAATCCGCCGGATCAGGCGTGCAGCACCAGGGCTGAGCAGTCCCTGCTGTCTCAGTTGGTCCGCGTGATGTCCCAGGTCATCGCGTCCGGACGACTGCACAGGCACGTCCTGGGGCGTCAGCGGGTTGACGGCGAGGGCGCGAAACACCGGGCGCGCCAGACCGGCCAGATGCACCAGCGGGGCCAGTGCGCGCAGGCTGCGGAAGGGGTAGCGACGAAACAGTTTCTTGGGCAAAACCTCGAGTCCGATCAGGAACAGCGGCAGGGCGATCAGAAAGGCTGGCAACACGCTCCAGGTGCCGGACCAGGCGGGCAGCCGCCAGGCAATGATCAGGAAGGCCGCCAGGTTGCTGACATGGTTGGAGACCGTGATGGCACCGAGAAGGGCATCGCGATCCTCGACCAGGGGCAGCAGACGCGCGGCGCGGCGATCCCCGGCGTCGGCGGCATGCCGCATGCGGACACGGCTGACGGTGAGGACCGCACTTTCCAGGCCGGACAGGGCGAAGGAAAGGGCCAGGCAGAACAGCAGGGCGGTGAACCAGATCATTCCGTCACCTCCTCTGTCATTCTCACGGCCGGCAGCCGGAGTTCCACCTCCAGCACGCGCGCCCGCACGACACGACGCACCTTCAATTCAACGCCGGCCATGCGAATCCGCTCGCCGGCCTTGGGCACATGCGCGAGCTGGTTGAAGACGAGGCCTCCAATGGTGTCGAGCCCGCCCGGATCGATGTCCGTGCCCAGCTCGCGATTGACGTCGTCAATGCGCGTCCCGCCGTCGAGGATGTAGCGACCGCCGCCCAGTTCGCGGATCTCGCTGGCCTCGCCAAGCCAGGGCGCCGCCTCATGCAGCAGCCAGTCGGCGATTTCCTCCTGGCTGATCAGGCCTTCCAGGCCGCCATACTCGTCGACGATGAGCACCGGACCGGCGCCGGCGCGCAGGGGACCGTCGAGCAGGTCGAGGACCGGCATGGTTTCGGGAACGAAGGGGGCCTCCGCACGAAGTTTCCTCCAGGTTGGGCGGCCGGCCAGACGCCAGGCCAGGGTGTCCACCACCCCCTCGACCATGTCGGGCGTTTCGCCATAAACGATGACATAGCGGCCGGCGGACTGCTCGAGCGCCGCCTCGATGCGGGCCGGCTTGTCCTCGGCACTGACCAGGGTCAGATCAACCCGGGGCACCATGCAATCGCGCACGGTGAGGTTCTCGATGTCGAGGGCCTCGCGAAGCATCTCGGCCTCCGCGGTGTCGAGCAGGCCCTGCTCCTCGCGCATCTCGACCAGGGTCTCGAATTCGTTGCGGGTGACCGGCGGCTGGGTTTTCAC
Source organism: Prosthecobacter sp. (assembly GCA_030827515.1). GTDB lineage: Bacteria > Verrucomicrobiota > Verrucomicrobiia > Verrucomicrobiales > Verrucomicrobiaceae > Prosthecobacter. Next base: position 4,676 of record JAUREI010000073.1, on the reverse strand, counting down.
CCGGCGCGGCACCAACCGGGCGAGTAACATCTCCGTGGCACGGTCAGCCCAGGCGGCGAGCGGGTCGAGCAGGGGCCTCAGTGGATCCAGCAGGCGCAGGCTGCCCTGCAGGACCTCCGAGGGTGCGCGGGCGGCGATGAACTTGGGCAGCACATCCCCGACCAGAACCGTGGTGAGGAACAGCAGACCCGCAGTGGCCCAGGGGTGCCAGCCCAGCTTCAGCAGCGGGCCGGAAACCAGGTGCAGGCCGAGCGCAGCCAGGGCCAGGTTGAGGGTGGCGGATAGCAGCAGGGCGCGGTGCAAATGCAGGAAGGGGTTGGCGGCGATGCGGCGCAGCTTCTGTGCCACGCGGCTGCCCGCCGACTCACTTCGCTGCTCGAAGTCACGCGCCATGTGCGTGGCAGTCTCCACGGCGGAGACGAGCGCCAGCACGGCAAGCAGGAACAGATAGACGGCGATGGCGAGGAAAAGCGGCACCACCGGGACTTTCAGAAGGTGAGCGCCCGGGTCAAGTGCCGGCGCACCCGCTTCCGGCCGGCCAACTTCGACTCGACGCAGGGACCGGCCCGTGCTAGGGGTCGGCCGGCGGGCCCTGCGCCCGCCTTCCCGTTTTTTCATGTCCGCCGTCAAGCACTCCAACAGCCTGGCCCAGGTCAGCGAGGCCGAGCTCAAGAACCTCAAGATGCCCTACCGGCGTCTGCTGCCCTATCTGCGGCCGTGGCTCGGCCGGTTCTTCCTCGGGGTTGGACTGGGCTTCGTCGCCGCGGCCTTCAACGGGGTGATGATCCTGGGTCTCCAGCTCATTTTCCAGGTCGTGCTCGACGGCACGGGAAAAAACCTGTCCGAACCGGTGAATCTGGCCTTCTTCGGGGAGGTGAACCTGGCCGATTTGCTCGGGCTGGAACCCGGCACGGCGGTGGGCCTTTGGGGTGTCATCGCCGCCTGCGCCGGCATTCCGGCACTCATCTTCCTGAGCGGTTTTTTGGAATACCTGAACAAGTACTGCCTGGCCTGGGTGGGCAACAAGATGCTCTTCCACATCCGCAGTGACGTTTTCGGGGCCATCATGCGCCAGTCCCCCGCCTTCTTCAGCACGACCAAGGCCGGCGAACTGATGCAGGTGGTTTCCAACCAGTCGCGCGTGGCCCAGACCCATGCGCTGCAGGTCGTCCAGCTCGTCACGAACCGCCCCCTGACCATCGTGGTCATTTTGGGCACGCTGTTCGCCATGGACTGGTTCTTCACCCTCATGTCCCTGGTGGTGTTCCCCCTCTGCATCGCACCCATCCTGGTCATCGGCCGGCGCGTGCGCAAGGTCGGTGCGCGCGAGGAGAAGCAGGTCGGCGCCATGATGACCGCCATGCACGAGTCCTTCACCGGCATCCGCCTGGTCAAGGCCTATGCCCGCGAGGATTACGAGCGTCGTCGCTTCGACCGCGCCAACCTGGAGATGACCCGCAACACGATGCGCTGGACCCGTGCCATGGAACTGGTCGGTCCCATCGTCGAGTCCGTCGCCTCCATCGGCATCGCCGCCGGCCTGGTCTACTTCTGGTGGAAGCAGCGACCCGCGCACGAACTCATCGTGCTGGTGATGGCCCTGACCAAGATTTATCCGCCCGCCAAGGAACTGAGCAAGGTCAGCCTGCTCATGCAAAAGACGGTGTATGCGATCACCAACATCTTTCGCGTGCTCGACCGCCAGCCGGACATCCTGGATGCCCCCGACGCCCCCAAACTGCCGCGCGTCCGCGGTGCCATCCGCTTTGAGGACGTCTCCTTCGCCTACCATGCGCCGGACGGCAGCAAGCTCGACAGGGCCGCCGTGCGTGGGGTCAGCCTCGACCTCCAGCCCGGCAAGTTCTACGCCCTGGTCGGTCCCAGCGGCGCCGGCAAGAGCAGCCTTTTCTCCCTGCTTCTGCGCTTCTACGATCCGGATTCCGGGCGGGTGCTGATCGACGGCACGGACATCCGTTCCGTCAGCCAGGAGAGTCTGCGCGCCAACATCGGCCTGGTCAGCCAGGACACCTTCCTCTTCCACGACACGATTCGCGAGAACATCCGCTACGGCCGTCTCAACGCGACCGAGGAGGAGATCCTGGACGCCGCCCGCCAGGCCCACGCCCATGAGTTCATCGGGCAGATTCAGGGCGGCTACGACGCCGTGGTCGGCGACGCCGGCTGCAACCTCTCCGGCGGACAGAAGCAGCGCCTGTCGATCGCGCGCGCCATCCTCCGCGACGCCCCGGTCCTGCTGCTCGACGAAGCGACCTCCGCGCTCGACACCGAAACCGAGAAAATCATTCAGGAGGCAATCGAAAGCCTGGCGCGCGGGCGCACGGTCATCGCCATCGCCCACCGTCTCTCAACGATCCTGGAGGCCGACCAGATCATCGTCATGCGCGAGGGCCATGTGGAGGCCGTTGGCACCCATGCGCAGTTGTTGGAAACCAGCCCATTGTACCAGAAGCTCTACCAGCTTCAGTACCAGAATGGCGGCTGAATGCGTGGAAAACTGCATCTAGATCCCGTTTCGAGCGTTTCACTCCCGCCATGAATCTTGTCCGCACCGCGCTGCGTTTCTGCCTGCCCCTGATCATCCTCGGTGGCTGCGTCTACGCCGCCTGGTGGCTGCTGGCCCATCCGCCGGAACAGGCCCGCATGACGGTGCCGGCCAGCCTTGTGCGCGTGGAGGGCACAGTCCTGCGCAAAACCACCTATGACCTGCGCGTGCGTGCCCAGGGCATCGTTCAGCCGCGCACGCTCAGCACCCTGCTGCCCGAAGTCGGTGGCAAAATCCTTGAAGTCGGCCTGGCCTTCCGCCCGGGGGGCTTCTTCCGCAAGGACGAGGTCCTGCTGCGCCTGGAGCCGCTCGACTACGAAACCGCGCTGGTCACCACCCGCGCCTCCCTGACCCAGGCCGAGGCCTTCTTGCAGGAGGAGGAGGCCCGAGCCGAACAGGCCCTGGAAAACTGGAAGGCCCTGGGCCGCAGCGGCGATCCCGGCCCCATGGTGGCGCGCACCCCGCAGCTTGCAAAGGCGCGGGCCGACGTCGAATCCGCCCGCGCCCAGGTTCTCAAGGCGGAGCGCGACCTGGAGCGCACCGTCATCCGAGCTCCCTATGACGGCCAGGTTCTTGAACAGGGGGCCGACATCGGCCAGGTCGTCGGACCCGGCACCACGCTGGGACGGATCTTTGCCGTCGATTACGTCGAGGTGCGCCTGCCCCTGCCCGAGCGCGAAAGCCAGTTTCTCAGCCTGCCGCAGCCCTTTCGTGACGAACCCCAGCCATCCACCGCCCGGGCCGTCCTGAAAACCACCAACGCGGGACGCGTTGTCGAATGGGAGGGCCGGGTCGTACGGGTCGAAAGCGAGCTTGATGCCACCACCCGGCAGGTCACCGCCGTGGTCCAGGTCGACGATCCCTACGGCCGTCGCGACGACGGCGCTCCGCCCCTCACCATCGGTGCCTTCGTCGAGGCGGACCTCCACGGCGAACCCCTGAAGGATGTTTACGTCATTCCACGCAAGGCGGTGCGCGCCGGCAATGAGATCATCCTGATCGACCGTCCGCAAAACACCCTGCGGCGCCTCACGGTTGAGCCGCTGGTCAGCAACGAGCAGCATCTGGTGGTTCGCGCCGGCTCCGCCGGGGCCCCCAGGGAGGGCGACGTCCTTTGCCTGACCCCGATCCCCTTCCCGGCCGATGGCGCGCGCGTGCAACCCCGCATCGACGGTGTGGACAGCCCTCCGCCAACGGCGAAACCATCGGCACCGGCGGATCCCAAGGCGAAGCCGCCGGTCGTGAGCCAGCGCGCCGACCGTTGAGCCATTTTTCTGCTCAATTTGCCCCTTCCACGGCGTTTCTGCCACGTGATGAAACTCGCGACTTCCGCCCTGTTCCTCTGTCTGCTGCTGGCCTCCTGCAGCACCGGTTTTCGCCGCGAATGGCGCGAGGCCGTTGCCGCCGGCCCACAGCCGGGTGCCAGCGGCGCCTGGGAGGGCGAATGGCGCAGTGACGTCAACGGCCATCATGGACGACTGCGCGCGGTCATCTCCGCTGCCAAGAATGCCTCTGGCGAACACGAGGTCCATTATCACGCGACCTGGGCCAACATCCTCAGCGGCGGTTTCAGCTGCACGCACCAGATTCAGCCTGCGGCCGGTGGCCTGGCGCTGAAGGGAAGTCACCGCATGCCCGACTGGGCCGGTGGCCTCTATCGCTATGATGGCCGCATTCGTGGAGACCAGTTCGAAGCCGGCTACTCCAGCAGCAAGGACCACGGGGTGTTTCGGATGACACGCGTGCGTCCGCAACCGTGAATGAACGGCCTCAGCGCCCGTGTTGCCAGCCGTGCAGGTAGCCGGCCCGGAAGCTCGCCTCCGTCCGCGCCGTGTAGCGGCTGCGATAGCGGCGATAATCGCTGGAGAGGCCCCGGCGACGATCCAGTTCGCCCAAGCTGACGCCACTGCGGTAAACCGTGGCGTTGTAATCGGCGTGCCCGGGGTGACCCGCAGGCGGCCGACCGCCGAGATGCACCGAGGCATAACCGTCGCGATACCCGGCAACAAAGGTGGTCCAGTGCTTCGAACTGACCCGGTTGCGGTAGCGATCCGGTCGCGAATCCAGGTCGGCAAAGCGGTCCGAACGCCCGAAATCATAGCCCGTCTGGCGC
>JAUREI010000100.1 GCA_030827515.1 Prosthecobacter sp. | reverse complement strand
GGAGCAGTTGCACGGCGTGCTGCGGGTGCTGCTGATAGTGCTTCAGGGCGCGCGTGAACTCGCGTTCGAGCACCAGGCGCTCCTCGGGATCGAACGCGCGCGAAAGAATGCGGCGGGCGAGGAAATCGAGTCGGCCGGCCGTGTCCGGCGTGGCCTTTTGCGCCTGCGCCGCAAGCACCTGGGCGGCCTCGCGCAGGGTGCCGTCATTGAGCAGGGTCAGCGCCTGCAGCGGCGTGTTGGTGCGCGCCACGGCGACCTCGCAGACCCGGCGCTGGGCGCTGTCGAAGAGGAAGGTCGGCGCGCTGCTGCGCCGCCAGAAGGCATAGAGCGTGCGCCGGAACTGCGCGGCCCCCTCGCTGGGCTCATAGGTGAAGCGCCCCATGAAGATCTCCTCCCACACGCCCTCGGGCTGGTAGGGCCGCACCGGCGGACCGCCGACCGCCGGATTCAGCAGGCCGGCGGCGGCCAGGGCGCCATCGCGGATCATCCAGGCCGGCAGGCGAAAGCGCGCGCCGCGGGCCAGCAGGCGGTTGTCGGGATCGTCGAGCCCCGGCCGGCGCGCCGAATCCTGGCGGTAGGTCTGGCTGGTGACGATGAGGCGGAGCAGACGCTTCACATCCCAGGCACTGTCCATGAACTCGACCGCCAGCCAGTCGAGCAACTCCGGATGGGTCGGTCGCTCGCCCTGCAGGCCAAAATCATCCGGCGTGCGCACGAGTCCGGCCCCGAACAGCAGCTGCCAGAGCTGGTTGACGACCACGCGGGCGGTGAGCGGGTTGTCGGGCGAGGTCAGCCAGCGCGCCAGACCCAGTCGGTCGGCGGGCAGGTCCGCCGGCCATGGGGCCACGGCTTCCGGCACACCCGGCGTCACCGCATCGCCCTTCTTGTCCCAGACGCCGCGCAACAGCACGTGGGTGGGCCGCGGCTCGGCGCGCTGTTTCAGCACCATGACGTTGAGTTTGCCCGCCGCCTTCTCTGCTTCGGCGAGCTGGCGATCGGCGCGCTCGCGCGCGGCGCGCGCTTCCTGGTAGGGCGCGTGATCGGCGAGGAACTGCTCGAACAAACGCGCGCGCAGTGCTTCCGGCACGGGTGCCTGCGATGCCAATTGCAGCGCGGCCAGTTCCTCGAGCGGCGCTGGCCCCACGGTGCGCACCACCGGCCCGGCCTGATCGGTGGCCGACCAGCGGAAACGGCCGAGATTGGCATCGCCGGTGGTCGAGCGGTGCTGCAGTTCCAGGACGAGTTCCTCCCCCTCTTCCAAGTGCAGCGGCTCGCTCAAGGCCAGCACCGCCGTGCGCGGCTGGGTGGGATCGTGGCCCTCGGTGGTCCAACCGTTGCGCGGATCGTCGTCAAGCACGCCCTGGATGCTGCCATACTCGCGCGCGGCGGCCTTCTGCGACTTTTCCGCGTCGGCCACGGCAGCGCTAAAACCGAGGTCGCGCACCTGGCTGCTGCCGCGGCGGCGCACCCGCGCCTTCACATCGGTCAGAATGAACTCGCCCGAGCGGCCGCGTGCGAGGCGTTCGCCCGCCGTCTGGGCCGAGGGCAGCACCTCCAGCTTCAGGCCGGTGACGCGCTTCAAGGCCGGGCGCACGGCGACGAGGTAATCGTCCTGGCGCGGGTTCGGCCCCGAGGCGAGCAGGCTGTCGTCGTCCTGACGCTGCAGCAGGGTGCCCTTGGCGGTCCAGGCGTCAACGGCTTCCAACCGGGTCCAGGCCGGCGTGGCGGCACGGGACCGCTGTTGCCGCAACCACTCGGCAAAGGCCGGTTCCGCCGCCGCCTTCGCCGCCGCCTCGGCCGGGCGACGCTGGTTGGCGAGCAGGCGCGCCTCGGCGAGCGCGCGCGGTCCAGCCGGCGAGGTGTAGGCGAGGAAGGGTTTCGCCCCGGTGCCTGCCTTGCCGTCCTCGTCGATGCTGTTGAAGAAGGCGCCGAGGCGGTAGTAATCGCGGTGCGGGATGGGATCGAACTTGTGGGTGTGGCACTGGGCGCAGCCGAGGGTCAGGCCGAGCCAGACCGTGCCCACCGTGTTGACGCGGTCGTTGACGTAGTCGATGCGCGACTCCTCCGGGTCGCGGCCACCCTCGCCGTTGGTCATGTGGTTGCGGTGAAAGCAGGTCGCCAAAACCTGCTCCGGCGTGGCCCCGGGCAGCAGGTCGCCGGCAAACTGCTCAAGCGTGAAGCGGTCAAACGGCAGGTTGGCGTTGAAGGCGTTCACCACCCAGTCGCGCCACGGCCAGTTCGTGCGGGTGGCGTCCGATTGAAAGCCGTCGGTGTCGGCGTAGCGGGCGGCGTCGAGCCACCACATCGCCATGCGTTCGCCAAAATGCGGCGAGGCGAGCAGGGCATCGACCGCGGCCTCGTAGGGCCGGTCGGCCAGCGCGGGATCGGGCGGCAGGCCGGTGAGATCGAAGCTGAGCCGGCGCAAGAGGGTGGATTTCGGCGCAGGCGCTGCCAGGTCTTGGCCCTCCCGCCGGAGGCGACTGCGCACCCAGTGATCGACCGGATGCTCGCTCACCGGTTGTTTCACCGGTGGCTCAAAGGCCCAGTGCCGCCCCCAGGGGGCACCCTCGGCAATCCAGCGTCGCAGTAAGTCGATCTGCTCGGGTTTCAGCCGTGCCTTGTGCGACTTCGGCGGCGGCATCAGCTCGTCCGAATCGTCGGTGACCAGGCGCGCGATGAGTTCGCTGGCCTCCGGTCGGCCGGGCGTGAGCACCGCCAGCGCCCCCTCACGGGTGTCGAGACGCAGGTCGGCTTTGCGATGCCCCTCATCCGGGCCATGGCAGCTCAGGCAGTTGTCGGACAGCAGCGGCAGCACATCGCGACTGAAGGCCACGGGGTCGGCGGCCGGCAGGGAACCGACCAGCAGCAGGGCGAGGGCAAAACACCGGATGACAAAAACAAACATGACGTTCAAGGAAGAGTAACGCCTCGACCCGTTGCAGCTTCATGCAACAAGGATGGATAATTCGCGCGCAAAACGCCACTCTGCTTGCCGGCAAAATAGCCATTCTCTGATAACTGCGCGAGACAGCCAGCGTAGTTCGGGACAATGCTCACCTTTTCCGGCCAGTCTTCCGGCAAATTCTGCGATGGTCTGTCGCGGCGCGACTTCCTGCGTGTCGGCGGTCTCGCCATGGGCGGATTGAGCCTGCCCGACCTGCTCAAGGCCGAGGCCGAGGCGCGCACGGGACGCAGTTTCAAGTCGATCATCATGATCTACCTGTGCGGTGCACCACCGCATCAGGACATGTGGGACCTGAAAATGGATGCCCCGCTGGAAATCCGCGGTCCCTACAAGCCGATCTCCACCAACGTGCCCGGCATCCAGATTTCCGAGCACGCGCCGCGCTTGGCGAAGATGATGGACAGGCTGGTGCCCATCCGCAGCGTCTGGGGTTCCCCCACCGGCGCCCACGATTCGTTCATCTGCTACACGGGCCGCGCCCCCAACCCCGCCGGCGGAGCCGCCCCCACCGGCGCACAGTCCGACCACCCCTCGCTCGGCGCCGTGGTCTCCGCCCTGCAGGGCCAGGCCGATCCCGCCATCCCGGCCTTCGTCGGTCTGGCACCCAAGGCCGGCCACCCGCCCTACGGCTCACCCGGTCACCCCGGCTACATGGGCCCGGCCCACTCCGCCTTCCGCCCAAACGGGTCCGGGGTCGAGGACCTCAAGCTCAACAATGTCTCGGTGGCGCGCCTGAACGACCGTCGCGCCCTGCTTGACGGCTTCGACCGCTTCCGCCGCGATGTCGACCACAGCGGCCTGGTCGAAAGCATGGACGCCTTCAACCAGCAGGCCTTCAACGTCCTCACCTCCAGCCGGCTGCTTGATGCGCTCGACCTGGAAAAGGAGTCGCCGAAAACCCGTGAACGCTACGGCAAGGGCGACACCAAGAATTACGGTGACGGCGCCCCGCTCAACCTCGAGCACTTCCTCATGGCCCGCCGACTCGTCGAGGCCGGCGCACGCGTGGTCACTCTCAATTTCGGCCGCTGGGATTTCCACGACAACAACTACCCGCAGTTGCTGCGTCACCTGCCGCTGTTTGACCAGGGCATGAGCGCCCTCGTCGAAGATCTGCATGACCGAGGCCTCGACAAGGACGTCGCCGTCGTCGCCTGGGGGGAATTTGGACGCACGCCCACCGTCAATGCCCAGGGCGGCCGCGACCACTGGCCGCGCGTCGGCGGTGCCCTGCTCGCCGGGGGCGGCTTTCGCACCGGCCAGGTCATCGGTGCCACCGACCGCCTCGGCGGCGAGCCCAGCGATCGACCCGTGCATTTCGGCGAGGTTTTCGCCAGCCTGTATCAGTTCCTCGGCATCGATCCGCACAAGACCACCGTTCAGGACCTCACCGGCCGTCCCCAGTATCTGGTGGATGGCTGGCAGGCGCTGCCGGAGCTCGTCTGAACCGCCCCCCGTGGCCGGCCGCGGGGCGGACATCCAACTGCTCTTCCCATGGCTCTCCCGCCTCCAGTGCATCCCCTGCGCCGCCGCGAACTGCTGCAGGCGGGCGCGGTCGGCCTGCTCGGCCTCGGCATGGAACACCTGACCGGCCTGCGAGCCCTCGCCGCGCCCGGTGCCGCCACGCCCGCGCCGCGGGCGAAGTCGGTCATCTACATCTTCCTTTCAGGCGGCCTCGCCCAGCACGAGAGCTTCGATATGAAGCCGGACGCCCCCATGGAGGTGCGTGGCGACTTCAAGCCGATCCGCACGCGCACGCCGGGCACCCACATCTGCGAGCACCTGCCGAACCTGGCCCGGATCTCCGAGAAGTGGTCGCTGGTGCGTTCGCTGACCCATGGCCACAGCGAACATTCCCAGGGCCACCATGTCATGCTCACCGGGCGCAGCGATGTGCCACCCGGCTTTGATCCGACCCGGCCAAAAAAATCCGATCACCCGAGCCTGGCCGCGCTCGCCACCGCCCTGCTGCCAAAACGGCCCGACAACCTGCCGCCGGCCATCGTCCTGCCGGACAAGATCGTCCATCGCACGGGCCGCACCCTGGCCGGCCAGTTCGGCGGCATGCTCGGCTCCCAGCACGATCCCTGGTTTCTGGAGATGGCGCCCTACCACCCCAATCACTACGGCGCTTATCCAACCCACCTCTTCCACCATGAGCGCGGCGCGGAGTCGGATGCCAGCCTCGCCTTCCGTGCCCCGCACCTGTCACTGCCCGAGGGCCTGAGCCTCGATCGTGTGCTCGACCGTGTATCGCTGCGCAATTCGCTGGAGGCACAGACCGGCAACCTCGCCGAACTCGCCGGCGACACCGCCTTCGACACCTACCGCGAAGCCGCCGTGTCCCTGCTTGGCAACCGACGCGTCCACGATGCCTTTCGGCTCGATCAACTGCCCGCCGCCACGCTCGACCGTTACGGCCGGCACAGCTTCGGCTGGTCGCTGCTCATGGCGCGCCGGCTCGTCGAAAGCGGCGTCAGCCTGGTTCAGGTGAACCTTGGCAACAACGAGACCTGGGACACCCACCAGGCCGCCTGGCGCAATCTGAAGGACTTTCTGCTGCCGCCCATGGACCAGGCCGTCAGCGCCCTGCTCGAGGATCTCGACGCCAGCGGCCTGCTCGACGAGACGCTCGTCGTCATGGGCAGTGAATTCGGGCGCACGCCAAAGATTTCGCAAATCACCGCCACCGCCCTGCCCGGTCGTGATCACTGGGGCCACGTACAGAGCCTGCTGCTCGCCGGCGGCGGCGTGAAGGGTGGACGCGTCATTGGCAGCAGCGACAAGATCGGCGGCTACCCGGAAAGCGATCCGCAGACGCCGGAAAACCTTGCCGCCACGATCTACGAATCGCTCGGCCTGCCGCGCGAGGTCATGTGGCACGACTTCACCGGACGGCCGCACCCGCTGTATCAGGGCGATCCGATCCGCGGCCTAACGTGACCCGCTTCGGCAAGAGCCACGCAGGCGCGCCCGTATTTTGCCAAACTCCGTCGTCATGCTCACCCTCAACGCCACCAACGCGCACCACGGCTTTTGCGACGGCCGCAGCCGGCGCGACTTCCTCAAGATCGGCGGTCTCGCCATGGGCGGGCTGTCGCTGCCGGAACTGCTGCGCGCGGAATACGCGCAGGGAAAGCGACCGGGTCACAAGGCGGTCATCATGGTCTTCCTGCCGGGCGGTCCCTCGCACCAGGACATTTTTGATCTCAAACCCGACGCGCCCTCGGAGATTCGCGGCGAATTCAAGCCCATCGGCACGAAGGTCGACGGTCTGCAGATCTGCGAGTTGCTGCCGCGCCTCGCCGGCCTGATGAACCGCTGTACGATCATCCGCTCAATGGCCGACTGCGACACGAGCCACGACGCCTTCCAGTGCCTCACCGGACGCAGTGGCCGCCAGCAGCCGCCCGGGGGCTGGCCCGCCTTCGGCTCGGTTGTCTCACGTCTGCAGGGCCCGGTTGATCCGGCCATGCCGCCCTTCGTAGGTCTGTCGCCAAAGATGGGGCACATGCCCTGGGCGCGCAACGGCGAACCCGGCTTCCTCGGCGTGGCTCATGCGCCGTTCGAAGCGAATCGCGGCGGCGGCACGGCCGACATGAAGCTCAATGGCATGAGCCTCGACCGCCTGCACGATCGCGCCACCCTGCTGAAAAGTTTTGACCAGTTGCGCCGCGACCTTGATGCCGGTGGCCTGATGGCCGGCATGGACGCCTTCAACGAGCAGGCGCTCGGCGTGCTGACCAGCCCGAAACTGCTCGAAGCCCTCGATCTGACGCGCGAGGACCGGAGGATTGCCGAACGCTACGGCAAGGGCGAGAACCGCAACCGCGACGACGGTGGCCCGCGCCTGACCGAGCACTTCCTCGCCGCCCGCCGCCTGGTCGAGGCCGGCGCGCGCGTCGTCACCCTCGGCTTCAGCCGCTGGGACTACCACAGCAACAACTTCGGCCAGCTGCGCGAGGATCTGCCGCTGCTCGACAGCGCCCTCAGCGCCCTGCTCACCGACCTGCGCGAACGCGGCATGGAAAAGGAGGTCGCCGTCGTCGTCTGGGGCGAATTTGGCCGCACCCCGGTCATCAACGCCCAGGGCGGTCGCGACCACTGGCCGCGCGTGTCATGCGCCATGCTCGCCGGGGGCGCCTTTCGCCACGGCCAGGTCATCGGTGCCACCGACAAGGTGGCCGGCGAAGCCGTCGAACGGCCGGTCGCCTTTGGCGAAGTCTTCGCCACGCTCTACCAGCATCTCGGCATCGACACCACCAAGGTCACCCTCGACGACTTCAGCGGTCGCCCGCAGTACCTCGTCGATGGCACGCCGGCACCGTTGGCCGAGTTGCTTTGAGTCCGCGCGGCCGACAAGAACCCGCCGCCGCGTCCCGTAATTTCCGCCAGTCATGATCCGTCCCCGATTGCCCCTTGCCCTGCTCGCCGGTCTCGCCCTGTCCGCCCCGGCGGCGGAGGCGCCGCGCCGGTTGAACTTCGCCAACGACATCGTGCCGATCCTCACCAAGGGCGGCTGCAACGGCGGCGGCTGTCACGGCAAGGCAAGCGGCCAGAACGGCTTCAAACTCTCCCTGCTCGGCTTCGAGCCGCAGGAGGACTACGAGCACATCGTCAAGGAGGCGCGCGGACGGCGCATTTTCCCCGCCTCTCCGGAGCAGAGCCTGCTGCTCACCAAGGGCACCGCCCAGCTGCCACACGGCGGCGGCAAGAAACTCGACCCCGCCTCCGAGGATTACCAGGATCTCGTGCGCTGGATCCGCGAGGGCATGCCCTACGGCAGCCCGGACGATCCCAAGATGGCGCGCATCAGCGTCGAGCCCGCCACCCTCACGCTGCCGCTGAAAGCGAAACAGCAGCTCAAGGTGCTCGCCCACTACACCGACGGGTCGACCCGCGACGTCACCCGCCGCGCCCTCTACGAGGCGAACGAGAAGTCGATGGCCGAGACCACCGAAACCGGCGAGGTGCGCCTGCTCGACCTGCCCGGCGATGTCGCCGTCATGGTCCGCTACCAGGGCAAGGTCGCCACCTTCCGCGCCACCGTGCCGCTCGGTGCGCCGGTTGAGTCGCTGCCGGCCGAGTCGAACTTCGTCGACGGCCTTGTCTTCTCCAAGCTGAAGACGATCGGCATCCCGCCCTCGCCGGTGGCCGACGACGCCACCTTCCTCCGCCGCGTCACCCTCGACCTCACCGGCCGCCTGCCGACCGTCGCCGAGATGAAGGACTTCCTCGCCGCCCGCGACCCCGGCAAGCGCGCCGCCAAGGTCGATGCCCTGCTCGACTCGGCCGAGTATGCGGAATACTTCGCCAACAAGTGGAGCGCCCTGCTGCGCAACCAGCGCACCCAGCCGCTCTACGCGCGCGGCAGCTACCTGTTCTGGTCCTGGATCCGCGACGCCATGGCCGACAACCTTCCCTTCGACCAGTTTGCCCGCCAGGTCGTCGCCGCCTCGGGCACGCTCGACCAGCATCCACCGGTCGCCTGGTACCGCCAGGTCAAGGAGGCGAAGCAGCAGATGGAGGACGTCGCCCAGCTCTTCCTCGGCACGCGTATGCAGTGCGCCCAGTGCCATCACCATCCCTTCGAGAAGTGGAGCCAGGAGGATTACTATGGTCTCGCCGCCTTCTTCGCCAACGTCGCGCGCAAACCGGCAGGCGACCGCTACGAGGAGCTTGTCTATCACAAGCGCGGAACTGCGCAGATGACCAACATCCGCACGAAGCAGCCGGTGCTTCCCACCCGACTCGGCGCCGAACGCCTGGAACTGAAGCCGGAACAGGATCCGCGCCAGGCGCTCGCCGACTGGATGAGCGCGAAGGACAATCCCTTCTTCGCCCACACCCTGGTCAACCGCTACTGGAAGCACTTCTTCAACCGCGGCCTCGTCGAACCCGAGGACGACATGCGCGAAACCAATCCGCCGGTGAATCCGGAACTGCTGCACGCGCTCGCCCAGGACTTCACCCACCACGGCTACGACCTGAAGCGGCTCATCCGCACGATCACCACCTCGACGACCTACCAGCTCAGCGCGGTGCCGAACGAGCACAACGCCAAGGACCGCCAGAACTTCAGCCGTTACTACCCGAAGCGCCTCACCGCCGAGGTGCTCTACGACGCCGTCAACACCCTGCTCGCCGCCGAGAGCCAGTTCGCCGGTCAGGCGCCCGGCACGCGCGCGGTCGCCCTGCCCGACAACAGCTACAACCAGACGACCTACTTCCTGACCGTCTTCGGCCGGCCCGACTCCGCCTCGGCCTGCGAGTGCGAGCGCACCCAGGAGGCCAGCCTGGCGCAGAGCCTGCACCTGCTCAACGCCTCCGAGATCCAGACCCAGCTCGCGCGCGCCGACGGCCGTGCCGAACGCCTCGCCAAGGATCCGCGGCCGGACGATGACAAGGTCGGCGATCTCTACCACATCGCCCTGAGTCGCGACCCGAATGCGCAGGAACTCAAGCTGGCGCTCGGTCACCTGGGCCGCAAGACGGAGGGCAAGGAGGGCGATGCCCGCCTCGCCTCGCGACGCGAGGCTTTTGAAGACATCCTCTGGGCGCTGCTCAACACGAAGGAGTTCCTCTTCAACCACTGAAGCCTGCCGGCCGGGCTGGCTTCAGGGGCGTGGCACCCGGTTGCCGCACCCAAGACGCCGTCCGTCCCCCCGATCTCGTGTTTTCATGAAGCTGCTCCCGCTCGTTCTTCTCACCCCGGTTCTGGCACTTGCCCAGACCAGTTTTCCGACCCCCGTTCTCTCCTCCCTCCAGCCCCTCGGCGGCCAACCCGGCAGCACGGTCGAGCTGGCGGTCAAGGGCAGCGATCTCGACGGCCTGGCCGGCGTGATTCTCTCGCCGAACCCCGGCGCTTCAGTCACCGCCCAACCCAAGCTGGATGCCAAGGGACAGCCCGTGGCAAACACCCTGGTCATGACCCTTCCCAAGAACCTGCGTCCCGGGACCTACGAACTGCGCGTCACCGGCACCTATGGCGTTTCCAACCCGCGCGTCTTCCAGATCGGCCCACAGGCCGTTGCCACCTCCCCCGGTGGCAACACGAGCCCGGAGACCGCGCAAGACCTCGCAGCCGACACCGCGGTGCACGGCGTCTTCAAAAGCAGCGCACCGCACTGGTTCGCCTTCGAGGGCAAAAAAGGCCAGCGCCTGCTCGCGGTCTTCGACGGCGCCGCCTTCGCCGTGCCCACCCGCCTCAATGGCGCGCTTCAGGAGATCGGCGGACGCGAACTCGCCCGCCTTCGCGACGGCCTGCTCGACACGGTCCTGCCCGCGGACGGCCGCTACCGGCTGAAGATCCACGACCTCATGTTTGGCAGCGGTGACGCCTTCGGCTACCGTCTGTGCCAGACCACCGGTCCTGTGGTCTGGGCTGCCGGCAAGAACCGGGTCTACGGCTGGAACCTGCCCGATGGCGAGGTCGTTGAAGGCTTGAACGTGCGCCAGGGTCCGCCGCTTGAACGGGTCACCGGCGAAACCGCAGCCGTGCTGGCCTCCAGCAGCCCGCTGCCGCCGCTGACGCTGCCCAACGAAACCGAGGATCCGGCCCAGCCCGTGCCGGAAGCGGCCACGCCGCTCGCCATCGGCCAGAGCCACGGCGGCTGGTTCCCCGCCAACGGCGCCGCACGGCGTTTCGATCTGGCCTTCAAGAAGGGCGACCGGTTCGTCCTCGAACTCGAGTCGGCCCTCGCCGGGTTTCCAACCGATCCCCTGCTGCTCATCGAGAACCTCAGGAAGGAGGCGAACGGCGCGGAAACGCTGACCGCCCAGGCCGAGGTCAACGACGCGCCGGGCATCGCCCCGGCACCGTCCGTCGCCCGCGTGCCGCTGCTCGATCCCAGCTACGCCTTCGAGGCCAAGGCCGACGGCCTCTTCCGCATTTCCATCAGCGATCCGCTCAATGCCGCCAACGGTCGGCGTCATCCCTACATCCTGCGCGCGCGCCCGCTCGATCACGCCAGCCCGGAAGGCGGTCTGGCAATCCAGGCAACCCTGCCGCGCGCCGCCGCCACCGGTCCGCATGAAGTCGGTTCGGCCAATGTCTGGCGCGGCGGCATCGGCGTCGTTGAGGTGGCCCTGCCGCTGCGCACCAGCATGAGCCCGCCGCTGGAACTGACCTGCACCGGCCTGCCCGCCGGCCTGACGTTTCTGGGCGGTTTTGCCGGCAAGGGCCAGCGCACCGCCTGGCTCGCCTTTCAAGCCGCGGCTGATGCCCCGCCCGGCGCAGGCACGCTGGCCCTGCCGCTGCGATCCCTCCACCTCAACGCTGCCGTGCGCGACACGAACCGCGAGAACCTGTCGACCTTCACCGGTGGCCCGCCAGCGCTCGGGGTCGTCGATCAGGCCGCCCCGGCCCGCCTCGAAGTGGCCGCCGTTGTCGAGGTCAAGGCCGGCGCCAAGGTCGAGATCCCCGTCAAGGCCCATCGCCACAGCGCCTGCACCGAGGCGCTGACGCTCAAGGTGCTCGGCTTCGGCGATCCCGCCAAGGCCCCCACCGTGACGATCCCGGCCAAGGCCGGCGACGGCAAGCTGACGCTCGACACCAAGGCGCTCGGTCTCAGCGCGGGCGAATACGGCTTCCTGCTG
The DNA here is from genome assembly GCA_030827515.1 of Prosthecobacter sp. GTDB lineage: Bacteria > Verrucomicrobiota > Verrucomicrobiia > Verrucomicrobiales > Verrucomicrobiaceae > Prosthecobacter. The sequence continues at coordinate 1,774 of JAUREI010000100.1, read as the reverse complement.
CAGGGACCGGCCAAACAACCCGTGCGCCGCAATGCGGCCCAAGTCGTCGCCGCCGAGCAGGCGGCACAGAAGGCGACCGCCGAGCAGACCGCAGCGAAGAAAGCGCTCGAAACCGCGCGCGCCGCCCTGGCGAAGGCGACCGATCCCGCCGCCCGCCCGGCCGCGGAAACGGCGGTGAAAACCGCCGAACAGCAACTCGCCGCCGCCGACAAGGCCAAGGCTGCTGCCGACAAGGCCGCCAAGGATCTCGCCGCCAAAAACCCGCCGAAGGACGCGGTCTTCGCCGTCTATTCCAACCCCGTGCGCCTGCGCGTCCAGTGAACCCCATGAAGCGCTTCCCCACCCTGGCCGTCCTGCTCGCTCCCCTGCCGCTCGCCGCGGCAACCGTCGAGTACGAAAAGCAGTTGCTGCCGCTGCTGAAGGACAACTGCCTACCCTGCCACAACAAGACGACGACCAAGGGCGGCCTCAACATGGAAACCGTCGGGCTGATGCTCAAGGGCGGCGACAACGGCACCGGTCTCGTGGCCGGCGACGGCGCCAAGAGCCTGATCTACCAGGCAGCAGCCGGAGAGTGGGATTCGGAGATGCCGCCGAAAAACAACAAGGTCAGCGCGGTGCCCCTCACCGGTGGCCAACTCGCCCTGCTCAAGCAGTGGATCGACGAAGGCGCGCATCATCAGGGCAAAGCCGAACGCGTCATTGCCTGGGAACCGCTGCCTTCCGGTTTCACGCCGATCTACGCCACCGCGCTCAGTGCCGACGGCCAGTTCGCCGCCGCCGCGCGCGGCAACCAGGTGTCGATCCGCCACCTGCCCACCGGCAGGCTCATCACCCGCCTCACCGATCCCGCGCTGCTCAAGGCCGGACTCTACCAGAAGCCCGGGGTCGCCCACCGCGACATCGTGCCCTCGCTCGCCTTCAGTCCCGACGGCCGCCTGCTCGCCACCGGCAGTTTCCGCGAAGTGAAGCTCTGGCGGCGCAGCGAGACTCCCGCCGCGACCGACGCACCCGCAGCGGTCGCCGCCGCGTTCAAGGCCGCCGCCGACGAAGCCGATGGCGTCAACCTGCTCGACGCAAAGACGGGCAAGCCCGTGCGACGCATCGCCCATGGCGCCAACCGGGTCGCCTTCACCCTCAGTCGCGACGGCAGCGTGCTCGCCACCGCCGGTGTCGACGGCAAGCTCAAGCTCTGGCAGACCGGCGACGGCAAGCTGCTGCGCGAGATCAGCGGCGATGCCGCCTCGGCACGACGCGTGGCCGAAACCACCTACGCCGTTGAACGCGCCGCCCTGGAAGCCACCTGGTGGACCGAGCGCGTGCAGAAGACCGCCAAGGAGGTGACCGACCTCGACGCGCGTCTGAAGAAGGGCCAGGAACTCGCCGCCACGGCGCAGAAGGCCCTCGCCGAAAAACAGAAGGAAACCGAAGCCAAGACCAGCGCCAAGGCCAAGGCGGAGGCCGCCGTCCAGGCGCTGGGAACGCCAGCCGACCCGGCTGCAAAACCCGATGCCTCCCAGGCCAAGAAACGGGAGGAGGCGCAAGCCGCCGCCACCAAGGCGGGCACGGATGCCACCGCGGCGGCCGAAGCCCTGAAACGCGCGCAGAACGCCGTCGCGGACGCCGCCCGCGAGATCGAACTCGTCACCGGCATGAAGGCCGAGGCACAAAAGCTCGCCGCCGCCGCCAGGGCCAGCCTCGATCAGAGCAAGGCCGCGCAAGCACCGGCCGAAGCCGCGCGCGCGCAGGCCACGGCAGCCCAGGCCGGTGTTTT
>JAUREI010000039.1 GCA_030827515.1 Prosthecobacter sp. | reverse complement strand
CAGACTCCGGAGAGGGCGAACGCCAGCAGGAAGACCGGCAGGCAGATGCGGGGCATGGACCAGCCGGTCATGCGCAGGGAGACCATTTCGTTGTCGGCCGACAGCCGGCCAAAGACGAGCAGGATGCCGGTCAGAAACGCCCAGGGGATGGTGAAGATCAGCGAGAACGGGATCACCATGGCCACGAACTCGAGGATGAAGGTGAAGGGCAGCTGGGTGCCGCCGAGCAATTCGTCGAGCTTCTTGTAGACGTTGCCCAGAACCATGACCCCGCTGAGCAGCAGCACCCCCATGAGGGTGGCGGACAGGACCTGCCGGCCGAGGTAACGGTCAAAAATGCGCAATACCATGAACCTTGAAGCCTAGGCTGGGATTGCGCGCTGGCAAGGCTGGCCTTGGGGAGTCCGCCGGTGCGATGCGGGGTTGCCGGCGGGGCCTGCATGTGGGATGGACTGCACGCCGCTCCCCATGCTCTCCGTCTCCAACGTCGCCAAAACCTACGCCGGCCGCACCCTGTTCAGCGGTGTCTCCTTCCACATCAACCGCGGCGAGAAGATCGGCCTGATCGGGCCGAATGGCGCGGGCAAGTCGACCCTGTTTTCCCTGCTGCTGCGCGAGACCACGCCCGACGAGGGACAGGTGACCATGGAAAAGGGCCTCGATTTCGGCTTCCTGCCGCAGGAGAGCGCGCCGGTCGACGATGTCACCGTGCTGGAACTCGCGACCAGCCACGTCAGTGAACATCATCGCTGGGAGGCCGAGCCGCTGGCCAAGCGCATCCTCAGCGGGCTGGCCTTTCGCGAGAGCGACTTCCATCGCCGGGCCCGCACGCTCAGCGGTGGCTGGGTCATGCGCGCCCACCTGGCCCGACTGCTGGTCCAGGAACCCGATTTGCTCCTGCTCGACGAGCCGACCAACCATCTCGACCTCGAATCACTCCTCTGGTTCCAGAACTACCTGAAGAGCTATCCAGGCGCGATCCTCATGATTTCGCACGACCGCGAGTTCCTCAACCAGCTGACCGACAGCATTCTGGAAATTGGTCATGGCCGCGTCACCCGCTACCGCGGCAACTACGACGACTACCTGCGCGAGAAGGCGGCGCGCGAGGAGCAGCTGCTTGGCGCCTACGAGAACCAGCAGCGCGAGATTGCCAAGCTGAAGACCTTTGCCGACCGCTTCAAGGCGAAGGCGAACTTTGCCTCGCGCGCCCAGGACAAGCTGAAGATGATCGATCGCATGGAGAAAATCGATGCACCGGTGGCGGCGGCGAAAACGGTCAAGTTTCGCTTCCCGCAACCGCCGCGCAGCGGCCAGCGCGTCCTGCGCCTGAAACAGCTCGATTTCGCCTACGGCGAGCTGCCCGTCTATGCCGGCCTCGATTTCGAGATCGAGCGCGGCCAGCGCCTCGTTCTTGTTGGCCCGAACGGTGCAGGCAAGTCCACCCTGCTCAAGCTGCTCGCCGGCGCGCTGGAGCCGCAGGGGGGCAGCCGTGAAATCGGTCACAACGTCCGCCTTGGTTACTTTGCCCAGTACCGGGGCGACGTGCTCAACCTGAAGCACACGGTGCTGCAGTCGGCCATGGACCTGCCCAGCCGGCCGGGTGAACAGCTCGCCCGCACCCTGCTCGGGAGTTTCCTGTTTCATGGCGATGACGTCTTCAAGCCGGTCGGCGTGCTCAGCGGAGGCGAAAAATCCCGGCTGGCCCTCGTCCGCCTGCTGCTCGATCCGCCCAACCTCCTGCTCATGGACGAGCCGACGACCCATCTCGACATGGGCAGCATCGACGCCCTCATCGGCGCGCTGGAGGACTATGAGGGCACGCTGGTGTTCATCAGCCATGACGTCCACTTCATCCGTGCCATGGCGCGCGGCGTCATCCACATCGCCGGCGGTGTGCTGACCCCCTATTCGGGCGACTACCAGTATTACCTCGACAAGACGCGCGCCACCTCGGCGCGCGAGGCCCTCACCGCCGGTTTGGGTAACAGTCAGCCCGGTGCCTGGGCCGCCGCGCCCGCGCGCACCGCCACCGCCGCCGCGCCCAAGGGCAAGGAACAACGCCGGCTGGAGGCCGAGGCCCGCAATGCCCGCAGCAAGGCCCGTCGTGAGGCCGAGCAGCGGGTGGCCGCAGTCGAAGCCGAACTTGCGGCCGTCGAGCAGCGCAAGCTGGAGCTCGTGGCCCTCTTGCAGGATCCCGCCACCTACGCCGATGCCGCCAAGTTTCGCGACCTCAGCGCTGAACTGGAGGCGTCCGAACCCCGCATCGCCAAACTCACCACCGATTGGGAGGCGGCGGCGACGGCGCTGGAGCAATTCGCCGAGGCGGGCTAGAGCCGGAACAGCCGGTGCGCGTTGTCGTGCAGGATCTTGCGCTCGACCGCCCTGGACGGCGCCAGCTTGCGGATCATGGCGATCGTCTGCGCTCCCTGGCAGCCGGGGCCGCGACCGAGATGGTCGTTGCAGTCGCTGCCATAGAGAATCTTGTCCTGATGGCGGTCGAAGAAGGCGGTGGTGTGCGCCTCATCGCGCGTCAGCGCATTGAGACCGGAGCCGGCCGACATGTCGGCGAAGAGATTCGGATAATCGGCCAGATAGCGGTCGGTCAGTCCGCCCGGCGTGACCGGTCCCTTCGGGTAGAGGTTCTTGGGCTCGTGCTTGAGATCGATGTTGCCCCAGAAGGTCTGGGCATGGCCGATGAAGGTCGTCTTTGGAAACTTCGCCAGCATGGTGTGGAAGCGCTCGTAACCGAGGTTGTAGGTCTCATGCTGGAAGTGCAGCAGGATTGGCACGCCATAGTCGGCGGCGAGCGCGTATAGACGCTGGCTGTGGGCGGAGTCGCACTCGACGTGGAATTTCTGCTCGGCAATGATGCAGGCGCCGAGCTTGAGCCACTTCTCGATCGTCGCCACGGCGCTGTCCTGGTCGGTCACCTCGTTGGCACCCCAGCGCAGCAGGCCGGCATGAGCGCCGGCCAGGCGCTGGCAGGTGTCGGTCGTGCCGCAGCCGGCGGCGAGACCGTTCGACTTGCCGTCGTGGGTGGACGGCGTGCTCGTCGGCGTTCCGGCGGGGAGCAGCAGGGTCGTGGTGACGCCCATCGCCTTCTGGTGCGCCAGCAGGTGGGCATCGTCGCGTCCGCGGTAGTTCGTGTGCTGGTGGATGTCGATGATCGGTTCGGGCGTCCCGCCCTCCTGGGCCAGGGCGGAGACGGCGGCGGACAGGCTGGCGCCGAGGAAGGCGCGGCGGTTGACGGCTTGCATGGCAGGCTTACGCCGCCACGGCGCGCTTTCTTCGCAGCCAGGGCACGAGCAGGGCGCTGCCGGTGATCAGCGCGGCACCGACATAGAAGCCGCCGGACATCTTTTCCTCGGTCCCAAACACCAGCATGGCGAGCAGGATGCCGTAGACCGGTTCGAGATTGTAGATGAGGTTGACGCTGAAAACTTCGAGGTGGCGCAGCACCACCATGTAGCCGGCGTAGGCGCCGACGGTGCAGACAGCGGAAAGCAGGATCAGCCAGGGCCAGTCGGCGGCGGCCGGCCAGGCCGGCAGGGGGGCGGTGAAGGGCAACACCACCAGGGTCACCGCCAGCGCGCCGGCCATTTGCCAGGCGCCGATCACCGCGAAGTGGCGATGGGTGGCGACCCGCTTGCTGAACAGGACAAAGAAGGCCGCCACCAGGGCGGCAATCAGGCCGACGGTGAGGCCGAGCCAGTGGCGAAGCTCGACCTCGTAAATCAGCCAGACCGCGCCGACGATGACCGCGCCGGTCACAAGTTCGAGGGGCCGCCAGCGCCGGCTGCCGTCGAGCCAGGGCTCCAGCAGGGAGCACCAGAGCATGGCGGTCGGCATGGCGGCGAGGCAGACCGAGGCGGTGGCGATGCGCGCCGAGGCGAAGAACAGCACCCAGTGCAGGCCGAGCAGGGCGCCGAGACCCAGCAGGTGGCAGGCGGACCGCGGCGGCAGGGACAACGGTGTGCGCAGGACCCGGGCCAGCAGCCAGAAGCCGGCGACAGCCAGCAAAGTGCGCCACAGGACCAGATCGGTCGGCGGCAGGTGGACCAGCTTGCCGAGCACGGCGGTGAGCCCCCAGGCGAGGGTCACCAGATGCATGAGCAGGAAGTGGCGCATCATGCGCGGATCGCGCTTCAGGCCAGCAGCTTGGCCAGGGCCTCGGCCTCGGTCACCGGCGCCTGGCAGGCGTAGTTTTGACAGACATAGGCGGCGGCCTCGCCCGCCACCGGCTTCATCTCCGCCAGTGCGGCATTCTGCGTTCCCAGCCAGGCCTGCTGTTCGCCGCCATCGGCGTGGAGCAGGACGGCATTCGGCAGCAGGCGGCGATGAACGACTGCGGCCAGCTCACGGAAACCGGCGCTGGTTCGGTCGCCGGCCAGCACAATCTGCTGCTTGCCACGCGCCAGGAACTCGGCGGCCATGACCAGCACCGGCACCGACGACGGGGAACTCTCCAGCGTGGTGCCAAAAAGGGCGATGATGCGGCCCGCCTGTTCCTGCCATGCGGGGCGGTCGAGCATGGCGGCGAGACGGGCCAGGTTGAGGGCCGAGAGGGAATTGGGCGAGGGTTCGGCGCCGTCGTAGTCCTCCTTGATGCGCAGGACGGCGTGCGTCATGTCGGTGTGCACGCTGTAGTAACCGCCGCGTTCGCGATCGAGGAACAGTCCGTCCATCTCCTCCTGAAGGGCGACCGCCCAGCGCAGCCAGCGGCCGTCGAAGCCGGCCTGGTAGAGATCGATCAGACCGTGGATCAGGCAGGCATAGTCCGTGGCGAAGGCGCGCGGCCCGCGGCCGCCGTCGCGCCAGCTCCGATGCAGGCCCTTGCCGGGTTCGGCGCAGAGTTGGTCGTGCAGGAAGGTTGCGGCACCGGCGGCGAGGTCGAGCAGGGAATCATCCCCGAGCGCGGCACCGGCGCGCGCCAGACCGGAAATCATCAGGCCGTTCCAGGCGGTGATGACCTTGTCGTCGAGGTGCGGCCGCGGCCGCTTGGCGCGGGCTTCAAAAAGCGCCTTGAGGCCGCCGGCGAGGATTTCCTGAACTTCCTCCGCCGGTTTTTTGAAGAACTCCGCGGTCTTCTTCGCGGAGTAGGCCTTGAACAGGGTGTTGAGGCCGGCCAGTTCCCCCTGCGGATCGCTTTCGGGCCGGGCGTTGCCGTCCCGGCGGGCGCCATAGGCGTAGCGGAAGATGCTGCCGCGTTCGCGACCGAGCAATTCGTCGATCTCGGCCGCCTTCCAGACGTAAAACGCTCCCTCGTGCTTGTGTTCATCGCCCTCGGCACGCAGGCTGTCGGCGTCCTCGGCGGAATAGAAGCCGCCGTCGGGATGGCGCAGGTCGCGCGCGGCGTAGGCGGCGATTTCCCGGGCCACGCCGGCGAGGAAGGGGGAGCCGGTGACCAGGTGTCCCTCGGCGTAGGCCCAGAGCAGTTGGCCCTGGTCGTAGAGCATCTTTTCGTAGTGGGGGATGTGCCAGTAGCCGTCGACGCTGTAGCGGTGGAAGCCGCCGCCGACATGATCCCAGATGCCGCCGTTGGCCATGGCCCGCAGGGTGCGGGCGCACATTTCGCCCGCCCATTCGGATTCGCTGCGCCGCGCCTCGTCCTTCGCCCAGGCGAGGTGGATGCGCAGCAGCAGGTTGATCGAGGTCGAGCGAGGGAACTTCGGGGCCCCGCTGAAGCCGCCCTCATGATAGTCGTAACTGCCGGCAAGGTCGTCGTAGGCCTTCAGGACCACGGCGTCGGTCTTCACCTCCTGGCCCGGATTTTCGCCGTCGAGAAATTCCTGCAGCTTGCTCACCGAGCGCTCGGCGCCGGCCAGCACCTTCTCGCGGTCCTCGGTCCAGGCCTTGTGCAGTTCCTTGAGCAGGTTCTGGAAGCCAATGCGGCCCTGGGTGTTTTCCGGCGGGAAGTAGGTGCCGCCGAAAAAGGGCTTCAGTTCGGGCGTCAGAAACACGCTCATCGGCCAGCCGCCGCCGCCGCTCGCCGCCTGCACGTAGGTCATGTAGGTCAGGTCAACGTCCGGCCGCTCCTCGCGGTCGACCTTCACCGGCACGAAGTGGGCATTGATGAACGCGGCGATCTCCTCGTTCTCGAAGGACTCGCGCTCCATGACGTGGCACCAGTGGCAGGTCGAGTATCCGCTCGACAGAAAGATCGGCTTGTCCTCGGCCTTCGCCTTCGCCACGGCTTCGTCCCCCCAGGGCAGCCAGTCCACCGGGTTGTGCGCGTGCTGCAGGAGGTAGGGCGATTTCTCCTTCGCGAGGGCGTTCGTGTGCTTGGGGGTCGGCATGGCTGTAGAGGCTAACGTGCCCAGTCCGGGTCGGGTTGCAAGGCATGCCGGCGGTGCATGGTCCGCAACATCGGCACGGTCCACCGGGTATATCTCCGCCCGACCATGCGCTTCCTCCCCTGTCTGCTGCTTGCCACCCACCTCGCCGCCGCCCCGCTCCAGGAAACCTGGGAGCAGGGTTACCAGGGTGGCGATGCCACCGGCCCGCACGTGCTCGGTTACTGGACCTTCGATGCCGGCGGCGAACTCAAGGATCACTCGGGCAAGGGCAACCACCTGACCCTCAACGGCGCCGCCCTCGCCGCCGAAGGACGCCGCGGCGGGGCGCTGGAATCCTTTGAAGGCATCCCGGTCGCCGACCAGCCCCATCAGGCGAAGGTGACCGCCACCGGTCGGCTCTCGCCCGCGGGCGCCTTCACTTTGGAGCTGTGGCTGCAGCCCAGGGGCGAGTTCGACAAGGGGGCGCGCTGCTACCTGGCTGACAAAAAATACGTCCCCGACAATCACACCGACTTCGCCTGGCAGTTCACCGAGGCCGACAAGGCCGGCCTGCGCCGGATGCTGGTCACACTCGGGTTCGGCAGCCACTCCGAGTCGTTCCATTCCGAGCCGTTGCGGTTGCCGCCCGGCGAATGGCATCACCTCGCCTTCAGCTATGATGCCGCCGGCACGGTCACCTTTTTCCGCGACGGCTCGACGCTCAGTCGCGTCCACAAGCCCGGTCTCGGTCCGGTGGTGCCCGGCCGGCGCGGTCTCTTCCTCGGCGACCGCGGCGGCAGCAGCTATGCCGGCTTCCCCGGTCTGCTCGACGAGATTCGTCTCTGCGACGGTGCCCTCAAGTTCGAGCCGGTGGAACTGGCGATTGAATCGTCGCGCAGCGTCTGGCAGCGCATGGAGCGCGCCGAGGCGGTGACGATTCTCTGCACCAACCTGCGGCGCGAGACGCTGCAGGGGGCGCAGTTGCAGGTGGAATTCGGCGGCCGGACGGAAACCTTCCTGCTGCCCGACCTGAAATCCGGTGCCGCCCATGCGGCGCGCTACACGCTCAACACGGCGTACAAGGTCGGGACCTACCCGCTGCGCGCCAGCCTGAAGGCCGCCGGTGCGGTCAGCCAGCGGGAGCGCGAATTCCGCCTCGTCGCCCGTCTGCCGGACGGGCGCATGCCGGTCGTCATGTGGGGGGCGAATGGCGAGGAAATTCCGCGCCTCAAGGAGCTGGGTTTCACCCATTTCATCGGCCTGGGCACCCAACTCGGCGAGATCTGGAAGCAGAAGAAGGACGTGCCGCCGGGCGATGCCGATTTCATTGCCCGCCAGCGCGGCGTTCTCGACGAGGCCCTCGCCGCCGGACTCGGCGTGGTCGCCAGCGTGGCGCCCTCGCGCCTGTTTGAGTCTCAGCCTGAATTCCATCGCATCGGTCGCGACGGCAAGGTCTTCCCGCGTCACGACATCTGCGCCTCGCTGCCGGAGTTCCCGCCCTTCTTCGAGAACGTCGGCCGCAGTCTGGCGCGAACCTACGGCAGCCATCCCGCCTTCACCACGGTGCTCGTCGACACGGAGGTGCGCGACGCGTCACGCCCCTCCTTCAACCCGGTCGACGTGGCCAACTACCGCGCCTTCGCCGGCACCGACATCCCGCCCGAGGTCGACCTGCGCACCGGTGTCGACTGGACGAAGCTGGCGGACTTTCCCGCCGACCGTGTCGTGCCCGACGATCACCCGATCCTGAAATACTACCGCTGGTTCTGGACCGTGGGCGACGGCTGGAATGCGCTGCACAGCGCCCTGCACAAGGGCGTCAAGTCGGCCGGCAGCCGGCAGTGGACCTTCTTCGACCCGGCGGTGCGCCAGCCCTCGATCAGCGGCGCGGGCGGCACGGTCGATGTTCTCTCGCACTGGACCTACACTTACCCCGATCCGCAGCGCATCGGTCTCGCCACCGATCAGCTCTTTGCCATGAGCGCGGCCTCGGGGCGTCGCCAGAAGGTGATGAAGATGACCCAGCTCATCTGGTATCGCAGCCAGACTGCTCCGATAGGCAAGACCCGGCCGGAAAACCCGGTGGCTTGGGAGGATCACGACCCTGAAGCCGCCTACATCACGATTGCGCCGATGCACCTGCGCGAGGCTTTCTGGACCAAGATCGCGCGGCCGGTGCAGGGCCTCATGTATCACGGCTGGCAGTCGCTCGTGCCCACGGCGAACAGCGGCAGCGGCTATCGCTTCACGAATCCGGACACCCGGCACGTGCTGCGCGAACTCGTCCGCGAGGTGGTGGAACCGCTCGGGCCCGCCCTGCTGAAAATCCCGGACGAACGTCGCGAGATCGCCTTCCTGGAAAGCTTCACCTCCCAGGTCTTCGCCCGCCGCGGCGGCCATGGCTACAACGCCACCTGGTCGGCCGACCTCTGGCTCGCCCTGCAGCACGCGCACGCGCCGGCCGACGTCATCTTCGAGGAGACCCTGATCAAGGACGGCCTCAGCGGCCGCAAGCTGCTGGTCATGCCCGAGTGCGATGTGCTGAGCCGGTCGGTCGTCGACAAGATCCGCGCCTGGCAGGCGCGCGGCGGTCGCATCCTTGCGGATGAGTTGCTCTGCCCGGCGCTGAAGGCGGATGTCGTTGTGCCGAGTTTTCGCCGGGTCAAGAATGCCGCCCAGGACAAGGCCAAGGTGCTGGAGATGGCCGCGACCCTGGCGGTCCGTCTGCCGGAACTCGGCCTCCAGCCCGCGGTCACCGCCGACAGCCCGGAGGTCATTCTGCGCACGCGCCGAGCGGGGGACAGTCACTACCTCTTTCTCGTCAACGATCGCCGCGAGGCGGGGAGTTATGTCGGTCAGCACGGCCTGGTGCTGGAAAACGGCCTGCCGACCGAGACCACGCTCCGCCTCGGCCGCGATGGCATCCATCTCTATGACCTGACCCGATCGCGCCAGGTCATCCCGCGCCATGAAGCGTCGGGCGGCGTGAGTTGGACCTGTGAACTTGGTCCCTGCGATGGACGCCTGTATCTGATTTCACCCAAGCCCCTGCTGCAACTGCAAGTCGCAGCACCGGCCTCGGTCACCCTCGGCCAGCGCGCCGAGGTGACCCTGCACCTCACCACCACCGGCGAGGCCCCCTTCAGCGGGGTGGTGCCGGTCGAGGTCCGCATTCGCGACGCCGGCGGCGCCAGCGCCGAGGGCAGCGGCCATTACGGCGTCGAAAACGGTCGGCTCACGCTGGCTCTGGACCTCGCCCCCAATGAAACTCCCGGCACCTGGGAGATCCGCGCCCGCGAGCTCGCCTCGGGCATGGAAACCGTGCACTGGCTGCGGGTCGAAGCGCCGCCGGCAGAGCCCCCGGGCAAGTAATTTTTCTACGAAATATAACTTGGAATTTTCCGGCTGCCCGGCGAGGATGGCGCCGCCATGCGACGGCGCCGTCTCCAGACTGACGAAGTGGGGTTCAACATCACCCCGATGATCGATCTCACCTTCCTGCTGCTCATCTTCTTCATGGTCACCTCGAAGCTGAGCAAGGAGCAGAAGAAGATGGAAATCACCCTGCCGCTCGCCGCCAGCGCGGTGAGGCCCGAGGACCTGTCGAACCGCGACATCATCAATCTCGATCCCCGGGGCGTGCTGCATGTCGGCGACCGCCCGCTCAGCGACGAGCAGATGCGCGACCATCTTCGCGCCCGCTTTCGTGCCAGTCCGCCGCTGAAGATCTACCTGCGGGCCGACAAGGAGACGCCGGGCAAGCGCATTCGCGAGTTCATGAAACTGGCCGGCGAGGCCGGTGCGATCAGCGTCATCTTCGGCACCCGTCCGCCATGAAACGTCGTCGCCGACAGACCGCGCCCGCCGTCGAAGTGCCCATGGGACCGATGATTGACATGGTCTTCCTGCTGCTCGTGTTCTTCATGGTCAGCGCGCGGCCGCTCAAGCCCGAGGCCGACATCCCCATCGGCTTGCCCGGGGCGGCGGCGCAGGAGGAGCCGCTTGATGTGCCGGATGAACACACTCTGGTCATCCGGGCGGACGGCAGCCTGCACCTCAACGAGGAAGCGGTCGCCGAGGCCGCCGACACGGTGTTGGACGACCTCCATCGACGCCTGTTTCGCCTGCAGGAAGCGGCACGACTCGCCGGCAGCGAACTGCTGGTCACCCTCGCTCCCGACGACGCCGCGCGCCACCAACGCCTGATCGATGTCCTCAATGCCTGTGCTCGCGCCGGCATTCGCGGTGTCACCTTTGACGATCCCGGCGGGGAGGCGGGCGACCCATGATGCCGGCCCTTGAGGCACCGGCCGCCCCCGTCCTGCCGCCGACGCGTGGCGGCCGGCGCGGTGTCGTGGTGACGATCCTGCTTGCCAGTCTCGCCCTGCATCTCGGTGGACTGGCCCTCTTTGGGCTCTGGGTCGTGGCGCGGCGTTTTGCCAAGCCGGAGGCGGTGTTTGAACTGCGCGAAACCCTCAAGATCCCGCTGGCGGAAACCCGCGAGCACCGCATGAGCCTCGCCGAGCACGAGGCGGCGGCACCGAAGCCGGTGCTGCAGGACAAGATCCTCAGCACCCGGCCCGCGCTGATCGATCTGCCGGACCTGCCGCGCCTCGATGCGCAAAAGATGCTGCCGCTGGATCCGGCCGAGCTCGTCAGCGACCAGCTTGCCACCCTCACCGGCAGCGCCGGTCTCGGGACCGGCCTAGGCAGCGGTCTCAACGGCGTCGGTGGCACCGGCAAAACCGCCGCCTTCAGCTTCCTCGGTCTCAAGGCCGAAGGCCGCCGGCTGGTCCTGCTTTTTGATGTCTCCGGCAGCGTCGTCAACAAGGCCGCCGCCAGCGGCATGCCGCTCGACCGCATCAAGGCGGAGACGCTCAAGCTCATCGACAGCCTGCCGGCCGGTGCTCGCTTCGGCCTGATCCAGTTCGTGCGCAACTACAAGCCCTTCCTGCCGGAACTGGCGGCAGTCACGCCGGCTGCGCGCACCCAGGCCCGCGACTGGCTGGAAACGGAATGGAGCGAGAGCGGGCAGATGCCGCGCGGCGGTCGCGGCGTGATCAGCCCGGAACCGAATGGACTCGTCTGCGTGCTCGACGCCGCCTTTGCCCTCGATCCCGATGTCATCTTCCTGATTTCCGACGGCGGTTTCTGGCAGACCTACCCCAGCGACCGGCGCATTCCGCACGAGGAATTTGAGGCCAAACTGAAGGAACTGCAGCGCGGTCGCACCCCCAAGGTGCCCGTGCATTTCATCGGCTTCCAGATGCGCGAGGAGGACAAGGACGCCTGGGAACGGCTCGTGCGCCGCACCGGCGGACGCCTGCGTGAACTCAAGTGATCGGCACTTCGTGGTATTCGAGTGCCCACTCCTTCATGTAGCGCACGCGCTGCGGCACGAAGCGGTACACGATCAGCTCGGGATTGTCGATGTCGCGCAGGTAGGCGCGCAGCAGGGGATTGGCGTCCCAGATCTCGCGGCGCAGCACCGGATCCTCCAGCACCTCGGCGGTCGCGGTGATGCGCACCTGGTTGTGGCCGTCGTCGACGTAACACAGTTCCGCGCGCGGATTGGCCGCCAGTTCGGCCGTCTTGCCGTAGCGGCGCAGGTTGGCCACATAGACCGTGAAACCGTCCGTGCGCACCGGCGAGACGGGGCGCACGCGCGGCTGGCCGTCGTCGACGGTGGCCAGCACGGGAAACTTCGCCGACTTCATCGTGGCAAGCGCCAGGGCGGGCAGTTCGGCGGGATCGGGGGGCGGAGGCATCGGCATGAGCGATGCATGCCAAAAAGCCGTGGCAAGGGCAAGGCGGAATCCAAGACGCAAGGTCGGGCCCCGGGCACCGTTGACCGGAGATGCACGCCCGCCTTGCCGTCCTCCTGCTGCTCGCCCTGCCCGCCGCTGCGAACGCGCAAGTCCATGCCGCCCAGGGACTTTTTGCCGGCGAGGTGACGACCGGGACCGTGCTGCTGCAAACCCGCCTCACGGCGATCCCGGGGCCGACCCTGGACGCGGAGGGCGACGTGCCCGGTGCCGCCGGGGTTGCCTGCTTCGAGTATGGCACCGATGCCGCCTTTGCCGGGGCACAACGCACCGGCTGGCTGAAGGCGGAGGCGGGTGGCGATTTCCTCGTGCGGGCGCGGGTCGAGGGCCTGCAGCCGGCCACGACCTACCATTACCGCGTGCTCGCCGGGGCTGACGAGGCTTCGGCACAACCGCTGCGCACCGGCCGTTTCAAGACCCTGCCCGGTGTCGGGTCGGACGCGCCGCTGACCTTCGCGATGGGCAGTTGCATGAACTACCACGCCTTCATGCACGGCAAGGCCAACGGCGGCGGCCCGGTCACCGCCACCGGGGAGGACAAGCGCCTCGGCTATCCCTCCTTCGCCGCCCTCGCGGCCCTGCAGCCCGACTTCTTCATCGGCACCGGCGACATCGTCTATTACGACCACCCGGCGCCGACCGCGGCGAAGACGCTGCCGGAACTGCGCCGCAAGTGGCACGAGCAGTTCCGCTTCCCGCGGCTCGTCGAGTTTTTCTCGGCCACGCCCGCCTTCTGGTCGAAGGACGACCACGACTTTCGCTTCAACGACGCCGACCTCGGCGGCACGCGCGCGCCGGACGCCGTCACCGGCATCGGCCTGTTCCGCGAGCAGATGCCCGTGTTGCCGGCCGGCGATCTCAACTCGCCCTCCTATCGCACCCACCGCATCCATCGTCACGTCCAGCTCTGGTTCCTCGAAGGCCGTGACCATCGCTCGCCCAACGCCATGCCCGACGGCCCGGACAAGACCCTCTGGGGGCGCGAGCAGCGCGCCTGGCTGCAGCGCACGCTCAAGGCCAGCGATGCACCGTGGAAAATCCTCATCACGCCGACGCCGATGGTTGGGCCGGATCGCAACAGCAAGAACGACAACCATGCCAACCTGCGGGGCTACCGCCATGAAGCCGACGACTTCTTCGCCTGGCTGCGCTCGGAGGGACTCACCAACGTCCTCACCTTCTGCGGCGACCGCCACTGGCAGTATCACAGCATCCACCCGCTCGGCGTCGAGGAGTTCTCGGTTGGCGCACTCAATGATGAAAACGCCATTCGCGGCGAGAAGCCCGGGGGCAAGAACACCACGGATCCCGAGGGACTGATCCGCCAGCCCTATCTCTACCCGAAACCCACCGGTGGTTTCCTGCATGTGCGCGTCAGCACCGGCACCGAGGGACGCGCCAAGCTCGACCTCACATTCCGCGATGACCACGGCGAGGTGCTGCATCGGGTCCTGAAGCGCGCCGACTGATTTTTTCCACCATGAAACCTCTCCTCCTTCTGGCCCTGCTGGCCACCGCCGCAACCGCCGCCACCAAGCCGCTGCCGAACGTCGTCATTCTCTATGCCGATGACATGGGTTGGGGCGACCTCGGGGCGCAAAACCCGGACTCGAAAATTCCGACACCGAATCTCGACCGCCTTGCCGCTGAAGGCACGCGCTTTACCAACGCGCACAGCTCCTCGGGAGTCTGCACGCCGAGCCGCTACGCCCTGCTGCACGGTCGCTACCACTGGCGCAAGTTCCATGGCATCGTCAATTCCTTCGACCCGCCCATCCTCGACGCCCAGCGCCTGACCCTGGCGGAGCTGCTCAAGGACAAGGGCTACCGAACCGCCTGCGTTGGCAAGTGGCACCTCGGCTGGGACTGGGAGGCCATTCGTCACCCGGGCGCGCAGCCGGCGACCGATGGCAAGAAGCGCAACAAGGTCTATGCCCCCGGCGATTTCGACTGGTCGAAAACCCTTCCTGGAGGACCGCTCTCCCACGGCTTCGATTTCTACTTCGGCGATGACGTGCCGAACTTTCCGCCCTACGCCTGGATCGAGAACGACCGCATCCAGACGCCGCCGACCGAGCCGCTGAACATCACGCCGAAGACCGCGGAGGGTTCCTGGGAGGCAAGGCCGGGTCCGATGGTGGCCGGCTGGGATTTTTACGCGGTCGTGCCGCGCCTCGCTGAGCGCGCCGAGGAATGGGTGCGGGCGCAGCGCGGGCGCGAGGGGCCGTTTTTCCTCTATGCACCCTTCAACTCGCCGCACGCGCCGATCGTGCCTTCGGCGGAATTCACCGGCACCTCCAAGGCCGGTGGCTTTGGCGATTTCATGACCCAGACCGATGCCGCCGCCGGGCGCATCCTTCGCGCGCTTGAGGAGATCGGCGAGGCCGACAACACCCTGGTCATCTTCAGTGCCGACAATGGCGCCGAACACTATGCCTATGAGCGCGTGCGCGCCTTCGGGCATCGCAGCTCCGGGCCTTTTCGCGGCGTGAAACGGGATCTCTGGGAGGGCGGTCACCGCGTGCCGTTTGTGGTGCGTTGGCCGGGCGTGGTGCCGGCCGGTCGGGTCAGCGATGCCCTGATCAGCCAGATCGATCTGTTTGCCACGATCGCGACCGCGGTCGGCGCGGAGATCCCGGCCGGCTCGGCCGAGGACAGTCACGATCAGCTCGCCCTGCTGCGCGGTGGCGAGACCAGCGCGCGCGCCAGCCTGGTGCACAACACGAATGCCAACAGCTATGCCGTGCGCCAGGGCGACTGGGTGCTGATCGACGCTCCCACGGGCGGTGTCAGCAAGGTGCCGGCCTGGTTTGACGAAGCGAATGGCTACACGAAAAACGATCAGCCCGGTGAACTCTACCACCTGCGCGAGGATCCCGGCCAGAAGCGCAATCGCTTCGCCGAGCTGCCGGACAAGGTCGCCGAACTGCGCGCCGAACTGCAGCGCATCCGCAGCAATGGCGAGGTGCGACCGCTGGCGCCTTGATTTCGCTCAGGGAGCGGTGATGGGCCATTCGTCGGTGCGGAAGGGCGAGGCCGGCAGGCCGGCGCCGTTGACGAGGTTGGCGTCGGGATTGGCCGCCCAGGCATAGCGCACCGCCACTGGCGCGGTGATCTTCGGATGCGAGACGATCACCGTCTCGCCTTCGAGCCGCGCCTGCGCGGGAAGCCACTGCTGGTCGGCCCCGGCGATGACAAAACCGCGCAGGGCAGCGCCATCGCGCGCGGCCAGTCCCCGGGCATGCTCGAACTTCAGCACGACCTCGCCGCCGCGGATCTCATGACCGGCGGGCAGGGGGCCGGACCAGGCCGGCAGATCACGGCCATAGACCCGGGCCTGAGCCCAAAGCGCCAGGCGTTCGCCGACCGTCTTCTTGTCCTTGGGATGGTTGTCGTTGGCTTCGCCGACATCGATCGTCACCGCCATGCCGGTGTTCGGCAGGCTCAGGCTCTTCAGCATGGCCTCGCGCACCAGCGGGCGCGGCGAGGTCTGTTCGAAGTTCGGCAGTTGCACCCAGGCAAAAGCGAGGTCGCGATCCCACTGCGCGCGCCAGTCCTTCACGAGCAGTGGCAGCTGGGTCGCATACAGGCTGGCCTTCTCGACGTTGGCGCAGTTGTGCTCGCCCTGATACCAGATGACGCCGCGCAGGGCGTAGGGAACGAGCTGGGCGATCATGCCGTTGAACAGATTGGCCGGACGATTGGGGTCGCGGTCGGGATGCAGCTCGGGGCGGGGGCCCCTCGGGGCGGTTTTGCCCGCCGCCTTCGCCTTGGCGACCTGTTCCTTCCAGGCTGCGACGCGCTTGGCGTGGACCGCCTTCGCTGCGGCCTCGTCAAAGCTCGCCGCCTTGCGGTTCCAGATCTCGATCTGCGCCTGCAGGGCCGGCACCTCGCGCTGGACGGGTTCACTCGTCCAGGCGGCGATGTCGGTGCCGCCCCAGGAGGCGTCGATCAGGCCAACCGGAGCGCCGAGGCGACGGTGCAGTTCGCTGCCGAAGAACCAGGCCACTGCGGAAAAGTCCGGTGCGCTCACGGGGGTCGCGACCACCCACTTGCCTTCGCCTTCGGCCAGCGGTGTCTGCGCCGTCCGGCCCGGGACGGTGAACAACCGGATCTTCGGCTGGTCGGCGGCGGCGATGGCGCTTTCCGCGTCGCGGCTGCTCTTCAGGGCAAAGGCCATGTTCGACTGGCCCGAGGCAAGCCAGACTTCGCCGACCAGAACATCCTGCACGACAAGCTTGTTCTTGCCCTCGACCGTCAGGGTGAGCGGTTCCGCCTGCGCCTTCATTGGCGGGAAGTTGGTTTGCCAGCGACCCTCGGCGCCGGTGCGCGCCACGACGTTTTGACCGGCGAGCGACAGGGTCACTTCCTCACCGGGATCGGCCCAGCCCCAGACTGGCAGATTGACCCCGGCCTGCAGGACGAGGTGATCGGAAAACAGGGCGGGCAGGCGGACGTCCGCCAGCGCGGGGCTGGCGAGCAGGAGGAGGCAGCAGAGGCTTCGGATCATGGCAGGCCATGACACGAAGCGGCGGCGTCCACTATTGCAACAGGCTGCTGTCGGACAGCCATTCCGTGAAACGCTCGGGCCACTTGGCGGCCGCCCCGGTCTTGCCGGGGCGATAGCCAAAACCGTGACCGGCCTCGCTGTAGATGTGCAGCTCCGCCTTCACGCCGGCGGCCTTGTATTTCAGATACAGACCCGCCATGCCCTCGGCGATGTCGGGGCGGTCGCCGTAACCGCAGGCGATGAAGACCGGCGGCATGCCCTTGCGCGCCTCAAAAAGGTGCGAGGTACCCGGGTAGATGAGCGCCTGGAAATCCGGGCGGCAACCGGCCCGCTCAATCGGGTCGGCGGCGTCCGGCTTGCCGGCATCGCTGTCCATGGCGGCAAAGGCGGCGAGTTCACCGCCGGCGGAGAAACCGAGAATGCCGATGCGGTCCGGCCGGATCTGCCACTCGGCGGCGCGACTGCGCACGAGTCGCATGGCGCGACGCGTGTCGGCCATGGCATGATCCTGGATTGTGTAGGTGCTGTCGGGTTCGCGGGCCAGCCGGTATTTCAGCACGAAGGCGGCAATGCCTCGATCGCGGAACCATTCGGCGAGCGCGCCGCCCTCATGACCGAGGCAGAGCTTGCGGTGACCGCCACCGGGACAGAGGATGACCGCCGTGCCGGTGGCTTTGCCGGGCTCGGGCAGGTAGGGGGTCAGGCTCGGGTTGTGAACGTTGCTGACGTTTTCACCCTCGAGCTTTTCCGGTTCGCCGGCGCGCTTTTCCGAGCCGGGCGCGCCGTCCGGCCAGAGCGGCATCGGCGCGGGGGCATCGTCGGCGGTCAGGAGGCCGGTGAGCAGCAGGAGCGTGGCAAGGATCTTCATGGTGGTCATTCTTTGATCAGGATCTGGAAAAGGTTGTGGTAGCGGTCGGTCCACAGCGGCACGTCGTCCGGTTCGGGATCTTCAGGCGCGTCGGCCGGCGTGTCGGCGAGGAAGGTGGCGTTGTTGGTCACCATGACGTAGTCGGTGCTGTCGTGGTCGCCCTCGGCCTCGGTGAGGATGCGCGTCCATTTCCAGCCCATCGCCTCGGCCTGCCGATAAACGACCGGCGCCAGCGTCAGGTAGGTGTTGGTGACATGGACGACGAGGATGCCGTCGGGCGCGAGGTGACGGTGGTAGATCTCAAAGGCCTCGCGTGTCAGCAGGTGCATTGGGATGGCGTCACCGCTGAAGGCGTCGAGCAGCAGGACATCGAACTTCTGCTCAGGCTCGCGCTCAAGGGTGAGCCGGGCGTCGCCGATGTGAACACTGACCTGGGCGCCGCGCGCCCGGGCGTCGGCCAGGTAGGTGAAGTGCTTTTTCGCGAGACGGACGATCTCCGGATTGATCTCATAAAAGCGCCAGTGCTGGCCGCCGCGGGCATAGCAGGCGGCGGTGCCGGAGCCGAGGCCGACGATGCCGACGCGGGCGCCGTCCTTGGTGCGGATGCTGTCGAGCGCGCGGCCGATGCCGGTGTGATGGCCGTAGTAGGTGACCGGTTCCTCGCGGTAGGAGGCGCCCAGGTTCTGCATGCCGTGGACGATGCCGCCGTGCACAAGGGTCACATAGTCGTTCTCCAAACCGGTGTCGTAGTCCTTGTCGACATAGAGCGTGCCGTAGAAATTGCGCACGCGTTCGACCCGCGGTTCCACGCTGAGGATGGTCCCGGAGAGTGCGTGGATGACCCAGCCACCGCCCGCCAGCACGGCGAGCGCCAGCGGCAGGGAGAGCCACTTGCGGCGCAGGGCGAGGAAGGCGACGGCAAAGGCCAGGCAGGCGATGCCGAGTCCGACGAGCAGGCCCAGCGGCCATTCCAGATAGGTGTCGAAGACGCGCGGTGCCGCCAGGCTGACCAGCAACCCGCCCAGGGCTCCGCCGGCGGACATGAAGAGGTAAAACTCGGTCAGCCGCGCCGGCTCGGGCTTGAGGCGGGCGAGTTCACCATGGCAGACCATGCAGGCGAGAAACATCGCGCCGAAGCTGACAAAGAGCTCGACCCGGTAGTTCTGCCAGTCGTCAAAGGGCAGGCTGACGGTCCAGGCCTTCACCGCCGCGTTCCAGCCGAGTTCGCGCAGCGGCGTCCAGGTCCAGGTGTCGGGCAGGTGGTCGTAACCGGCGGCAGCGGCGAGTGCCACCAGTGCCAGCAGGGCCCAGAGCGGGCGCACATACCAGCGCTCGTGTTCAAAGCAGAGAATGAAGGTCAGCAGGTAGAGGCTCAGCGGCACGACCCACATGAAAGGCACCACGGCGACGTCCTGGCAGACGTGGTTGGTGGCGGCGAGCAGCAGGACGCTGGCCACCGCCGGCAGCAGCAGCCAGAGCAGGCGCTGACCGAGTTGCTCCCAGAGCAGGCGACCCCAGCGCCGCAGTCGGCCGGGGGCAGGTTTCGCGGCCTCGTCTGTGGCGGCGTCGGTGGATTCGGCGGCGACCGCGTCGGGGATGCGGCCGTTGCACCGCGCGAGTACAAAGGACAGGGCGGCGAAAAGGACAAAGGCGGCCGACCAGATCCAGGTCTGGGTGATGACCTCCAGTCGCGGTTCGATGAGGAAGGGGTAGCTGAGCAGGGCGACCAGCGAACCGATGTTGGAGAGCGCGTAGAGTCGCCACGGCAGGCCGCCGGGCACGGCGCGGGTGAACCAGACCTGGGCAAGCGGGCTGGTGCTGGAGAGCACGAAGTAGGGCAGGCCGACCGTGCCCAGCAGCAGCAGCAGGATGCGCCCCGAGGGATCCTCGCCGCCGGCCGGTTTCCAGGAGGCGTCGGGAGCGATCGGCAGGCAGGCCGCCGCGCCGAGCAGCAGGATGCCGTGGACGATCATCTGCGTGCGCGGTGCCAGCCGGGTCAGCAGGTGGGCGTAGGCATACCCGGCGAAGAGCAGGGCCTGGAAGAACACCATGCAGGTCGTCCACACCCCCGGACTGCCGCCGAACCAGGGCAGGATGAACTTGCTGATCACTGGCTGCACCTGAAAGAGCAGAAAGGCGCTCAACAAGCTCAGGGAACCGAGCAACAGACCGATCCGGGCGCGCGCATCAGGAGAAGGGGAGGACATGCAGCGCGCAGGCTTTCACGGTCCCGCCGGAAAACCAAGGGTTTTCTGAGGGGGGCTGGAGCGTCCCCCTAAAAGTTGGACGGGCGCAGCGCAGGCGGAGAATTCTTGAGGATTCCAGTCAGGAAAGGCTGGCCCCCAACTGCCGGAGGGGGTATTTCGGTAGGTTTGCATGATTCGATTCCTCTGTTTGAGTGCAGTCCTGCTCCTGCAGGGCCTTTCTTCCTCCGCTGAAAACCGCGATCTCCTTCTGGTCGCCGGGCAGTCGAATGCAGTCGGCTTTGACGCCAACGAGGCGGAACTTCCGGTGGATCCGAACGACGCAGAAACCTTGTTTTGGTGGCGTGTCGGCGATCCGCCGCCGGATGCCTTCGACGGCACGAGCGGGCGCCAGTGGACTTCGTTGCAGTTCCAGCCCCGAACGCCGTCGATGGAGGGCGAAGCCGCCAAGACGACCGGCCGGCAGTATGGCAACTTCAACAAGTCGATGAAGGGGGGCTTCGGCCCCGAGATGGGCCTGGTACGCGCGCTCCGAGCGCAGCAGAACCGACCGCTCGCCGTCATCAAGACGGCCTTCAGCGGCACCTCGGTGGCCGGCGACTGGAACGTTGGCCAGCCAGGCCGGGCCGATGCCTGTTACCGGGCGATGATTGAGGAAATCCGGTTGGCCACCGCCGCCGCGACCGCCCGCGGGGTGACCCTGCGGCCGCGCGCGCTGGTCTGGGTGCAGGGCGAGAGCGATGCCCATCCCCAGCATGCACCCGCCTATGCGGCCAACCTGACCGCCATGCTGCAGCGTCTTCGCACCGACTTGCAGGCACCGGATCTGATCCTGCTGCTGGCGGTCAACACTCGCTTTGGCAACGGCAAGAACCCGCACATGCCCGTGGTGATTGAGGCGCAGAAGCAGGTCGCCAGGGAACTGTCGCGCTGCCGCTACGTGGACACGGCCGGTGCGGAGACCCTGCCGCCTTCGCACACCCATTTCACGGCCCCGGGCACGCTGGTGATCGGACGCCGTTTTGCCGAGGCACTGCTGGCCGTGGAGTCGGCCGGGGCGGCAGCTCCGAAGCCGTAACCGTTCAGGGACAGGCCGCCTCAGAGCAGACGCCAGACGCGGCCGTCCTGGGCCAGCAGTTCGTCGGCTTCCTTTGGACCCCAGCTGCCGGCGGGATACTCGCACATCGGCGGCGGGGTGTCGGTCTTGTGCCAGGCGTGCTCGAGTTCGTCGATGAATTTCCAGGCGTTCTCGACCTCGTCGCGACGGGCGAACAGGGTGGCATCGCCGGCCATGGCGTCGAGCAGGAGTCGCTCATAGGCCTCGGGGCTGGCCTTGCCGAAGCTGCTGCTGTAGCGGAAGTCCATCTTCACCTGCTGCATCGACAGGGCCTGGCCGGGCTGCTTGCAGAGGATGCGCAGGGCGATGCCCTCGTCGGGCTGGATGCGGATGACGAGAGTGTTCTCGCTGCTGCCGGGCAGTTGGGCGGTGGCGAAGGGAACCTGCGGCGGCTTCTTGAAGTGCACGCTGATCTCGGTGGCCTTCTTCGGCAGTTGCTTGCCGACGCGGATGTAGAAGGGCACGCCCTGCCAGCGCCAGGTGTCGACGAAGAGCCGCAGGGCGACGTAGGCCTCGGTCTTGGACTCGGGATTGACGCGGTCCTCCTGGCGGTAGCCGACGCGCGGCACGCCATCGACGCTGCCGGCGGTGTATTGGGCGCGGATGACATTGGCACCGACGGCCTCCGGGCCGACGAGCGGGCGCAGGGCGCGGATGACCTTGACCTTTTCATCGCGCACGCTGTCGGCGCTGAGGTCTGTCGGCGGTTCCATGGCGACCAGGGTCAGCAGCTGGAAGAGGTGGTTCTGCACCATGTCGCGCAGGGCGCCGGCGGTGTCGTAGTAGCCGCCGCGGCCGCCTTCCATGCCGAGGTTTTCGGCGCAGGTGATCTGCACGTGGTCGATGTAGCGGCTGTTCCAGTTCGGCTCGAACAGGGCGTTGGCGAAGCGCAGCACCATGATGTTCTGCGCGGTCTCCTTGCCGAGGTAGTGGTCGATGCGGTAAGTGTCCTTTTCCTCGAAGGTGCCGGCGACGACCTCGTTGAGGGTGCGGGCGCTCTGCAGGTCCTTGCCGAAGGGTTTTTCGCAGACGACGCGCGCCCACTTGTCGCCGGAGCCGCGGTTGAGACCGGCCTCGCGGATCAGTTCGAGGATGGGCTTGAAGTATTCGGGGGCGGAGGCCAGGTAGAACAGGCGGTTGGCGGGCGTGCCGCGCTCCTCGTCGAATTGGTCGAGCAGGCGGCCGAGCGCGCGGTAACCCTCGAGGTCCTCGAACTCGCTGCGGTGGTAGTGGATGCTATGGCTGAAATTCTCCCACAACTCGTCATTGTGGCCCTGGCGGCTGTTCTTGCGGTTCCCGGTCTCGAGCTCGGTGCGGAAGACGTCGTCGCTCTTATCGCGGCGCGCGAAGCCGACCACCTTGAACTGCGGCGGCAGGTCGCCGCAGGCGGCGATGTTGTAGAGCGCCGGGATCAGTTTGCGGTGGGTCAGGTCGCCGGTGGCGCCAAAAATGACCACGGTGCAGGGCTCCGCGCGGTTGCGGCGCAGGAGGGTTTCTTCAAAGGGATTTTCCAGATCGGGCATGGTGCGGGACGGGAGGGCCGCCCGGAACGAGCGGGGTGGAGATTAGACCGCCGACCGGCCGCTGGCAACTGGCGATGCGGGTCGGCCGGCCCCGAAGCCATGAAAAGCCTTCATGGGGTCGATGAAGCCGCAGCCGGCGCCGGCCTTGCAAAGGAGGTGAATCTGGCGCAAGCATGGACGCCAATGACCACCACCGTTTTGCCGACCGATCCGCCGCCGCAGCTGCACCAAGCCGTGGCCGAGGCCGTGCGCCTGCTCCAGCTCGGCGAGGTAGTGGCGCTGCCCACCGAGACGGTTTACGGCCTGGCGGCCGACGCACTCAATCCGGCCGCGGTGGCGAAGATTTTCGAGGCCAAGGAACGGCCGACCTTTGACCCGCTCATCGTCCATCTGCCCGACAAAAAACTGCTCGACACGGTCGCCGACGTGCCGCCGGAGATCCAGAAGGCGGTCATCCAGCTCATTGAGCGTTTCTGGCCCGGCCCGCTGACACTCATCCTGCCCAAGAAGCCCTGC
The DNA here is from genome assembly GCA_030827515.1 of Prosthecobacter sp. Lineage (GTDB taxonomy): Bacteria > Verrucomicrobiota > Verrucomicrobiia > Verrucomicrobiales > Verrucomicrobiaceae > Prosthecobacter. The sequence goes on along the minus strand of JAUREI010000039.1, from coordinate 4,427 downwards.
GTGCCCGATCTGGTCACGGCCGGCCTGCCGACCGTGGCGGTGCGGGTCAGCGCCCACCCGGTGTTTAAGCGCGTCGTTCAGGCCTTTGGCCGCCCGCTGGCGGCACCGAGCGCCAATCGCTTCGGCTCGATCAGTCCGACCTCCGCCGGTGCCGTCGTGGCCGAGTTGGACGGCCGCATCCCGCTGGTCGTCGACGGCGGCGCCTGCATGCACGGTCTGGAATCGACCATCCTCAAGATCGAGGCCGCCACGCCCAAAAACCTGCTCACCGTTCTGCGCCCGGGTCCGATCACGATCGAGGACCTGAAGGTCTATGGCCGCGTCCAGCGCGTGACCCGCAGTGTCGTTGACGAGGCCACCGAGGCGCCAGGCCAGCTCGCCTCGCACTACGCGCCGCGCACGCCGCTGCGGCTGCTGTCGAAACCTTCCGACTTCCTGCCCGAACCGGGCAAGCGCTACGCCCTGATGAGTTTTCGCGGCGAGGAAAAGGACGGTTACATCGGCCTGACGGACTGGGCGCATGTGCAAGTGCTCAGTCCCGGCAGCGGCAAGCTGCCCGAGGCGGCGGTGCGCTTTTTCTTTGTCCTGCGCGAGCTCGACAGGCTCGGTGTCGACGAAATCATCGCCGAACCCATGCATGAGCATGGCATGGGCGTGGCGATGATGGACAAGCTGCGCCGGGCGGCGGTGAAGCACTGACGCGCATGGCCGAGGCAACACAGGACCGCGGTTCGCACGCCCGCAGCACGGGCGTGGTTTCCATCGCCATCCTGTGCAGCCGCGTGCTCGGCCTGGTGCGCGACCAGTTGTTGGGCGGCCTGTTCGGCTCGACCTTTGCCGGCATTTTCACCGCGGCCTTTCGCACGCCGAACATGCTGCGCGACCTCTTTGCCGAGGGAGCGCTGTCGACCGCCTTTGTCACGACCTTTTCGAAGAAGATCAAGACCCAGGGTGACGAGGCCGCCTGGGCGCTGGGGCGCAAGATGGTGACGCTTGCGCTCTGTTTCATGTCGCTGGTCGCCGCCGCCGGCGTGGCGCTCGCCCCCCTCCTCGTGCGACTGCTCAACCCGGGCTGGGACAATCCGCACAGCTTTGAGATCTGCGCGCGCCTGGCGCAGATCATGTATCCCTTCATCACCCTCGTCTCGATCACCGCGCTGATCATGGGGATGCTCAACTCGAAGAAGGTGTTCTTCATTCCGGCGGTGGCCTCGGCCTTCTTCAATCTCGGCTGCATCGTTGGCGGTCTGGCGCTTGCCTGGGTGGTCGATCCCGAGTTTCGCAGCGGTTGGAAGGTTAGTGAGAGCAGCCTGGCCGCCTTTGCCGCCGGCACCCTCATCGGCGGCGTGCTGCAACTCGCCGTGCAGGTGCCGGCGCTGCGCCGGGTCGGCTTCCGCTTCCGCCCCGACTTCGGCTGGAAGGACGAGGGCGTGCGCGAGGTGCTGCGCCTCATGTGGCCCTCGCTGATTGCCGCCAGCGGCACCCAGGTGAACGTCCTGCTCAATTCCATCTTCGCCTCGTTCACGCCCGGCCAGGAGGCGGCCGTCACCTGGCTGGCCTATGCCCAGCGCCTCCAGCAGTTGCCGCTCGGCCTCTTTGGCGTCGCGGTCGCCACGGTCACCCTGCCGATGCTCTCGCGCCTCGCCACCGAGGGCATGACGCCGGCCTTCCGTGGGGCGCTCGCCAAGGGCCTGCGCCTTGTGCTGTTTCTGACCCTGCCCTGTGCGGTCGGGCTGTCGATCTTCGCCCGCGAAATCCTCTCGCTCATCTTCGAGCACGGCGAGTTCACCGCGCGCGATGTCACCATGACGGCGGGGCCGCTGCAGGCCTATGCCTTTGGACTGGTTTTCTATTCCGCGATCAAGGTGCTGCAGCCGGCCTTTTACACGATCGACCGTCGCTTCATCCCGATGCTGGTCAGCCTCGGCGTCATCCTGCTCAACCTGGTGCTCAACTACACGAGTGTGTTTGTGCTCGGCTGGGATCATACCGCCCTGGCCTGGGCGACCGCGATCGGCCTGGCGGCGAACTTTGCGACCCTCTACCTCTGCATGCGCAAGTTTGCCGGCGGCCTGGAAACCACGCCGCTGGTGCGCTCGCTGCTGCGTCTCGGGGTTGCCGTCCTGCTCATGGGCGGACTTTGCCTCGCCGCGCGTCTGACCTTCCTGGCGAACTGGGAAACCCTTTCGTTCAGCCTGCGCGCCGCCGGCCTGGGAGGCACGATCGGCGCGGCCGCCCTGGTGTATTTCTTTGTCACCCACCGCCTGCGCGTCGATGAGGCGGGCGAGTTCCTCGGTCTTCTCAGCCGCCGCTTCGGTCGCCACTAAGCCATGCGCCTTCCCCGTCACTGGCTCATTGCCCTCGCCCTGCTCGCCCTGATTTGGAGCGCGGTGGCGGTGGTCATGCGGCAGACCGATGACCTCGTGTCCTGGCCGGGCAAGGTGATCGAGCTGCTCGAAGCCACGCCCTGGCTCGACGGTGGCACGGCCACGGAACTGGAGCGCCGGACGCATCTGCACCGGGTCCTCACGAACCTCGACCGGCTCGATGCCTCCCAGCGGCGCAGTCTGCGCGAGGATGGCCAGGAGTTGGTCGACCGCTTTTTGGCTTCGCTGACGACGGATGAGCAGAAAGAGTATGTGAACCGCATGATTGAACCCCACCTGGAAGCCCTCGGCGCCGCGATGAAGCGCCTTCCCGAGGAGGATCGCAAGCGTCTGGTGGGGCGCCTGCGCGGCGACCTGCGCAACCTGCGGGCTGGCAGTGCGGAGGGGGAACGCCTCAACGAGCAGGACCGCGAATTCCTCGACTTCATGATCGCCGAGGACCCCGTGCTGTTCCTGCGCGAGGCACCGCTCAAGGTGAAGATGGAACTGGCGCCGGTGCTCGAGGAAATGCAGTCGCGACTGCAGGGGTTCCGTCGCTGATCGCGCGCCTCACAGGCCGCCGAGCTGGCAGATGCGCCGCCAGTGCACGTCGGTCACCCCGGTGATCGAAAGGCGGTTGCCGCGGCGCAGGATGAGCAGGTCGGCCAGGGCCGGATCGGCGCGCAGGTCGTCGAGGCTGACGAAGCGCTTGAAGTCCGCCTCCCAGCGCACATCGACCATGAGCCAGCGCGGCGCCTCAGGCTTGCTGCCGGCATCGAAGTATTCCGAGGACGGATCGAACTGGGTGGGGTCGGGATAGGCCTCGCGGACGATCTTCACCACGCCGGCGATGCCGGGCTGCGGGCAGCTTGAGTGGTAGAAGAAGCCGAGGTCGCCGACCGCCATCTCGTCGCGCATCATGTTGCGCACCTGGTAGTTGCGCACCCCGTTCCAGGGCTCGGTCTTGCGCGGGCGCTTTTTCAGGTCGGCAAAGGAAAAGACGTCGGGTTCGGATTTGAGCAACCAGTGGCGCATGACGGCATGCTGGCGCGGCCGGCCGGCGGCGCAAGTCCGGGTCGCCCGCCGCCTTGACAAGCCGCCGGCGCGGGCGATGAAGGCGCGATGAGTCAAGACGCCCTGCCCAGCCTGTCCCAGACCTCGGCGCTGATCCGCGCCCGTCGCTCGTTGAAGCCGACGGACTGCGAGGCCGGGCGTCCCGTGGCACCGGAGCTGTGGCGCGAACTGCTCGAGAACGCCACCTGGGCGCCGACGCACGGGATGACCGAGCCCTGGCGCTTTCACGTTTTCGAGGGCGCGGCGCGCGCGCGGCTGGGGGATGCGCTGCAGCAGGCCTATCGTGATGCCACGCCGGAGGCGGAGTTTCGCGCGGACAAGTTCGACAAGCTCGCGGCGAATCCGCGACTGGCACCGCTTGTCGTTGCCGTCGTTCTGGAGCGGCGCGGGGGTGCCAAGATTCCCGAGATCGAGGAGGTTGAGGCGGTGGCCTGCGCCGTGCAAAACCTGATGCTGAGCGCGACGGCGGCCGGTCTCGCCTCCTTCTGGTCCTCGCCGCCGGTGCTCGATGCGCCGCCCTTCAAGGCCTGGCTCGGTCTCGGCGACGAAGACCGTTGCGTCGGCCTCATCTATCTCGGCTGGCCGCGCGCCGGTCTGACGCCGGCGCGAAGCAGTCGCCAGCCGCTGGCGAACAAGCTGGTTCATCATCATGACTGACTTTTTTACGACGCTTTGGGAAACGCTCGCCGGTTGGTGGGAGGCCATTCCGTTCCTCGCCTCCGGCATCTGGCTGCTCACCGGATGCCTGTTGCTGGTCGGCCTGATCGGCTCGGTCTTGCCGCTGCTGCCCGGGCCCTTCCTCATCTTCTTCGCCGGTGCGGTGCACACCCTGCTGCTGCCGGAGCAGGGCATGAGCTGGCAGGGGTTTGTCGTGCTCGGCCTGCTGCTGGTGCTGTCCTATGTAATCGACATGCTCGCCGGCGCGCTCGGCGCGCGCTGGTTTGGGGCCAGCCGCTGGGGCATTGCCGGAGTCTTTGTCGGCGGCCT
>JAUREI010000129.1 GCA_030827515.1 Prosthecobacter sp. | reverse complement strand
GCTCGGGCAGGGCGAGGATCCGGATCCTGCGCTGGCAGCTGAAACTGATCGCCGTTTCATGGAGGTGGTGATCAATCAGCAGTTGGGCAACTCTGCCGTGTCCTGGCAGTACAACGAATTCAGCTACGCACTGCGCGGTGTGTATACCGAGCCGCATCGACTCTCGCCGCTGGGTTTTCTCTTCGCTTGGGCTGTGGTTTGGGTCCTGATCGTGCTGATCCTGCCGACCCTCCCACAGCGGACAACAGCGATCTGGCTTGGACTCAGTCTAACCCTCACCCTCGCGGCTTATGTTCTGATGTTGTGGACCAATTACCGATCGGTATGGGGTGAGCTTGGACTCGGGCTGCCATCGCTGCTGCGTTACTTGCACGTTCTGGTGCTGCCCATGTTCCTGCTGTGCTTCTGGATCATGACCCCGTCCTACCGGAGTGCGGAGAGCACCGGCTCGCGTGTGGAGTCGCCCTCCGGCAAGCCTCGCCAGCCTTACTTGGCTACGCTCTTCGTCGTGCTACTGGCTGCCTACGCCTGGCTGGAGCCGCCTTTCCTTCGTCCGTTGTTCCATTCCGTCAGCGCTTACCCCATGCGTGACGCCACGGAGGAGGTTGCTGGCAAAGTCCGCGCGCTCGCCGGCAACGGCCGTGTCTGGGTGTTCTTGCCCAATGATCAGCCGAATGAATTCCTGGGCAGGTTCCTGCAGTTTCAACTGTCGCCGACTCCTACCTCGGTGGAACGTTCCATGGACTTTTGGGATGGGGAGCCAGCGCGCGTGAAAGGGACGCTCTCCAAATTCGAGGTCATCTGGTTCCCGGCGGAGGGCTACCGGCTGGACACGGCAGCCGAGGTCGTGGGCAGTGCCACGCCCGCCGGGATTTATGTCAGACAGCCGGATGGTCGCTTCGCGCCGGCCTTTCGCGACTAAAACCAGCTTTTCGCACGACAGGGTTCCGCCCGAAATCGGGACCTTGGACCTTTTTTTGCCCGATCTCGGTTGGTAGTCTTGGAAAGTCCGGCCCTTTCTGGCCGCTTTGCCGAGATTTGCCATGCCCGCGTTCAGAATCCTGCTGTCCGTCCTTGCCCTTTTGGTCCTGCCCGCCGCCCAGGCGGCGCCTGCCCGCATTGCCACCTGGAACATCGAGACGGTGGGCGCGAAGGGCACGGCTCAGTACGAGGCCGCGCTGGCCGTACTGAACCGCATCGATGCGGACGTCATCGCCCTGCAGGAGATCAACGGCAATACGGAAGCGAGCGAGAACTTCCCGGCACTCGCCGCCGACGCTGGCTACGGCTACACGGCACTCACCGAGGCGGGCACCTACGGCAGCCTGCGGGTGGGCGTGATGTCGCGCTTGCCCATCACCTTCAGCGAGTCCTGGTCCTCGGCCGAGATTTCGGGTGACGCCCAGGCCAACGACGTCACCCGCGAGTTGCTGGAAGCGGTGATCGACCTGGGCGGCGGGGCCACACTGCGGCTGCTGGCCACCCACTGGAAGAGTGGCACCCGCAATTCAGACGAGTTTCGCCGGGCCATCGAGTCGTTCCGCATGGACACGCTCGCCGCGGACACCCCGGCGCGCACCGGGCTCATGCTGATGGGTGACGTGAACCACGACATCCTCGACCGGGCGCCTTCGCCCTCGGCCTTTACTTCCAACCCGTCTGGTCTGCCGACGACTTTCTCCGTGGGCGTAGACGTGCAGGCGGAGATGGCCACCGGCGGCCTCGTCAACAACCCCTTCTTCTACCTGACCGGCAACGCGGCCGTGATCGATGCGTTGCAGCTGGATGGTACCGATGCCACGCGACCCACCTCGGGCCGGCGCATTGATTACCTGCTGGCTAACGAATGGATCGTCTCGCGGGGCGTGTCCGCGCAGGTCTATGACTGCGAGGACGAGGCGCTGGCCTCTCAGGGCCTGCCGCTCGCCGGTGAGCCGCTGGCCGCGACGGTGTGCGCCACGGCGGCCGATCACCTGCCGATCATCGCCGACGTGGAGATCGCTCCTGCCGTTCAACCGGCGTTTGCGTTAAGCCCGAGCGGCCTCGATTTCGGTGGCGTGCTGGTGGGGGATTCTGCTGCCACGCAGGTCGTGGTCCTCGAGAGCACCGGACAGCTGGCGGTCGAGATCACCTCGATCGGCCTCGGTGGCGATGCGGCCGGCGACTACTCGCAACTCTCCAGCTGCGTGGGAACCTTCCAGCCCGGTGCCACCTGTGACATCACGCTCGGCTTCACGCCACTAGCGGCCGGCACGCGCGTGGCCAACGTGGTGGTGCAGGCCGCCGGCGAGGCCGGCAGCAAGTCCATCACCCTCACTGGCGTCGGCGCGGCGGCCGGCTGGTCGGTCGATCCCACGCGCCTGGGTTTTTCCCGGCTGCGTACTGGACAAAGCCAGACGTTGCCCGTGACCGTCACCAACACCGGCACGCTGGTGCTGCCGATCAATAACGTGTCGTTGACCTCTGGTGATCTGGACGCGTTCTCATTCTCAAATGGCTGCGCTGCCACGATCTCGATCGGTGCAAGCTGCACCATCGCGGTGCGATTTGAGCCCACTGCAAAAGGGCGCTACAACGCGACCCTCGAAATCGTGCCCGGAGCCGGCCTGCAGCCGGCCAACGTGAGCCTCAGCGGTTCCGCCCGCTGAGCTGTCTTCTCACCGTAGTACGGCGCGCCCAGAATTCTGTGACGCAGGTCGCCGTACCTTCGTACTTCTGCGTATAGCGTGGCGATGGGAACTCGACGCAGCATTCAAAAGAGTCTCGCGATCCCGCATAATGTGCTGATAAGACAGGAGTCTTCCACATGCCAGTCGCACAGGGATCGTTGACGTTGGCGCTCATCACGGCGGGGTCCGCCTTGGTGATGGCCCTCATTTCAGTACCGCTGCTGGCGCGGGTTGCGCCACGGCTCGGTTTGCTTGACTTGCCGGGCGGACACAAGCAGCACCATGGCGCGATACCGGTGGTGGGTGGCATTGCCATTTTCCTGTCGGCTACGGCCGCGGTTGTGTGGTGTGGTCCGCCCCTGCTGGTGCAGCATTCGTTCTTCCTTCTGGCTTGCTTGCTGGTGCTCTGCGTAGGCGTCGTTGACGATCGCGGCCATGTGGCACCTCGCCTGCGATTGGGCCTGCAAACCCTCGTGGTGACGGCAACCTATCTGGCACTCGGCTTCAAGGTGAACTCTCTCGGCAACCTGTTCGGAACCGGCTCGATAGAACTCGGGGTCCTGGCGCTGCCGTTTGCCATTCTGGCCACGGTGGCCCTGGTCAACGCCTTCAACATGCTGGACGGACTCGACGGCCTGGCGGGTGGGGTGGCACTGATTGCCATGCTGGCACTGTGCGCCCTCTCCCTGCAGGAGAGCAGGCCGCTGCTGATGGCCGCGACGGCAGCGAGCGGTGGCGCCATCCTGGGGTTCCTGATGTTCAATCTGCCCATGCCGATTCGCAGCAGGTGGCTGGTGTTCATGGGCGATGGCGGCAGCACGTTGCTGGGTTTTGGCATCGCGGCTATGTGTATGGGTCAGATGGTCGATAAGGCGCCGGGTTACGGGTTTCAGGACTTTGGCTCCAACGTTCACCCGGCTGAACTGCTCTGGCTGGTGGCCATTCCGGTATTCGAGATCTGCAGCACTACGCTGCGCAGGCTGAAGGCGCGGGTGTCACCGATGCAGGCGGACAACGGGCATTATCATCACCGGCTGCTCGGGGCGGGGTGGAGCGTGCGCAGCGTCTTTCTGCTGTACCTGTTGTTTTCGCTGGCTGCGATGCTAACCGGACTCTCCATGCATCGTCTTGACCTGTCGGACCCCGTTATCTTTTGGGCATTTGTAGGTGTCTTCGGCCTTTGGCACCTTGCCGTGGTGACCGCGGAGCGTCGCGGCCTGCGTCGGCAGGCGGCGCTGGTGGCGGTCGGCCCGAGCTAGGCCCGCCGGACCTCGTAGACCCTTGCGATGAATTCCGAGATGTTGGCGGTCCCCCTCCTGCAGGCTGCCTCGGTGGCCTTCCTGCTCACTACGCTGATCGTCGGCCTGCTGGTTCCCTGGGCTGAGCGGCTGGGGCTGGTGGATCATCCGGGCGGTCGCAAGCGTCATCGGCGGCCGGTACCCGTGGTGGGAGGCATTGCCATCTTCGTGGCCGTAGTCGTGGCGTCTTCGGTGTTTGGTAGTCCGTCGCCGTACCCTATTTGGCCCTTTCAGCTGGCCGCGGCATGGATGCTGGTTGTGGGGCTGGCCGATGATCGTCACGACATCCAGCCCATGACGCGACTCCTGAATCAGGCCGCGCTCGCCATCCTGATGATTGCGGTAAGCGGCTTCCGGGTCGAGTCACTGGGCAACCTGTTCGGCTTCGGCGACATCCCGCTGGGCTGGCTCGGCGTGCCGCTGGGTGTGCTCGCTGCTGTGGCACTGACCAACGCCTTCAACATGCTGGACGGCCTGGATGGCCTCGCCGCCGGGGTGGCCCTGACCACCTTCCTGGCCATCATGGCGCTGGCCCTGGAAGGCCATCGCTGGGTGATTGCGGTCTCCTCGGCAGCCATGGTGGGTGCGCTGTCGGGGTTCCTGCTGTTCAACCTGCCCTTTGCGGTGCCGCGCAAACATCTGGTGTTCATGGGCGACGGCGGCAGCACCATGATCGGCATGCTCGCTGCCATCAGCATGCTTGCCCTGCTGGTTCAGGGCGAGTTGCCGAATGGCTGGACGGATCCCGGCGGCATGGACGTCCACGTCACCGTCGGTGAACTCCTGTGGCTGGTGGCGATCCCGGTGTTCGAGATCCTCTCCAGCACCCTGCGCAGGATCCGCCGTGGGCTTTCACCGTTTGCGGCAGACAACGGCCACTATCACCATCGCCTGCGCGGTGCCCACTGGCCGGTGCGCCGGATCTTCCTGTTTTACGTTGGCTACTCCACGGCCACGATGGTGATCGGCCTGTCGCTGCATCGTCTGGAGGCGCCGGACCCGGTGGCCTTTCTGGGCTTCCTGCTGGCTTTTGGTGTGTTCCACGTGGCCGTTGCCACCGCTGCCAGATACCCACTTCCGCGGCCCGCCGAGCCTGCCGAAGCCGCCGCCTGAGGGTGGTATCCTGAGGCATGTCCATCACCTACCGGGTCGAGTCCGGTTGCGCGGAACTCGTCATCAGTCGTCCCGAGCGGCGTAATGCGCTGAATCGCGAGATGTACGCGGCGCTCGCCGCAGGCGTACAGGCGGCACGGGAAGACGATGCCATCCACGCCCTCTTGATCACCGGCGAAGGCAGGCAGTTCACGGCGGGTAACGACCTGGCGGAGTTCGTGGGCGTGCCCTCCACGGACCCGGACCGGCCGGTGGTGCGCTTCATGCGCGCACTGGCGGAGTTCGATAAGCCCGTCCTGGCCGCGGTGGAGGGGCACGCCGTGGGCATCGGGACCACCCTGCTGCTGCATTGCGATTTCGTCTACCTCGCCGAGAGCGCCCGCCTGTCGATGCCCTTCGTGGCCCTGGGCCTGGTGCCTGAATTTGCGGCCAGTTTCCTGGTGCCCGGGCGCGTGGGGCACCTGCGCGCAGCTGAACTCTTGATGCTGGCCGAGCCGCTGGCGGCGCCGCGGGCGCTGGAGTGGGGGCTCGCCACCGCCGTGGTCCCACCGGGGCAGGCCCTGGCGGTGGCCCGCGCCACGGCCGCCCGGCTTGGTGCGCTGCCGCTGGGTGGCCTCCGGGAGACCAAGCGGCTGATGAAGCAGGCCCAGGCCTCGACGGTGGACGCCGTGATGCAGGCGGAACTCGAGGTGTTCGGTGCCCGCCTCGGCGGGCCCGAGGTGCGCGAGGCGGTGGCCGCGTTCCGCGAGAAGCGCGCACCCAATTTCCGGGGCAAGACAGACTGATGCCCGTGCCTCCCTCCGATGCAGCGCTTCTGGCGCGGGCGCGCCGGGTGGCGAGGCAGTTGCAGCGGGGCGGGCAGCGGCTCGCCACCGCCGAGTCCTGCACGGGTGGGCTCATCGCCAAGACCCTCACCGACCTGGCCGGCAGCTCGACCTGGTTCGAGTGCGGCTGGGTCACTTACAGCAACCGCGCCAAGCAGACGGAGCTCGGGGTGGGCGAGGGCGTGCTCGCTCGCCATGGGGCGGTCAGCGAGCAGGTGGCGCGGGCCATGGCCCGGGGCGCGTTGGTCACGGCCGGCGTCGAGCAGGCGGTGGCGGTGACCGGCGTGGCGGGCCCCGGTGGGGGCAGCGCGCTGAAGCCAATCGGCACGGTCTGGATCGCCTGGGCCCGGCGCCGGGCTGGGGCCGTGCGGGTCACGGCCCGCTTGCATCACTTTGCCGGCGATCGCGAGGCGGTGCGCCGGCGCACGGCGGCCGCCGCGCTCGACGGCCTGCTGGAGGCCTGAGCGCGGCATGGCCGGCACGGCCCGGCTGTTCTTTGCCTACTGGCCGGATCCGCTCACCCGCGCCTCGGTCGCCGAGCGGCTGGCAGGCCTCGCCGGCCTGCCCGGGCGGCCGGTGCCGGCCGAGAATTTTCACGTCACCCTGGCCTTCCTGGGCCTGCAGCCGGAGGCCCGCCTGCCGGCCTTGCTGGAGGCGGGTCAGTCGGTGGCGGCGACGGCCGAGGCCTGCGTGTTGCAGCTCGATGCCCTGGACCACTGGCGGGGTCCGAGGCTGTGGGCGGCGGTGTGCGGCGGGGTGCCCGAGCCGGCCCGCCGCCTGCACCTGGCGCTGTGGCTGGCACTCGAGCCGCTCGGCCTGTTGCCCGATGCCCGTCCCTGGCGGCCCCATTTGACCCTGATCCGCCCGGCCCGACCGGCCACACCCCCGGTCTGGGCGCCGCTCGCCTGGCCGGCGAACCGGCTGGTGCTGGCCGAATCACGGGCCCGGCCCGGGGGAGGAGGGCCCGTGTATCAGCCCCTCGGGGAGTGGGTCGTGCCCTGAGCCACCCCAGGGGGCACACTGGGTGTCAGTTTCGGGGCGCTCGCAGGGCTTAGTCAGGGTCCAGCGCAGCGCTCCGATGTGAAATAATCCCGCAATCAGCTGGAGGGAAGGAATCGATGGAAGACAATCGCAAGAAGGCCCTGGCGGCGGCCCTGAGCCAGATCGAAAAGCAGTTCGGCAAGGGCTCGGTCATGCGCCTCGGGGAAGCCGACTACGTGCCGGAAGTGGAGGCCGTGCCCACCGGCTCGCTGGGCCTCGACATTGCACTTGGCATCGGCGGCCTGCCGCGCGGCCGCGTGGTGGAAATCTACGGTCCGGAATCCTCGGGCAAGACCACCCTCATGCTCTCGGCCATCGCCCAGGCCCAGCGCTTGGGCGGCGTGGCGGCCTTCGTGGATGCCGAGCACGCACTGGATCCGTCCTATGCCGAGAAGCTCGGGGTCAACCTGAAAGACCTGCTGGTCTCCCAGCCGGACACGGGTGAACAGGCGCTCGAGATTACCGACATGCTGGTCCGTTCCGGCGCGGTAGACATCGTGGTCGTCGACTCCGTCGCCGCGCTCACCCCCAAGGCCGAGATCGAGGGCGAAATGGGCGAGATGCAGGTGGGCCTGCAGGCGCGCCTGATGTCGCAGGCGCTCAGGAAGCTCACCGGCAACATCAAGCGCTCCAACACCATCGTGGTGTTCATCAACCAGATCCGCATGAAGATCGGCGTGATGTTCGGCAGCCCGGAAACCACCACCGGGGGTAACGCGCTGAAGTTCTATGCCTCGGTTCGCCTCGACATCCGCCGCATCGGCGCGATCAAGAACGGCGAGGAAGTGGTTGGCAACCAGACCCGGGTCAAGGTGGTGAAGAACAAGGTCTCGCCGCCCTTCCGCGAGGCCGAGTTCGAGATCATTTACGGCAAGGGCATCTCCCGCGAGGGCGAGCTCATCGACATGGGCGTGCTCCATAACCTGATCGACAAGGCCGGCGCCTGGTATTCCTACAAGGGCGACCGCATTGGTCAGGGCAAGGAAAACGTCCGCAACTACATGCTGGAGCACCCGGACATGGCGCAGGAAATCGAGCAGGCCCTGCGCGAGAAGCTGCTGCCGGCGCGTCGCCAGGCGGCGGGTGAGGCGGCGCAGGCCTGAGCGCCCGGGCCGCGAGCCGCTCGACCCGGCCGACCCGGCCGGGGCGCGCTTGCTGGCGCTGAGGCTGCTCAACCGCCGCGACTACGCCGCGGGGGAGTTGTCCGCCCGGCTTGCCGAGCGTGGCGTCGGGGTGGAAGTTGCCGACTCGGTCGTCGAGCGGCTGGTCGCCGAGCGGCTAGTAGACGATGAACGCTTCGCCGGACACTACGTGGACTGGCAGGCGGGACGCGGCCAGGGGCCGATCCGGATCGCGGCGGAACTGCGCGAGCGGGGTATCGCTGGCGAGGTGGTGGACTCTGCGGTAGGCGCCCGCGACGCCCGCTGGCGGGAAGCCTGTCGGCAACTCCGGCGGCGGCGCTTTGGCGAGGCGGCGCCCGCAGACTATAAGGAGCGGGCCCGCCAGGCCCGCTTCCTGCAATATCGTGGCTTCAGCGCGGATCAGGTCCGTGCGGCCCTGGGTAACGACCTCGAGCTCGACGAATGACGGGACGTATGAAAAGCACCGAACTGCGCAGCGCCTTCCTGGACTTCTTCCGCGAGCGGGGCCACACCGTGGTGCCCTCCAGCCCCCTCGTGCCGGGCAACGACCCGACGCTGCTGTTTACCAACGCTGGCATGGTGCAGTTCAAGGACTGCTTCCTGGGCAAGGATCGCCGCAGCTACCAGCGGGCGGTCAGTTCGCAGCGCTGCGTCCGCGCCGGCGGCAAGCACAACGACCTCGAGAACGTCGGCTACACCGCCCGCCATCACACCTTCTTCGAGATGCTGGGCAACTTCAGCTTTGGCGACTACTTCAAGCGCGATGCCATCCGCTACGCCTGGGAGTTCGTTACCGGCACCCTGGCCATCCCGCGCGATTGCTTGTGGGTCACGGTCTATCACGACGACGACGAGGCCTTCGACCTGTGGGTGAAGGAAGCGGGCGTCGACCCGGCACGCATCACCCGGCTTGGGGAAGCATCGAACTTCTGGGCGATGGGCGATACCGGCCCCTGCGGGCCCTGCAGCGAGATCTTCTACGACCACGGGCCAGAGGTGCCGGGCGGGCCGCCGGGCAGTCCGGACGAGGACGGCGATCGCTTCGTGGAGATCTGGAACCTGGTCTTCATGCAGTACGAGCGTGCGGCAGACGGCACCCTCACGCCGCTGCCGCGGCCCTCGGTCGACACTGGCATGGGCCTCGAGCGCGTGGCCGCCGTCATGCAGGGCGTGCATTCGAACTACGACATCGACCTGTTCCGGAACCTCATCTCGGCTGCGGCGGACGTCACCCGCCAGGCCTCGACCGAGAGCCCCTCGCTGCGGGTCATCGCCGACCACATCCGGGCCTGCACCTTCCTGATCATCGACGGGGTGCTGCCTTCCAACGAGGGTCGCGGCTACGTGCTCCGGCGCATCATCCGCCGAGCCATCCGCCACGGCTACAAGCTGGGCCAGGGGGATCCGTTCTTCTTCAAGCTGGTGCAGGTGCTGGCCGACCAGATGGGCGCGGCCTATCCGGAGTTGGTCGCCCAGGCCGATTTGGCGATGCGGGTGCTGAAGCAGGAAGAGGAGCGCTTCGCGGAGACTCTCGCTACCGGCATGGCCCTGCTGGAGGGCGAGATCGCCGGCCTCAGGGATAAAACCATTCCCGGCGAGGTGGCCTTCAAGCTCTACGACACCTATGGCTTTCCGGTCGACCTGACCGCCGACGTGGCCCGCGAGCGGGGACTCAACGTAGACGAGGCGGGTTTCGAGGCGGCCATGGCCGGCCAGCGCGAGCGGGCGAGGGCGGCCAGCCGCTTTGGCGTCGACTTGCGCGGCGGCATCAACCTTGAAGAAAAGACAACGTTTCTCGGCTACCAGGGCCTCGACGGCGTGGGCACCGTTACTGCGCTGTTTCGGGACGGCGAGCCGGTAGGGGCCCTGGAGCCCGGGCAGTCGGGCATCGTGGTCCTGGATGCCACGCCTTTTTATGCGGAGAGTGGCGGCCAGGTCGGCGACGTCGGTCGCCTCTCCGGCGAGCACTCCGAGTTCGCCGTCACCGATACCAGGAAGCTCGGCCAGGCCCACGGTCAGGTCGGCGAGGTGATCCGCGGCAGCCTGCGAGTGGGTGACCGCCTTCACGCCCATGTGGACGCTGCCACCCGGCAGGCCACGCGCCTGAACCACTCGGCCACTCATCTGCTGCACGCGGCGCTCAGGCAAGTGCTTGGTACCCACGTTACCCAGAAGGGCTCACTGGTGGCCCCCGACCGGCTGCGCTTCGACTTCTCTCATTTCGAGGCGGTCAGCGAGGAGCAGCTCGAGGAGATCGAACGCCTGGTGAACGCCCAGATCCGGGCCAACGCCCCGGCCGAGACCAGGGTGATGGGCTACGAAGAGGCCGTCGCTGCCGGCGCCATGGCACTCTTCGGCGAGAAATATGAAGACCAGGTGCGGGTGCTCAGCATCGGCGACTTCTCCACGGAGTTGTGCGGCGGCACCCACGTGGGCCGTGCCGGCGACATCGGCCTGTTCCGTATCCTCAGCGAAGGCGGGGTCGCGGCTGGTGTGCGGCGCATCGAGGCAACCACTGGCGAGGAAGCACTGGAGGCGGTCGAGGCCGTCGAGGTCACGCTGCGGAACGTGGCCGCCCTGGTCCGCGGTACTCCCTCGGACGTCGAAGACAAGATCCGCCAGCTGCTGGACCGGCAGAAGAAACTCGAACGCGACCTCGCCGCGCTGAAGTCCAGGCTAGCCTCCGGGCAGGGCGTCGACCTCGCTGCCTCGGCCGTCGAGGTTGCGGGCGTGAAGCTGGTGGC
>JAUREI010000289.1 GCA_030827515.1 Prosthecobacter sp. | reverse complement strand
GCCTCGGTGGCCAGGTCTGTGGCGGAGACGCGCCGATAGTCAATGGACACGCCAGCCTCCATGGCGTGCAAGCGGGCCACCTCCAGCGGCGCGGCCGCAAGGTCGATTCCGACGACCTGAGCGCCGCGGCGGGCCATGCCCTCGGACAACAGGCCCCCGCCGCAGCCAACGTCCAGGACCCGCAGCCCCCGCAGGCCTGCCCGGGACTCAATGAAATCGAGCCGGACCGGGTTCAGGGCGTGCAGCGGGCGGAACTCGCCCGCCGGGTCCCACCAGCGGCTGGCCATGGCCTCAAATTTGGCCAATTCCGCGGGATCTGAGGTGGCATCTGCTGGCATGGCCATATTGTATCGCGGATGGCGCAACTTGCTGAAAAATAGATCAATCTGGAAGGTCCCTATGGTAGAATTCCGGGCTGATAAACAAGGGGAAATGACGGCCAGACGGACCACGATTCGGTGCCTGATCGGGCCTTCGTCACACACATCTAAATGAGCGAATTCGCCAAGGAAATCCTGCCCGTCAGCCTCGAAGACGAAATGAGGCAGTCATATCTCGATTACGCCATGAGCGTCATCGTGGGACGGGCCCTGCCTGACGTCAGGGATGGCCTCAAGCCGGTGCACCGCAGGGTGCTGCACGCGATGCGGGAACTCGGCAACGACTGGAACAAGCCGTATAAGAAATCCGCTCGCATCGTCGGCGATGTCATCGGTAAGTACCACCCGCACGGTGATGCCGCCGTTTACGACACCATCGTGCGGATGGCCCAGAGCTTTTCCATGCGCTACCTGTTGGTCGACGGGCAGGGCAACTTCGGCTCAGTGGATGGCGATGCGCCAGCGGCCATGCGCTATACCGAGATCCGGATGTCCAAGCTCGCGCATGAGCTGTTGGCGGACATCGACAAGGAAACCGTCGACTTCGTCCCCAATTACGACGAGAGCGAGCGCGAGCCCTCAGTGCTGCCAACTCGCGTCCCGAACCTGCTGGTCAATGGTTCCGCCGGTATCGCGGTGGGCATGGCCACCAACATCCCTCCGCATAACCTTTGCGAGATCATCGATGCCTGCGTAGCATTGATAGACGACCCCAGTATCGACCTGGCGAGGTTGATGCAGATCGTGCCGGGGCCGGATTTCCCCACCGCCGGCATCATCAATGGCTCGGCCGAGATCGCCCTGGCCTACAAGACGGGCAGGGGTCGCGTGTACATGCGTGCGCGCACTCACTTTGAGGACATCGACGAACGCGGGCGCCAGGCCATCGTGGTCACCGAATTGCCCTACCAGGTTAACAAGGCCCGCTTGCTCGAACGGATCGCCGAGTTGGTCAAGGAAAAGACCATCGAGGGCATCTCTGAACTCCGCGACGAATCCGACAAGGATGGCCTGCGAGTTGTCATCGAGCTCAAGCGCAACGAGACTTCCGAGGTCATCCTCAATCAGCTGTTCAAGCTTACCGCGATGGAATCCGTGTTCGGCATGAACATGGTGGCGCTGGTGGACGGCCAACCAAAGCTGCTCTCGCTGAAAGAGATGCTGGAGGCCTTTGTCCGTCACCGCAGGGAGGTGGTCACGCGGCGGACAGTCTACGAACTGCGCAAGGCGCGCGACCGGGCTCACGTTCTGGAAGGTCTTGCGGTCGCGCTTGCCAATATCGACGACATCATCGCCACCATCAAGGCTTCCGCCACCCCGGCAGAGGCCAAACAGGCGCTGATCGCGCGAGTCTGGGCGTCGGGTGTCGTGCCGGTCATGCTTGAACGGGCCGGAGGGGTGTCCACGAGGCCGAGCGAAGTGGCTGGTGAATGGGGGCTGCTCAACGGCGGTTATCGACTGTCCGAGGTCCAGGCGCAGGCGATTCTTGAGTTGCGCCTCAATCGGCTCACTGGCTTGGAGCAGGACAAGATTGTCAACGAGTTTGCCGAGCTGCTTACCAGGATTCGCGATCTGTCGGAAATCCTGGCGAGTTCGACGCGTTTGCTCGAGGTGATCCGCGAGGAATTGCTTGAGGTCCGTACTGAGTTCGGCGATCCGCGGAGAACCGAGATCCTTCCGGACCAGGAAGACGTCACCATCGAGGACTTGATCGAGCGTCAGGATGTAGTGGTCACCCTGTCGCATACGGGCTACGTCAAGTCGCAACCGGTGAGCGACTATGACGTCCAGCGCCGGGGCGGCCGAGGCAAGATGGCCACAGCCGTAAAGGACGAAGATTTCGTTGAAAAGCTGTTCGTGGCACATAGTCACGATGCACTTCTTTGCTTCTCTAACCATGGGCGGTGCTATTGGTTGAAGGTTTGGCAGGTTCCGCTGGCCAGTCGTGGTAGCCGCGGCAAGCCGATCGTCAACCTCCTGCAACTCAGCGAGGGGGAGCGGATCACCGCATTGCTGCCGGTTCGCGAATTCG
>JAUREI010000185.1 GCA_030827515.1 Prosthecobacter sp. | reverse complement strand
TCGAGCAGTCGCTCGGCTTCCTGCACGATGTGTCCGCCGTCGCAGTAGTAGCGGATGATGTAGCCTTCCAGGGCGGCGGGCGTTTCCTCCGTGATCGCAGGGTAGCCGCCTTCGGCATCCGGTTCGACTTCGGTGGTGATGCCGGAGACGGCACAGGTTTTGATCACATCCGCGTCTGCAGGCGGGACTTCGCCGATTTCGATGGGTCGAATGGGGCTTTCCGCCACTGCCATCACGCTGTCGATGGCGACCCCGTGCAGCAGCACGTCCTTGCGGATCGCCGGCTCGGCCCGTCGTCCATAAACGAAGGCTTGGTAACTGCGGTCCCTCAGGCGAACCTCGTGGGTGACGGCGGGTTGACCCGGTATGGGTTCCGAAATGGCGAAACGCTCCAGCGAACCCCGACCGGAAACACGCGCCTCCAGCAGGGCGAGGATGGAGGCCGGGAGTTTTTGCCGAACGACCATCGGCACCGCCTCGCGCAGGGCCCGCTCGGGGTTGGACCTGATCAGTTCCCTGAAGGCCGGGCGGCGTTCGCGCGCGAGGCGCTCTCCTTCGGCAAGCGCGGCTTGATCCAGCGTGTCGGCCGAGGCTTGCAACCAAGCGCGGAAGGCGGTGATGGCGGCGTCGACGGAAGGTTCCGCTGCGACGACCGCCGCCCCGGAAGCGCGCTCGCCGGTGGCAGAGGTGGGCGTCGTGGGTGCCGAGGGTGTGCGGGCAAGGAACCCGAGTCCTGTGATCAGACCGGCTACGAGAAGAACGACAAGGGCCGGGTGGCCGGAGGAGCGTGAGTGCATGCAGGCGCCTGACGGTGATGTGAAACCTGAATTCTACCCCGAAAAGGGGCGGTTTGTCTGCAACTTTTGCCGACGATGTCAGGCTTTCTCCCGATGGACGCGGAGAGGGGGAGTCACGCATGAAGGCGCGAGCTTCCTGATCAAGAGTGTGCCAGAGTGGTGGGTCTGCCCACTCAGGTCTCAAAGTACGTGTAGCCGCGCAGGCCGGCGTCGTAGGCGCCCATGATCTCGCGGCGTTCGGCGGCGGTGATGCGCTTGGAGACGACGGCGCTTTCGGCGAGGTTGCGGAAGCGGGTGGCGAGGTCCTTGGGGTCGTATTCGACGTAGCTGAGCACTTCGGAGACGCTGTCGCCCTCCTGCTCGCGGCGATACTTGAGCTTGCCGCCTTCGAGGCTGACGCTGACGACGTTGGTGTCGCCGAGCAGGTTGTGGAGGTCGCCGAGGGTCTCTTGATACGCGCCGACGAGGAAGATGCCGAGCATGTAGTCGTCGCCCTTGTCGAACTTCGGGTCGTGCAGGGGCAGGCTGCCGCAGATCTCGCCGCTGTGGGCGAAGCGGGCGATCTTGCCGTCGCTGTCGCAGGTGATGTCGGAGAGGACGGCGTTGCGGGTCGGCTTTTCCTTGAGCCGGTGGATGGGCATGACCGGGAAGATCTGGTCGATGGCCCAGAGGTCGGGCAGGCTCTGGAAGACGCTGAAGTTGCCGTAGTAGTAGTCGGTCATGACCGTGCTCATGCGGTCCATCTGGCTGCCGTCATGGCCGACGGCCTCCAGCTTGCCGGAGATCCAGGTCATGATGTCCCAATACATTTCCTCGCCCTGGGAGCGCTCGCGCAGGCTGACCTTGCCGTAGTTGAACTCGCTGCGCAGCTTGTCGCGGTAGTAAACGGCGTCGTTGTAGATTTCCTGGACGCGGTCGCGGGTGAGCTTGTCGGGATCCTTGGCGCGTTCCTCGTGCAGTTCGGCGAGGTTGTGCAGGAGCTGGGGCGAGTCCTTGCTGAGCTCGAAGCCGCCGCGGGCGGGCTCGAAGCGGTTGACGTCGAGGATGTTGATGACTAGGACGGAGTAGTAGGCGACGATGGCGCGGCCGGACTCGGTGATGAGGTCGGGGTGGGGGACACCGGCCTCGGCGGTGACTTCGGTGATGGCCTCGATGACGTCGGCGCAATATTCCTTGGTGCCGTAGTTGCTGGAGGCGGAGGTGGCGCCCTTGAAGCCGTCGTAGGAGATGGCGAGGCCGCCGCCGAGGTCGAGGATGCCCATGCGGGCGCCTTCGTGGACGAGGCCGCAGTACACGCGGGTGGCCTCGGTGACCGCCTGGCGGATGGCGCGGATGTTGGGGATCTGCGAGCCCTGGTGGTAGTGGAGCATGCGCAGGCAGTCGAGCATGCCCTGCTCGCGCAGCTCGTCGACGACGCCCATGAGCTGGCTGATGTTGAGGCCGAAGACGCTGGCGTCGCCGCCGGAACCGGACCAGTGGCCGGCGCTCTCGGCGCTGAGGCGGAAGCGCACGCCGAGGGTGGGGCGGACGCCCATTTTTTTGGAGCGCTCGAGGATGAGGGCGAGCTCGCTGGGCATCTCAAGGACGAGGATGACCTGCAGGCCCATCTTCTGGGCGTTGAGGGCGAGGTCGATGAACTCCTCGTCCTTGTAGCCGTTGCAGACGATGTAGGCCTCCGGGTCGTGCATGTAGGCGAGGGCGGCGATGAGTTCCGGCTTGCTGCCGGCCTCGAGCCCGTAGTGATACTTGCGGCCGTAGCGGGTGATCTCCTCGATGACTTCCTGCTGCTGGTTGACCTTGATCGGATAGACGCCGCGGTAGACGCCCTGATACTTGCCCTCGCGGATGGCGGTGGCGAAGCCCTCGTTGAGCTCGTCGATGCGCCAGCGCAGGAGGTCGCCGAAGCGGATGAGCACGGGCAGCTGGGTGCCGCGCTCGCGCAGTCCCTTGACGATCTCGGCGATGGACACCGGCTTGGTCTTCTTGCCGTCCTTGAGGTTGACGGCGACCTCGCCCTTGGCGGAGACATCGAAATAGCCGTGGCCCCATTCACGGATGCCGTACAGGTCGGCGCTGTCGTGGATGGACCAGGCGGGAGTCTTGGTGGCGGGGCGTCGGTGCATGGCGTCTCTGCGGAGCGCGAGTATGGGCGCAATCTCCCCGATGGAAAGCGAAAGTGTGCGCCCCGGTCCTGCCGGGAGAGCGTTTCAGCCCAGTCGCAGATCGAGGGTGAGAGGGAACTCAGGCACCTGCGGGAGTGCGACGGGGTCGATGCGGCCCTGGCTGTGACCGCCCGGGAAGAAGCGCGCCAGCCGCCGGCTTTCCGCCTCGTAACTGTTGACCGGGAAGGTCTCGTAGTTGCGGCCGCCGGGGTGGGCGACATGGCAGGTGCAGCCGCCGATGCTGCGCTGGTTCCAGGTGTCGACGATGTCGAAGACGAGAGGGCTGTGCACGCCGATCGTGGGATGCATGCATTCGGGCGGTTGCCAGGCACGGTAGCGGATGCCGGCAACGTGCTCGCCGACCGTGCCGGTGGGATGCAGGGGCACAATGCGCTGGTTGCAGGTGATCAGGTGGTGGCCGGGGATGAAGCCCCGGACCAGCACCTGCAGGCGTTCGAGGCTGCTGTCGACGCGTTGGACCGTGCCGCCTCCCGCACCTTCCTCGCCCAGAACGTGCCAGGGTTCCAGGGCGGTGCGCAGTTCGAGGTGGACGCCCTGCATCGTCCTCCACCGCGGCCTGGCCGGGTGGTTCGGGGAGGATGCCATGGGCATGGGGGTCCTTGCTTTCCGAATGCGGCACGGGGACATGCGGCAGCGGGTTGCGGCCACCCAGCAGATCCCGGCGAATCTCGATCAGCAGGGTCGCAAGGCGGGGCGACAGTGGCAGGCGGCGGTGGAAGGGTTCCAACTCGTGGGCAAGCGCCGGGTCGTAGCGGAAGGGAAAGTGTTCGGCCTGCGGCTCGAGGAAGAAATCGAAGGGATTGTACACCGCCATTTCGGCGACGAGATCCACCTCAACGCAGAGTTCGCGCGTGGGTTCCGGAAAGACCAGACGGGCGAGGTGGTTCGATTGCGGGTCCTGCTGCCAGTTGATGAAATGTTTCCCGGGCGTGATCTTCAGGGAGTAACTGAGAATCGGCGTGCGGCAGTGCGGGGCGGGGCGCAACCGCACCACGTGCGGGGCAAGGCTCACTGGCCGGTCATGCTGGTAGCGTGTAAGGTGGCGGAGAGCGACTTGAATGGCCATGCGGCGTTCCCACACGCCTGAGCATGGCCCGTGCCAGCATGATTGTCGGAAACCCGTTGCGCTTCAGTCGCCCTGTCGCGCGGCGTCGCGCAGGCCGGCGGCGTAGGCTTCGAAGACGCGGCGGATTTCGTCGCGCACACGACGGAACTCGGCAAGGATCTCCTCCTCGCTGCCGGTGGCGTGGGCGGGGTCGTCAAAACCCCAGTGATGTCGGCTGACCTGGCCGGGATAGGTGGGGCAGGCCTGGTCGGCATCGCCGCAGACGGTGATGACGGTGGCGATGTCCCGGTCGAGGAAGTCGTTCATCGACTTCGAGGTGTGGCCGGAGATGTCGATGCCGATTTCAGCGAGTGCGGCAATGGCCTTGGGATGCACGTAGCCGGCGGGCCTGGAGCCGGCGCTGTGGACCTCGATGAGGTCGCCCGCGGCGGCGCGCAGGATGCCTTCGGCCATGTGGCTGCGGCAGGAGTTGCCGGTGCAGAGAATGAGGACGCGGGGTTTCATGGGGCGAAGGTATCAGCAGCAGCCGCCTCCGGGCGTGCAGCAGTCGCCAAGCAGATTGACCCGGGGGGCGGGGGCGCAGAAGCCCGGCAGGCAGAGCTCCTTGGCGAGGCAGTCGGTGTGCTTGACGCCGAGGTGGAAGAGCAGGGTGCCGTCAACGACTTCAGCGCCGGTCACCGGGAACTGGCTGACGGAAAAGTCCTCGTACTCGATCTCCACCGGCAGGTCGGTGCCGGGCAGGACATCGCCGGCGCGGGCGAAGATGCCCGCCAGCTTGCCGGCGGTGAGCCGGTGGTCGGTGTCCTCCGCCACCCAGGTCTGCAGCAGGCAGCTCTCGACACTGCGGCGCGTGCCGCCGCAATCGATGAAGCGCTTGGTCACGTGACCGACCTCGGTGATGTGGAAGTGGGGGGGGACGAGGCCGCCGTCAGGCAGGCGGAAGAGCAGGGGAAGCTCCGCGTGGTCGCGGAGGTTTTGGAGGAATTCGGTGAGGTTCATGGGGGAATTCAATCGCAGCAGCCTTCGCCACAGGCCTCCGGTGCAAGTTCGTCCAGGCAGCGCAGGAACTCGGGAAGGCAGGAACAGGCCAGTCGATAATAGATGTTCAGGCCGCGCCGCTCGCAGGTCAGCACGCCGGCGGCGCGCATGAGCGAAAGATGCTTGGAAACGGTCGACATGTCCGCGCCGACCAGCGCTTGCAGGTCGCAGACGCAGCGCTCACCACCCATGAGGGTCTCGGCGATCAGCAGGCGCGAGGGATGGGCCAGCGCTTTGATGGCGGCAACTCGGCGGTCGACGGCAGGACGTTGCATCTCTATTTGGCAAAAATACCAAATAGATGGGGTTTGGCAAATGTTTTCGTGAGTTCTGCCGGAAACCCCTGACGCGAGGCCGGCGTTGTGACACACTGACTTCATGCTGACCCCAATCCTCGCCCTGGTCGTCATCGCCATTGTCTCCCTGCTCGTGGTGCGCGTCGGGGCGACCGCGCTGATGATGACCGGCCTGAGTTGGGACACCGCCAGTTTTCAGGCTTACTCGGCCTTTTTTGGGGTGGGCTTCACGACCCGTGAGGCGGAGATGGTGGTCAATCACCCGGTGCGCCGACGCATCATTCGCGACCTCATTTTGGCGGGCAACATCGGCCTGACCTCGGCTCTGGCGGCCCTGGTGGTTTCCTTCCTGCAGTCTGGCAACAGCGGTGAGATCCTGCTGTTGGTAGCCAGCCTGAGCGTTGGTTTGGTGCTCCTTCTGGCACTGGCTCGGATTGGCTGGCTGCAGCGCTTCCTCGACCATGTCATCCAGCGCACCCTCGAACGCACCGGGGTGGTGCGCGTGCTCGACTACGAACTGCTGCTGCGCATCCGCCACGGTTACGTGGTCTCCGAAATCGAGGTGCAGCCCGACACCTTTCTGGCGGGGCGCACCCTGCGCGATGCCCGGCCCTGGGATCGCGGTGTCATCATCCTCGCGGTGCGGCGGGGTGAGGAATTCCTGCCGGGTCTGCCCGGTCCCTCCAGCCGGATCGAACCCGGCGATGTGCTCACGGCTTACGGCCAGGAAGGGGCGCTGCAGTCGCTGGTCGAACCCGCGGCCTGAGGTTCAGCCGTCGACCGTGGCGACCGCCATGGCCGCGATGCCCTCCTCGCGGCCCACGAAGCCCATGCGCTCGTTCGTCGTGGCCTTGATGCCGACCTGGCCGGGGGTCAGGCCAAGGGCGAGCGCGATCTTCGCCTTCATGGCCGTCGCGTGCTTCATCACCTTTGGGGCCTCGGCGATCAGGGTGCTGTCGACGTGGTTCAGGGTGAAGCCGTGTTCGCGGGCGAGTGCCGCGCACTTCTCGAGAATGCGCAGGCTGGAGATGCCCTCGATGCTCATGTCGGAGGGCGGAAAGTAATGACCGATGTCGGGCAGTCCCATCGCGCCGAGCACGGCGTCGGCGATCGCGTGGCAGAGCACATCCGCATCGGAGTGGCCCTTCAGGCCGCGGTTGTGGGGGATCTCCACGCCGCCCAGAATGAGCGGGCGTCCTTCTTCAAAACAGTGCACGTCGTAGCCGATGCCGGAGCGAATCATGGTGGGATGGGGGTCAGGCGGGGCGACCGCCGAAGGTGCGCATTTGGG
>JAUREI010000063.1 GCA_030827515.1 Prosthecobacter sp. | reverse complement strand
GCGACGATGGATTCGCTGAAGATGGTCGTGCGGTAGCTCTGCGAAACGTTGGCATAGACCTGGGTCTGATTGTCGAAATCGAGCGCCATGCCCAGACCGAACAGCGGCTGAACTTCACTGGCGCGCTTGTGGACGGCGCCGGCAAAGATGCCGGTAACGGGGCTGTAAGTGCGGTTGTCGACCTGCTGTTGAATCATCTCCAGGCGGAAACCGGGAGTGATCGAAAAGCGGCCGAAGGTGAATTTGTTTTCGGCGAAAAGGGCGCCGTAGGTTGTGCTTCGGTCGGAGTCGAGGAAGGTGACTCCGCTTTCCGACGAGGGGCTGGAACCGCGCTGGTCCTCGCGCGGCGAGTCGGCATAGTAAAACTGCATGCCGGCCGCCAGCGTGTGTTGTCCGCCAAAGGCTTCCCAGTCGTGGCGAAGGCGCGGCTCGATGCCAAAGGTGTAGAACTCCTGGTTCTCGATGGTGTTGGTCAGTGACGCCGCTCCGGTCGGACGGGTGCCGAAACCTCCGCCGCGCTGGCGCTTGCTCCAGCGCTGGTAGTAGCCGCCCCAAGTCTTGACGTTGAGTTCGGTGCCCGGCTGGATGCGGTGCTGGAGTTCAAGGGAACCGGCATAGCGGCGCAGGCGGAATTCGTCGTGGAAACGGGTCGTTTTCTCCGGGTTGCGGGCGAAGTCACGACGGGTCAGGCCGCCCGGCTCACCGTGCTCCTCCTCGTAGCCGTCGAAGCCGAAGATGAGGCGGGTGTCTTCGTCGAATTCCCAGACCAGCTTGCCGTGGCCGCCATTCAGTCGGTACTGGCTGTTCGCCTGGCGAAAACCCTGGGATTCACGGTGATTGAAGTATCCCAGGTAGCCAAGCTTGCCCAGAGTGCCGTCCACCGCACTGTAGCTGGAGAATAGTTCGTCGGTGCCGAAGATGTTCTGGCTGCGAAACGAGAAGGCCGAGTCGCGCTGTGGCAGGTAGGTTACGTAGTTGAAGGCGCCGCCCGGTTGTGGGCCGTACATGAGCGAGCCCCCGCCGCGGATGAACTCGATGCGGTCGACGGTGTCCAGTGGCGGCGTGTAATAAGCCTCGGGGTAGCCGAACGGGTCGGCGTGAATCGGGATGCCGTCCTTGAGAACCTGCATGAACTGCATGCGGTGGGGTTCGCCGATGCCGCGGTAACCGATGCTGACGAGCGGCGTGGTTTCCTCGGAGAAGAGCAGACCCGGCGTCAGGGCCAGCGCCTGGCGGTAGTTGTTGGCCTGAACTTTCGGCAGGGCGTCAAGGTCGATGATGGTGGCGCGCTTGCCGACGAAGATCTTGTTGCCCTCGACCGCCAGGGGGAAGGGGGGCTGGATCACGGCATCGTTCTCCGCCTCACCATAGACGGTGAGCGTCTTCAGCAGGGTTTCAGCTTGCTGTCCGGCAGCATCGGGGGATGGGGCAATCGGTTGCTGGGCCCGGGCCAGTGGGGCCAGAGCGAAGAACCAAAAGAGGAGAAAGGATTTCATAAAGAATGAGCGATTGAGATGCATTCGCATCTCGGATGCATGCCCAGATTAGCCGGGGCTGGGGATGCGCAAGTGAATTTTTGCGAATGATTCGCATTTGCGTTTAGTAAGGCGAAAGTTTTGCGTTTTGCGTCCGAGAGGGCGGGGAAAGACTGGTTGCCGGGTCCGACGGTTTCGCGTTGGATGCAGTGCATGGCTCTGGCGCATGAAATGCAGGCAAGCGGTCGCCTCCGACTCAAGGGAGGCCTCGTCCTGTTGGCCCTGGCCGCGGTTCTGATCGGTCCCTTTGTCCTCAAGCCCACCGTTTCAACGATGACGGGCAGGCATGACCGTCGGTTGGTCGTTCTGACCCCGCATCCGGAGCGCCTGCGCACGGAGTTCGGCAAGGCCTTCGTTCGCGATTGGAAAGAGCGAACCGGCGAATCCGTGCGGATCGACTGGCGCGTGCCCGGGGGCACGTCCGAGATTGCCGTTTTGCTCAAGTCGGACTTCACGGCCGCCTTCGAAGACCACTGGGTCCGGGAGCTGGGGCAGTCCTGGACAACGGAGGTGGCACGCCAGTTTCTGAACGCCAAGGCACCGGCCGGGGACCCGGCAAGGCGGGCCTTTCTCGACTCCCGGATCGGCATTGGCGTCGATGTGTTTTTTGGCGGCGGGGCCTACGATTTTCAGGTTCAGGCGGAGGCCGGCACGCTCGTGGCGGCGACCGGACCCGGCACAGGTCTGCCCGAGTTGCGGGCCCGCCATCCCGACTGGTTCGGACCGGAGGGCATCCCTGAGATGCTCAGCGGCGAACCCTTTCGCGATGCCGCCGATCGCTGGTGTGCGAGTTGCCTCTCGAGCTTTGGCATGGTCTACAATCGCGATGTGCTGCGCCGTCTTGGCGTGGAGCGGGACCCGAGTCGCTGGCGCGATCTGACGGATCCCAGGCTGGCCGGCCAGCTGGCCCTGGCGGATCCGGGCCGCAGTGCCACGGTGACAAAGGCCTTCGAGATGCTCATCCAGCAGGAGATGCAGGAGGCTGTGCGCCGACGCCTTGAAGCTGGTGCCCCGTCCGCCGCGGCCGAACGGGACGGGGTGCGCGAAGGCTGGCAGGAGGGGTTGCGCCTCATCCAGCGGATCAGCGCCAATGCCCGCTACTACAGCGACAGCTCCAGCAAGATTCCGCTTGATGTCGCCCGCGGCGATGCCGCTGCCGGCATGTGCATCGACTACTACGGCCGATCGACGGAAGAGGCGCTTCGGCGTGGTGATGCCGCACCCCGCGTCGGCTTCGTCATGCCGGAGGGCGGCAGTTCGGTCAGTGTCGACCCCATTGGCATGCTCCGTGGCGCCCCGGATCCGGAACTGGCCACGGCCTTCATGGAATTTGTGCTCGGGGATCCCGGTCAGCGCCTCTGGTCGTTCCGCGCCGGCACCCTGGGTGGACCGGAACAAACGGCCCTTCGGAGGCTGGCGGCGCGCCGCGATTTTTACACGCCGGCCAACCTGGCGTTCATGAGTGACGCCGAGGAGATGCCCTACGACAAGGCCCTGAGCTTTGTGTATCATGCCGAGTGGACCGGCACGGCCTTCAACACCCTGCGCTTCCTGATCCGCGTGCTCTGTGTCGATGCCCACCGTGAGCAGCGCGCCGCCTGGCGGGAGTTGGTGGCGAATGGGTTTCCGGCCGAAGCGACCGCGGCCTTTCACGATCTCCGCCGGGTGGATTACGACCAGGTGATGACGGCGATCGGTGCCGTGGTGCGCGCCCGCGACAAGATTGCCGAAACCCGGCTGGCGCGCAAGCTGGGGGAAGTCTTCCGGTCCAATTACCGGCGGGCGGAGGTGCTGGCGCGCGCAGGGCGCTGACTCAGACGTCGCAGACCATGGCCGCATGGCGCAGGGCAAGAATGGTGTCGTCCCAGGTCGGGATGAACTCGTGGGCGACGTAGTCGTGGTAGCCGGTCTCCACCAGGGCGCGCATCACGGCCGGGTAATGGATCTCCTGGTGCTCGTCCAGTTCGCAGCGGCCCGGGTTGCCGGCGGTGTGAATGTGGCCGATGTAGTCCTTGTGCTGGCGCAGACGGCGGATGACATCGCCGTTCATGATGGAGACGTGGTAGATGTCGAACAGCAGCTTGAAGTTTGGACTGCCGATCTGCTTCACCAGATCGACGCAGAAGTCGACATCGTCGCCAAAGTAGCCCGGATGGCCCTTCATCGGATGGCTGTCATCGCGGCTGTTGAGGTGCTCCAGCACCAGGGTGATGCCGTTCTTTTCGGCGTGCGGCAGCACCTTCTTCCAGGTGTCGAGGCAGTCGCGCACAGCCTGGTCACGGTCCATGCCCTCGAATTTCATGCCGGTGAAGGTGATCACCTTCTTGCAGCCGACGGCGGCGGCGACGTCGATTGATTCGGTCAGCTTGGCCACCACCTCATCCTGGAACTTCGGGTTGCAGGGGCCGTTGCTGAAGCCGTGGCTGCCGACCAGAGAGATGCCCAGGCCGAGCTTTTTGACCTCGGGATAGTATTTGCGGTCGATGCCCTCAATGCCGACCAGGCCGATTTCCCTGGCGTGACGCGCCAGTTCAAGCGTGTCCATGGGCTTCCAGCACCAGCCCATGAGGGTGTGCTTGATGCCCTGATTTTTGATCCGGTAAGCGGGGTCGGCGGCGGCCTTGAACACGGATTGGGCGCGGGCACGCGGGGCGAGTCCGAGTCCGGCGGTGGCAAGAGCGGCGGTGGAGAGCAGTCGGCGGCGGTTCATGGATGCGGAAGGTAACGTCGCTCGCACCCGTATCTCGCCGGCAGTCGGCGGATCACGGTGTGGCGGCCGGGCGGGTCAGCCGATCTGGGCGAGCACGGCCGAGGCGATCTTGTCGGCCTGGGCTTCAAGATACTCGACGTCCCGGCCCTCGACCAGGAGGCGGATGAGCGATTCGGTGCCCGAATAGCGCAGCAGCACACGGCCATAGTCGCCGAGTTTTTTCTCCGTCTCCTTGATGATCTTCTGTGCCTCGACCAATTCGGCAATCGGAGGCTTGGAGCGCACGCGCAGGTTGCGCGAACTCTGCGGGAACTTTTTCAGACACTTGCGCAGGCGACTCAGTGGCTCGCCGGTTTCCTTCATGATCCGCAGCAGATGCAGGCCGGCGATGAGGCCGTCGCCGGTCGTGGCCCAGTCGCCAAAGATGATGTGGCCGCTCTGTTCGCCACCAAAGTTCAGGCCGCGCTCGTGCATCTGCTCCAGCACGTAGCGGTCGCCGACGTTGGTGCGGATGACCCGGCCGCCGAGGCGTGAAACCAGGTCGTCGAGGCCGTAGTTGCTCATGATGGTAACGGCCAGGGTGTTGTGTTTGAGCGTGCCCTTGCGCAGCATCGATTCGGCGGCCACGGCCATGAGCTCGTCGCCATCGAGCGCAATCGCCTCCTCGTCGCAGAGGGCGATGCGGTCGGCGTCGCCATCGTGGGCGATGCCGGCATGCGCCTCGCTTTGCCGGACCAGTCGCTCGAGTTCCTCGCTGTGGGTGCAGCCACAGTTCTCGTTGATGTTGAAGCCGTCGGGTTCGGAGTGGAACAGCTGCACATCGGCGCCGAGTTGTTCCAGGGCGGCGGCGCTGGTGAGCGAGGCGGCGCCATGGGCGTTGTCGAGGGCGACGCGCATTCCGTCGAGCCGGACACCCTCCATGCTGGCGACAGCGTGGGCGACATACCGGCTGACACTGTCGGCCAGCCGGCTGACCCGGCCGATGCCACGGCCCTCGGGCCTGGTCGGCTCGCCGTCGCCGCCAAGGACGATCTTCTCGATCGCCATCTCGGTCGTGTCGTTGAGCTTGCGACCGTTGCCGTGGACAAATTTGATGCCGTTGTCCTCGAAAGGGTTGTGCGAGGCGCTGACAACGACGCCAAAGGAGGCGCCGGTCTGGGCCGCCAGGAGCGCGACGGCGGGGGTGGGGATGACCCCGGCCAAAACCGCGTCGATCCCGGCGGAGTTCAGCCCCGCCACCAGCGCCGCCTCGAGCATTTCCCCAGAGGCGCGTGTGTCTCGACCGACAACGCAGTGGGGTCTCTCGGCGCCCTTGTGGCCGGCGGTCAGTACCCGGGCGGCCGCCTGGGCGAGGCGCAGGACGAATTCCGGGGTCATCGGGTGACGGTTGGCGGTGGCACGGACCCCGTCGGTGCCGAAGAATTGACGCTTTTCTGACATGGAGCCGGCACTTAACGCAGGGGCGTGGCGATGTCAAAGCGGGGCCTGAGCCCCTCAATCCGCCCGGCCGCCGGACTTTTGGCCGGGAAAATCCGGTTGCAATTGGGCGCTGCGCAACCATAAAGCGGACCGCGCGTTTTTTGAACGTGCGATTGGGCCGCTGTGTCACACTGCGCTCCCATTCCAACCAACCCCTCAACCCTCATAGTGACAGTATGATCCAAGTTCAAAACCTCCGAAAAGTCTTCGGCAGCAAGGTGGCGGTGGACAACGTCTCCTTCACTGTCGAGAAAGGTCAGGTCCTGGGATTCCTCGGTCCCAACGGCGCCGGCAAATCCACCTCGATGCGCATGGTCACCGGTTATTTCCGCCCCACCGCCGGCAGCATTTCGATCGGCGGTGTCAACATGCTGGAGGATCCGGAGACCGCGAAGCGCAGCATTGGCTACCTGCCGGAAAACGCGCCGCTGTATTCGGACATGACCGTGGCCAGCTTCCTGGGCTTCTGCGCCGAGATGCGCGGCCTGACCGGAACCGCCAGGTCAAAGGCGGTCGACCGGGTGCTGGAACTCTGCTTCCTCGGCAATGTCCGCAACCAAAGCGTCGACACGCTCTCCAAGGGCTACCGCCACCGCACCTGCTTTGCCCAGAGCATCATCCATGATCCGGATGTGCTGATCCTTGACGAGCCGACCGATGGCCTGGACCCGAACCAGAAGCACGAGGTGCGCGGCCTGATCAAGCGCATGGGCGAGAACAAGGCCATCATCTTTTCGACCCACATTCTGGAGGAGGTCGAGGCGGCCTGTTCCCGCGCCATCATCATCGACCGCGGCCGCGTTGTCGCCGACGGCACGCCGGACGAACTCAAAAAGTCGGTGCCCGGCTGCAATTCCCTCGACGAGGTCTTCCGTGCCATCACGCGGCCCGACACCGTGAAGTGAACCGACGAACCCCTTATTCCCCACCCAAGCAACCATGAACAAGCGCGACCTGGACAACACCCTGGCGATCTTCAAGCGGGAGTTCCTCTCCTACTTCAATTCGCCGGTCCTCTATGTCATTGTGGTGATCTACCTGCTGGCCTCGATGGGCTTCACCTTCTTCTTCGGCAGGTTTCTCGAGTCGGACAACGCCTCGCTCACCCAGCCCTTCTTCTTCTGGCATCCCTGGATCTACATCGTGCTGGCGCCCGCCGTCGGCATGCGCCTGTGGTCCGAGGAACACCGTCTTGGCACCTTTGAGCTGCTCATGACCATGCCTCTGTCGCCCTGGCAGGCGATCATCGGCAAGTTCGTGGCAGCCGCCCTCGTCTGGCTCATCGGCCTGGCGCTGACCTTTCCGGTCGTGCTGACGGTGTACTGGCTTGGCAGCCCCGACCTCGGCCCGATCGTGACCGGCTACATCGCCAGCTACCTCTACGCACTCGGCTGCCTCGCCGTCACCAGCGCCGCCAGCGCCTTCACGCGCAGCCAGGTGGTCTGCTTCATTGTCTCGGTGGCGCTTTGCATCCTGCTCACCCTGATCGGTTATCCGGGCATCGTCGACACCGTCGTGCGCACCGTGCCGGCTTCGCTGGAGAGCATCGTCCGCCTGATCAGCTACCTCAGCTTCATGGACCACTTCTATGAGATGTCGAAGGGCATTTTTGTCTTCCGCGACGTGCTCTACTTCCTCTCGGTGATTGTCGTGGCCCTGCTCGTCACCCACCTCGGCCTGCGCTCCAAGCGCGCCTGATCCCCTCCGTGAACGCACAACCCCAAACAGCGAACACCCC
This sequence comes from Prosthecobacter sp., assembly GCA_030827515.1. Classification (GTDB taxonomy): domain Bacteria; phylum Verrucomicrobiota; class Verrucomicrobiia; order Verrucomicrobiales; family Verrucomicrobiaceae; genus Prosthecobacter. The sequence goes on along the minus strand of JAUREI010000063.1, from coordinate 13,087 downwards.
ATGAATCTCAACAGTAAAGAAGGCACCGCAGGCATCACGGCGCTGCTGGTCATCGCCATTGTCGCGGCCGTGAACTTCCTCGTCGGCGGCCTCGGCCTCTTCAACTTCCGGGTCGACCTCACCGAGCACAAGCTCTACACCCTCTCCGACGGCACCCGCAACATCCTCGAGCGCGTCAACCCGGACAAGCCGGTGACGATCCGTTATTATGTCACCACCGAGGACCGCGTCATGCCGCCGATTCTCAAGTCGCACGCGCGCACCGTCCAGGATCTCCTGCTGGAATTCCAGAAGGCCGCGCCCGGCAAGGTCATCCTCGAGAAGCTGATGCCGAACCCGAACACCGAGGACGAGGACCGCGCCCGTGAGGACGACCTCCAGGGCATGCAGGTGAATGCCGAGGGCGACAACATCTATCTGGGGCTGGCGATCCAGAGCGCCGCCCAGAAGGAGGTGCTGCCCTTCCTCAATCCGAACGAGGAGACCGCCCTTGAATACAATGTCGCCCGCGCCATCCAGAAGGTTTCCAAGAACAGCAAGACCGTCATCGGCGTCATGAGCGCCATGCCGATCATGGGCTCGCCCATGTTCCCCTTCCAACGCCAGCGCGGCCAGGAACCATGGATCCTGATCCAGCGCCTGCGCATGGACTATGAGGTGCGCGAGGTCCCGATGACCGCTGACAACATCGACGCCGACATCAACACCCTGCTGGTCATCCACCCGGCCGACATCACCGAGACCGCGGAATATGCGATCGACCAGTTCCTGCTCAAGGGTGGCAAGGTCATCGCCATGGTCGACCCGCAGAGTCTCATCGCCCAGGCCTACAGCGGCCAGCCGAATCCCATGACCGGCCAGCCCGGCGGCGTCATCAACACCGCCTCCGACCTGCCGAACCTGCTGAAGTCCTGGGGCGTGAGCTATGACAAGTCCCTCGTTGTCGCCGACGTCAACTACCGCACGATGATGCAGGGCCGGCAGAACCCGGTTGCCCTGCGACTGCCGAAGGAGGCCATCAACAAGGATGAACGCATCACCGCGGACCTGCAGTCCCTGCTGCTGATGTCCTCCGGAGCCATCCAGGCCGAGAGCAAGGACGGCCTCACCGCGACCGTGCTGGCCCACAGCTCCGAGGCGAGCGAGAAAATCGACACCACGGAGGCGGAAAAGCTGCGTCGGGAAAGCCTGACCAATTTCAGCCCGAGTGGCCAGCGCCAGCCGCTCGTGATCATGCTCTCGGGCAAGTTCAAGACCGCCTTCCCGGGCGGCAAGCCCAAGGGTCCCGCGGTCAATCCGGAAACGGGTGGAGCCGAGGAGGATGCCGGGGCGCCGAAAGCGGCCGCTCCGGAGGGCGCCAAAAAGGAGGAGAGTGCCCCCGTCAAGAAGGAGGAGGCTCCGGCGGACGATGGCAGCATCAAGGAATCGGCCAACAGCGAGGGCATGGTCATCCTCTTTGCCGATGCCGACATGCTGTATGACGCCTTCTGCGTTCAGCAAGATCCGATGACCGGCGGTCTGGTCGCCACCAACTCGAACCTGCCGCTCATGCTCAACGCCGTGGAAGTGCTCAGTGGCGGTGGCGACCTGCTCAAGGTGCGCAGCCGTGCCTCCACCCAGCGTCCGTTCACCAAGATGGACGAACTGCGGGAGAACGTGGAGAAGGACTTCCGTCCCAAGCTCAAGGGCCTGCAGGGCGACCTCGACTCGATTGCCCAGCAGATGGGGCCGCTGCGCGTCAAGGATGGCGTGCTCGCCGACCCCGCCCAGATCAAGAAACTCGAGGAATTGATGAAGAAGCAGGCCGACATCAATCGCGAGATCCGCGAGATCAAGAAGACCCAGAACAAGCAGATCGCCTTCACCGAGTCGATCATCACCCTCCTCAACGTGCTGGCCGTGCCGCTCCTCGTTGTCGCCGTCGGACTGCTCCTGGCCATCCGCCGCCGGGTCTCCACCGCGGCCGTCTGAACCTGAACCCCCTCACCAGACCCATCCATGAAGAAGATCCTGACCCTCCTGGCGGTACTGGCCGCCCTGATCGTCACTGCCGTCGTCTATCAGCAGCAGCAGAACGCCAACCTCAACAGCGCCGCGACCAGTGGTGCCAGAAACCGCGACCTGCTGCTGCCTGACCTCGACATCACCGAGGTGCAGAAAATCCGCATCAAGGACGACAAGGCTGAAGTCAACATTGCCATCAACGACGACCGCAAGGGCGCCAGCGTGGCGGAGCGCTCCGGTTACCGCGCCAGTCTCGACCGCGTTGGCCGCGTTCTGTCCGAGCTGCGCGAGCAGAAGATCGCCAGCAAGCAGATCGTCGGCAAGGGTGCCTGGGCCGAGATCAAGGTGCAACCCCCGGGGGATGCCCAGGAGGGGATCGGCACGCTTGTGGAGTTGATCGGTTCCGGCGGCAAGGTGCTCGCATCCTTCGTGCTCGGCGAGCAGCTCAACATCGCCGGGGGTGTCAGCAGCACCGGTTTCAGCGGCGGAAACCAGCGCTTTGTGCGCATCCCCGAGGACGGCGACACGATCTGGGTCGTCAGCAACACCTTCTACGACCTCGAGGCCAAACCCGAGTCCTGGCTCGACAAGGCGTTCATCGATGTCCAGCAGATCCGCGAGATTGCCGTCACGGCACCGACCGCCGCGGACAGCTGGCGGGTGGGGCGCAAGGACGAGACGGCGACGGACTACGAACTGCTGGATGCCAAGGCGGGCGAGTCGCTGGACGGGCCGAAACTGTCGGTGAGCAGCCTGTTGTCGGCACCGACGTTCAATGATGTTCACGCCAAGGACAAGGCCGCCGAGCTGCTCAAGGGGGCCACCCGGGCGCGCATCACCACCTTCGACGGATTCACCTACGATGTGCAGGTGGCCAAGCAGTCCAAGGACGGCGCCGACAAATACTACCTGAGCTTTGACGTCAGCGCCGACATCCCGCAGACGCGTGCCGCGGCGAAGGATGAGAAGGAGGAGGACAAGAAGAAGGCGGATGAGGCTTTTGCCGCGACGAAAAAGGCCCGTGAGGAGAAGCTGGCCAAGGAGAAGCCGTTTGCCGGCTGGGTCTTTGAAGTCTCCGAATACACCGTCAACAACCTCTTCAAGAAGCGTTCGGAAATCCTCAAGCTTGAACAGAAGTCCGCAGAGGCGGCCCCGGCCGCACCCGTGAACCCGGCTGCGCCGGCGCCCGCCGCTCCCGTGAAACCGGGGCTGCAGCCCGCGCCCCCGAGCCTGACCACGCCCCCGGTGCCCCTGCCATTGGCACCCAAGGCCGAGATCAAGCCCGCCGCTGATCCGAATGCCAATCCGGCGGCGCCAAAGAACTGAGGTTCTGCCATTCCCACGACGGCGGCTCCACCCGGAGCCGCCGTTCTTTTTTGGCCTGCAACCACTGCGTCTTGACGCCCGGCCGCCGATGTGGCCCCATGCGGGACGGACATGCCCCGAATCCCGTCCAGCTTCCGTCGCCCCCTCTGGATCCTGCTGTTGCTTGGCGCGCTTTCATTCGCGCTGTATGCGGTCTTTGCCCGGGTTCACTACGCATGGAACTGGCAGCGCGCCTGGCAGTATCGCGAGCAGTTTGTCCAGGGCTGGCTTTTGACTCTGGGGCTGTCGCTCGCCGCCATGGCACTCAGCGTGCTTGTTGGATTTGCGCTCATGCTCGGACGGCGGGCACGGGCCGAGCCCTTGCGACTGCTTTGCACGGGCACGGTCGAACTGCTGCGCGGTTCGCCGCTGCTGGTGCAGTTGCTGGTCGGCTATTACATCCTCGCCACGGCCGTGGAAATTCATTCCCCCCTGCTGGTCGGCATTGTGTTGCTGGCCTGTTTTGAGGGGGCTTATCTGGCCGAGATCTTTCGCGGCGCGATCGAAAGCATCAGCGCCTCCCAGATGGAGGCGGCGCGGGCGGTTGGTTTCGACCGCTGGCAGACCTACCGTTTTGTGGTTCTTCCTCAGGCGGTGCGACGGGCGCTGCCCGGCACGACGGGTCAATTGGTGTCCCTCATCAAGGACTCCTCGCTTCTGTCGGTCATCGGCGTGGAGGAACTCGTGCAGAAGGTGCGCATTCTGAATTCCGGCAGTTACACCTCGCTGGAGGGGTATCTTCCGCTGGCCGCCGCCTATCTGGTGGTCACACTGCCACTGTCCTGGTACGCCCGTCGTCTGGAGAGGAGGTTCGCCTATGAAACTTGAAGGACACCGCCTAACCAAGAGCTACGGGGCGTTTCGCGCCCTCGATGCGGCGTCCTTCTCGACCGGCGACGAAGCCCGCGTGGTTGCCCTGCTCGGTCCGAGCGGCGGCGGCAAATCGACCCTGCTGCGCGTGCTGGGTGGGTTGCTGCTTCCGGAATCGGGCGAAGTCAGGCTCGACGGCGAGGCACTGCCGCATGAACCCGCCGCCGCACTGGCTACCCTGCGCTGCAACGGCTTTGTCTTTCAGGGATATAACCTCTTTGCCCATCTCAGCCTGCAGGAAAACATCGCGCTGCCCCTGCGTGAAGTGCACGGTCTGGCAGTCGTCGAGGCGGAGGCACGGGCATGCGAACTGCTCGAGCGGCTCGGCCTGGTGGACCACCGGCACAAGCGGCCCGCCGAGCTGTCCGGTGGGCAACAGCAACGCGGTGCCATCGCCCGAGCCCTGGCGCCGCGACCCCGTTTGCTGCTGCTCGACGAGCCGACCTCGGCGCTCGACCCGGTGATGACCGGCGAGGTGCTCGACGTGGTTCGGGAACTGGCCGAACAGGGGCAGCAGATCGTTCTGGCCACCCATGAGATCAGTTTTGCCCGGCGGGTGGCGGACTGGGTCGTTTTCCTGGCCGGCGGACGCGTTCTGGAAAGCTGCGAGGCGCCGGCTTTTTTCCAGGCGCCCGCCACCGCCGCCGCTCGCGAGTATCTCGGCGGTCTGTCCAAGTACCGCTGACGTGCCGCCCGCCTGCAAAGGCGGCCTCGCGGAATGCGTACAGGCTGGTGCGTGCGCTCTTTTCTCCAAGCCGCCGGCCGTCGGGCCGGCCTGCTCACCCTGCTTGCGGCGACGGCTTGGCCGGTCGCCGCGGCGGAGGTGTTTTTCGAGGACCGGGTCGGCCCGCTGCTCGGCCAGCGCTGTCGGGACTGTCATGGTGCCAAGACCCGCCGCGCCAATCTGGATCTGAGCAGTGCCGAGGGCGTGCGGCGTGGTGCCGACTCGGGTCCGGTCATCCAGGCGGGGGACCCGGCTCAGAGCAGACTTTACGAGATGGTCCACAGTGGTGAAATGCCGCGCAAGGGCGACAAACTCACCGCCGAGGAGATGCGCTGGATCGAAGAGTGGATTCGCGAGGGCGCACGCTTTCGAAGTGAGCCGGTGGCCGAGGCGCGCCTGCACAAGCACGATGTCCTGCCGATCCTGCTGCTGCGCTGCAGCGCCTGCCATGGCGCCGAGTTGCAGCGCGGCGATCTGGACCTGCGTCGGCCGGAAAACCTGTTGAGCGGCGGCAAAAGTGGGCCCGCCATTGTGCCGGGTCGCCCGGACGGCAGCCTGGCCCTGCAGCGGGTCGAACAGGAACTCTGCCCGCCGAAGGATCAGTTGCTCAAGTATTTCGTCGAGCGCCCCGCGCCGGGTGAGGTGGACAAGTTGCGCGAATGGATTGCCGGCGGAGCCTCCATGAAGGAGGTCCCGCCCGACGCTGCCGATGGTCGCCCCGACCCGCTGGTGACGGATGCGGATCGTGCGCACTGGGCCTTTCAAAAACTCCCCTCGCACGTGGCGGTGCCTGATGCGCAGGGGTCGGTGCCGCTGCGGCCCGTCGACGCCTTCGTTCAGGAACGGCAGCGCGAGCACGGACTCAAATTCGCGCCCGAGGCCTCGCGTGTCACCCTCATTCGGCGTGTGCACTATGATTTGATCGGGCTGCCCCCGACGCCTGAGGAGTTGGCCCGCTGGCGGGAGCATCCGAGCGACGGCTGGTATGCTGAGATGGTCGACCATCTGCTGGCTTCACCCCATTATGGCGAGCGCTGGGGCCGCTTCTGGCTCGATGTCGCCGGTTACGCGGATTCCGAGGGCGGCACCTCCGAGGATCCGGTGCGTGAGACGGCCTGGAAGTATCGCGACTATGTCATTCGCTCGCTCAACGCGGACAAACCCTGGGATCGGTTTCTGACGGAACAGCTCGCAGGCGATGAACTCGCGCCGCATGCCGGTGCGGCGCAGGTGGACGACCGCGTGGTCGAACAACTCATTGCCACCGGTTTCCTGCGCATGGGCGTCGACCAGACTGGATCGCGCACGATGAACTTTGTTCCCGAAAGGCTCGGTGTCATTGCCGACGCCCTGCAGGTGTTGGGTTCCGGTGTGCTCGGGCTGACCCTCGATTGCGCCCGTTGTCACAGTCACAAATACGATGCCATCCCCCAACGGGATTATTACCGGCTCAAGGCGGTCTTCCAGGGGGCGCTCGACGAGCATGACTGGCTCACTTGGAAGACGCGCAATTTAGACGTCGCTCCGGCCGAAGTCCGAGCGCGCCACGACCAGGCCAGCGCGGTGCTGCAGAAACAGATCAAGACCGTTGAAATGCGTCGCGCCGCCACCCTCAAGTCGGTTCAGGAGCGCTATTACCAGGAGCGCTGGCCCCAAGTGGCCAAGGACGAACAGGACGCCATCCTTGCCGCGCTCAAGGCGGATGCCGGCCGGCGCAGCCGGAGCGAGGAGGAACGGGTGCGACGCTATGAGACGGAACTGAAACCGGTCGAACGGGTGCTGGTGGAGAGGCATCCCGAACTTGGCGTGCAATTGCGCGCCTGCGATGCCGAACTGGTCACGCTGCGCGGGCGACTGCCACCGCCCTTGGCCGTGCGCGCCCTCTGGGACCGCGGCCGACCGTCGCCCACCTACCTGCTCAGCCGAGGTGAAGCCCATCGCCCGACGCGCCTGGTCGGTCCCGGCGTGCCTTCCGTGCTCACCGATGGCCGCAGTCCCTTCATCGCTGATCCTCCCTGGCCGGGAGCGGACAAGACCGGACGGCGACTGGCCTTTGCGCGCTGGTTGACCCAACCCGACCACCCGCTCACGGCGCGTGTTCTGGTCAACCGGGTCTGGGCGAAGTATTTTGGAAGCGGGTTGGTCGCCACGCTGGACAATTTTGGCGTTCTGGGCGCAAGGCCGACCCATCCGGAACTGCTCGACTGGCTGGCGCGCGACTTTGTCGACAGCGGCTGGAGCCTGAAGCACCTGCACCGTACCCTGCTGCTCTCCCGCACCTACCGGCAGGGCTCTCTGGCCGGCGGTTCGGCGGAGGCGGATCCGGACAACCTGCTGCTCACGCGCATGGCCCTGCGCCGGCTCGATGCCGAGGCTCTGCGCGATGCCATGCACGCGGTCGCCGGCCGACTGGATGCACGGCTCTACGGTCCGCCAGCGTCGGTCAGCGTGCGTGCCGACGGCCTCATCACCGATGATCCAGCGGCGGACGGTTCCGGTCATCGCCGCAGTGTCTACCTGCGCCTGCGCCGCACCGAAATGCCGTCCCTGCTGGCCACCTTTGACTACCCGGAGATGCAGCCCAACTGCATTCAGCGGAATATTTCGACGGTTTCGCTGCAGCCGCTGATGCTGCTGAACAACAGCCGGGTGCGCGAACTGGCGACGGCCTTTGCCGATCGCCTGCTGGATGCCCCGGAGGAGTCGGAGGTGATTCGCCGCGCGTTCGAAGCGGCGCTGCAGCGTCCGCCCGAACCGGAGGAACAGGCCGCCGCGCAGGAGACCCTGCAAAGGGCCCAGGCCGCCTGGTTTGACAGCGGTCTTACCGCCGCGTCGGCCCGCAGACAGGCGCTCGCCGCCCTCTGCCACACGCTCTTCAACACCGCCGAGTTCCTTCATGTCGACTGATCCCGTCAATTCCGGCCTGACTCGCCGCTCCTTTTTCCATCGGATGTCCGACGGTCTGTGTGGAGCCGCGCTTGCGCATCTCTTTGCCGGTGACGGGTTGCTGGGTGCGCCCGTCGCCCGCATCCATGACCTGAGTCCGAAATCGCCGCACCAGCCGGCACGCGCCAAGGCGGTGATCCACCTGTTCATGAACGGTGGCCCCAGCCAGATGGACCTGTTTGATCCGAAAACGGCGTTGGAACGTCATGCGGGGCAGGCTTTCCCGGGGCGGGTCGAGGAAATCGGCAACGTCGGTGCCGCCAATGTCGGCGCCATCATGCCAAGTCGGTTCAAGTTTGCCCGGCACGGCAAGTCTGGCCTGTGGATGTCGGATGCCCTGCCACACACGTCGAAGGTGGTGGATGAACTCTGCTTCATCCACTCTCTGTGGACCGACCACCCCAACCATGACAATGCCCTGTACAAGATTCACAGCGGCCGCCTTTTCATGGGGCATCCCTCGCTCGGATCCTGGATTGCCTACGGACTCGGCAGCGAGTGTCAGGATCTGCCGGCGTATGTCGTGCTCGATGATGAGCGCGGACTGCCCAAGAACGATGTGCGCAACTGGACCTCGGCCTTTTTGCCGCCCGTTTATCAGGGCACGCGTTTCCGCAGCACCGGGGCGCCCATCCTCAATTTGACGCCCGAGTTTGAGCAGCCGGCTCCGGTGGCCGAGGCGGCGCGCGGCCTGCTGGATCAACTGGACCGCCGCCATCGCGCGCTGCGTCCGGGGCATCCCGAACTGGATGCCCGCATCGAGGCCTACAGCCTAGCCGCGCGCATGCAGCTCAGTGCCAGCGATGTGCTCGACCTGTCGGCGGAGAGCGAGGCGACACGAGCCGCCTACGGAATCGGCAACCCGGTCACCGATTCCTATGGCCGCCGTTGTCTGATGGCGCGGCGTCTGGTTGAGCGCGGGGTGCGCTTCGTGCAGTTGTTTCTCGACGATCAGCCCTGGGACAACCACAGCAATCTTGCGGAGACCCTGCTGTCGGTCTGTGAACGCACCGATCAGCCGGTCGCGGCGCTGATTCGCGACCTGCGCCAGCGTGGCCTGCTTGAAGACACCCTGGTCATCTGGGGCGGGGAGTTTGGCCGCACACCGACCTCGCAGAAAATCGGCAACGACTTCAGCGGTCGAGATCACAACATGCAGGGCTTCAGCACGTGGATGGCCGGTGCTGGACTGAAGCGCGGCTTTGCCTATGGCGAAACCGATGAACTGGGGCACAAGGCGGTCGTGAATCCGGTCAGTGTGCCGGATTTTCACGCGACCCTTCTGCATGCGCTGGGGCTGGATGCCGAGCAGTTGCATTTTGAGCGCAACGGCCTGGAGGAGCGGCTCACCGGCTTCACGACACCAAAGGTGGTGAGGGGCATTTTTGCCTGAGGCTCAGGCCCGGCGCAGCAGTCGGCGGAAGTTCCCGCCAAGCACGAGACGCTTTTGGTTTTCGTCGAGACCGGCGAACAGGATCTTGCCCAGTTCCGTGCCGAGCGAACGCGACGGCAGGTGACTGCCGAAGACAACCCGCTCGGCGCCCAACTCGCGCACGGCCATCTCCAGAAAGCCGGCGGTGGCGTCGAACCCGGAGGTTTCGACGACCACATTGGGGAGTTCGTGCACGGCACGCAGTCCAAGCTCCCAATTGCCGCCGGCATGGGCGCAGATGAAGGTCTGCCCGGGAAAGCGCGCGGCCAGTTCGGCAAGATCGGACGGCGTGGAGCCGTGTGGAGGTCCGGCCTCTCCGGTCTTGTACCAGGTGTGCATCATGATGGAGCCGCCGAGTTCAGCAACCCGCTCGACCAGGCGAGCGACATCGGGATGCGTGCAGGGCAGGCCCGCCGGGGCGCTGCCCGGGAAATACACGCCAACCATGGGGCCGTCGCGCAGCCAGCGGTCGAGGGCGACGAGGGAACGCGGCACATCGCGCGCATTGAGCTGGATCATGCCGAGCATGAGTTCCGGCCAGCGGCGCAGGGGTTCATCGATTTGATCGGGATGGGTGGAGACCCATGCCTCGATGGCCGGACTGGCTGTGCCCAGGCCGACATCGGCAAAGTAGCAGAGTTTCTTCAGCGCAGCGCGCTCGACCAGGGGGAGCAGGGCTTCGATGGTTGGGACGGTCGCGGCACCGCGCTCCTGGGTGAGGTAAGAATCCCAAATCTCGTAGCGGGCCAGCACCCCGGAGGGGGGCAGGGGCGACCAGGCTGGCGGTGCGGCGGGCATGAGGGTGGGTCAGGCGTGCAGCAGGCGGCGCGCGTTGGTGAAGAGCAGGGAGTCGGCGGCCTCCTCAGGCAGGCCGGCAAGAAGTCCTTCCTCCACCCGGATCAGGGCTGCCTCGGGAATGAGGAAGGGGGCATGCGAGCCAAACAGCACCCGTTCCGGCCCTGCCAGAGAGACAAGCCGGGCGACGCCGTCGGTGCCTTCGGTTCGGGCGATGTCGAAAAACAGATTCGGCAGGCCGGCCATTTCGGGGGGGAGGGCCTGGGGGCGATGATTGAGCAACAGCACCCGGCTTTCAGGCTCTTGCCGCAGCAGGTCGGGCAGGGGACGCAGGTCGACGTCCGCGACCCGGGTCAGGGGATGCTGAGTGCGTGTGTCTTCCGTCGAAACGACGAGTTGAACGATCAGACCGAATTCAGCGGCCAGATGGAGCAGGGGGGCAAACGACGGGTGTGTCAGGTTGTAGCCGTGATGGTTCGGGTGCAGGCGAATGCCCGGCATGCGGTGTTCGATGGCACAGCGGCGCAGGTCTTCCGCCCAGTCCGGCAGAAGCGGATTGACCGAGCCAAAGGCGCGCAGACGCAAACCATCCAGTGGGCGGCAGGCGGCGGCCAGGCGGGCATTGACGCTGGCAAGGTCTCGGTGCAGCAGGCCCTCGAAACTTCCCGCCCAGGCTTCGTCGAAGCCGAGGGCGACCAGACGGGCGGCAAGGGCGGCGGGTTCGTCGAGGGGCAGGCGTCGGTAGGGCCAGTGACCGAGGCTGACATTGACATCGATGAGTGGGCGAGCTTGGGGAGCGCCAGCGGCGGGAAGGACTGCCGCGCCGAGGGTGGCGTGCAAGAGGCGGCGGCGGGTGAGGCTCATCATCGGCGAGGGAAAAACGCCCCGGTGAGAGCATCTCGTTCAAAGACCCCGCCTGAGGGGACAAAGCCCCGTCGATTTTCGGCAAGCTGGCCGTCCAGCCGGCGTTACAGCAGAACCCCCCTTGTCATGAAACCCCGCCTTGCACGGACTTGCGCTCGTGCCTTCACGACTGTTGCTGTTTTCATTGCCGCCAACACCCTCGTCGGCGCCTCGCTCCCTGCACCGCTGGCCGGCTTTCTCGACCAACATTGCCTGGAGTGCCATGACGGCGATGTTCAGAAAGGCGGCCTCGATCTGACCGCGCTGCCGTTTGAGCTGGGCGACCGGAATGCCTTTGCCCAGTGGCAGCGGGTGTTTGAGCGGGTTCATGACGGCGAGATGCCGCCGGCCAAGAAGGAACGTCCAGAGCCTGCCCTGAGGGAAGCCTTTCTCTCCGGTCTCAAGCAGCCGCTGGTCGAGGCTGATGCCGCCGACATCGCCGCCAACGGACGCGTGCGCGGTCGCCGGCTGACGCGCTCGGAATACGAGCACACCCTGCATGACCTGCTTGGCATCGACATTCCGCTCGAGGTTCTCTTGCCGGAAGACGGGTCCGCGCATGGTTTTCAAACCGTGGCCTCCGCCCAGCAGCTCTCGCACCACCAGTTGGCCCGCTATCTTGACGCCGCCGACCTCGCGCTGGATGAAGCCTTCTCACGGGCGATGGACGGCGACAAACCCTATCAGAGGCATCACACGCCCCGGGAGATGGGCGTGCACCGTGGCGGCAACAACCGCATGCCGGAGTTTCGCGGCAACCGCACGATCGCCTGGCCGATCACGCTCCAGTTCTTTGGCCGACTGCCCGCCACCAGTGTCCCGGCGGACGGCTGGTACCGTGTCACCCTGCGCGATGTCCAGGCGATCAATCCCGGTCCCGGGGGTGCCGTCTGGGGCACCCTCCGATCGGGCGCCTGCTCGTCGGCGGCCCCCATGCTGTACATGCTCGGCCTGGTTGAAGCCACTGCGGCTCCGCGGGATCTGACCTATGAGGCCTGGATTCAGAAGGGTCACATGCTGGAGATCCGGCCCAACGACGCCACCCTTCGCCGCGCGCCCACCGGATCCACCGGCGGCAATGTCTCGTTTGTGGGGCGTGACCTGGAAAAGGAAGGCTATCAGGGAATCTCCTTCACCGGCATTGATGTTGAACGCATTCACCCGAACGGCGAACGACAGAAGGTCAAGGACAGCCTTTTTGGCAAGGGCGGCATTGAAGCCATGAAGAAGGGCGAACTCGACGGACTGGTGGTCCGCTTTGCTGAACGCGCCTTCCGTCGCCCGGTCACCGAGGCCCAGACCGCACCCTATCGCGAACTGGCCCGCAAAGCGCTGATGGACGGCGAGAAACCGGCCGAAGCCCTGCGCTCCGCCTTCCGCGCCATTCTCTGTTCTCCCCGCTTTCTCACCTTCCTCGAAGCCCCCGGCGACCTTGACGATCATGCCCTGGCTTCCCGCCTCAGCTACGCGTTGTGGCGCTCCATGCCGGATGCCGAACTGTTGCGCCTTGCCGGCGAAGGCCGTCTGAGCGATCCGGCGGTGCTTGCCGCCCAGGTCGATCGTCTGCTCGACGACGCCAAGGCCGCGCGTTTCGTGGTCGGCTTCACCGACCAATGGCTGAAACTCAGCCAGATTGACTTCACCACGCCCGACGTCCGCCTCTACCGTGACTTTGATCCGGTGGTTCAGGAGTCGATGCTGCAGGAAACGCGAACCTATTTTGCCGAGCTGATCGGCAGGGATCTGGCGGTCACCCATCTCGTGGATTCCGATTTCGCCTTCCTCAATGAGCGTCTTGCCCGTCATTACCGGGGGGACTGGAAATTGCAGCCTGGAGGGGGCCTGCAAAAGATCGCCCTCAAGCCTGCCGACCTGCGAGGTGGTCTCGTGACACAGGGCGCCATTCTCAAGGTCACCGCCGATGGCACCAGCACTTCGCCAGTTGTGCGCGGGGTGTTTGTCAACGAGCGCCTGCTCGGCACGCACATTCCGCCGCCGCCACCCGGTGTGCCCGCCATCGAACCGGACATTCGCGGCGCCACCAGCAT
>JAUREI010000287.1 GCA_030827515.1 Prosthecobacter sp. | reverse complement strand
CGGGGAACTCGGCGTAGTCATGCGCAATGCCCGCCGCCAGCAGGCCGGCATGCAGGGCACGGTTGTCCTCGATCAGCACGTCCTCGGTACCGCAATCGAAGCGCAGCGGCGGCAGGCGATCGGCCTTCGCGCGCAGACAGTCGAGCGCCGCCAGCGGCTCGGTTTCGCGCAGCAACCAGGCGTCCGGATCCTCCTCGACAAAGCCGCGCATCCTGGCCGCATCGGTAACGCTGCTGTGGGCGCTCAGACCGGCAAAGCGGTCGGCATGCAGGGCTCCGAGCCGCAGGGTGCCGTAACCGCCCATGGACAGACCCGCCAAAAAACAGGGTGCACCGCGCACCGCCGGTTCCACCTGCGCTGCGGCCTCGGGGACCTCCTCGACGATCCAGCGCCCGTGATCTGCGCCGTCATGATGCAGGTAGCCGCTGCCGTCGCCCCAAAGTCCGTCCGAGGGCATGGCCAGCGCCATCGCCGGAAGGCCTTCGTCGCGCATGAGTCGGTCCAAGACCCGATGCGCCCCGCCCTTGAACATCCAGGCCCAGTGACTGCCATAGACACCGTGCAGCAGGAGAACCAGGGGCAGTCGATCCTCCCCGTGTCCCGGCGGCACATAGACGCACAGATCCGCCCGGCGCCCCAGCGCCGCGGATTTGACGGTGACAAAACTCACTCCCGGGGGCGTCAGGGCGGGATCAGAGAGCTCGAGGGTGCGGAAAGGCATGATGTCGAAACACGAACTGAAAACCCCGCCCCCAACAACCGCTTTTCTTCGCTCCGCCACCCTTTTCCGTCCTCAATGCGTCAGCGCGTAGAAGAGGATGTTGATGCCGAGCGGGTAGGCGTATTTCTCCGAGAACTCGCGGAAATACCACGGGTCCGTGCCCTCCTCCTCCCAGCCGTCGCCGAGATCGGTGTTGTGGCAGATGATCATCATCATGCGCTTCTGGTCGTCGAACACCCCGCGGTAATGCGGCGTCTGCGCATCCCAGCGCTCGAAGGTGATGCCCTGGTCGCGTCCCGCCATCGCGTGCCCCACGCTCGGGATCTGCGGCTTGACCTTGAGCGGGAAAACCATGTGGAAAATCTCGTGCTCGAGCGGCAGCTCCACCGGTTCACGCTCGGGGAAGATCTGTTTGAAGGCCGCATAAAACACCTGCCACTCATCCTCGCCCCAGAAGTCATCCACCATGAGAAAGCCGCCGTTGAGCAGATACTCGCGCAGCGTCCGCGCCTCATCCTCACTCAGGCTGATGCTGCCCGGCTCGATCATGTAGATGAACGGGTAATGGCGAAGCTGGTCGGGCACGATGTCGACAATCGCCCCCTTCGGACTCACCTGCAGCGACGTGAGCTGCTGCAGGCGGTAGGAGAAGTTGAGGTCGGCATCCGGGTAATCCGTCGTCCAGCGTCCGCCCCCGCGGCGACGCCCCCAGGACATGTCGGAATTGAAGCGCAGGCGCGCAAAGACAAAGGTGTCGTCCGGCAGTTCCCGGCTCAGCGGCCAGGTCGGGAAATCGGCAAACTGACCACGACCAAACTCACGCGGGTCCTCCGGAACCGAACCATCCTGGATGCCGAAGTTGGTCGGCTGCCCCGATTCCTGCGCCAGCACAGCCAGCCCCAGCAGGCCGAGGGCGGCAACGGCAAAAAGGCGGCGTTTCATGAGGGCAACAAATCCTGTCCGCAGGAGAAACACCCGCCTACCCCGGTTTGTTGTGCGCAGCAAAGAAAAATCGCCCATCTGCTGTAGTGCGGGGCATCGACCCGCAGGATCGGAACCCCCGCGGTCCCTGCCCGCGTCTACAGACTCCCGCCCGGCTTCCCCAACACCCGGCCGATCAGCTCATACGACGCGAAGCGCTCGGCATCCGGGAAATCGTGATCGCAGTCCGGGTGACGAATGTCGACCCGATCCGCCGCCCCATGCAGGGCATAGACCGGCCTGGCCGCCGCGGCGATGCGATCGACGCTCTGCCACTGGAAATTCGCGTCATGGAGGGGGGCATTGACGAAAACGTGTCGCGGTGCCAGGCAGGCGATCAGCTCGTAAAAATCGAAGGGAACGGTTTGCGGGTGCCCCACGTGGTCGGCCATCTTCAGCATGTAGCGCTCCTGCACCCAGCCCTGGAGGTTGCCACCCTTGTAATCGAGGAAAGAATCGAAGCCGCAGCTCGACACCACCACGCGCACCCGCGGCTCGTAAACCGCCGTGTAGATTGCGTTGTGCCCGCCCAGCGAGTGGCCGATGGCGGCAAAACCGGCCCCGGCGCGCACTTCCGGCAGGGCGGCCAGCAGGTCGATCCCGCGCAG
Source organism: Prosthecobacter sp. (assembly GCA_030827515.1). Lineage (GTDB taxonomy): Bacteria > Verrucomicrobiota > Verrucomicrobiia > Verrucomicrobiales > Verrucomicrobiaceae > Prosthecobacter. The sequence continues at coordinate 136 of JAUREI010000287.1, read as the reverse complement.
GTTGTCCCAGATCGCCTTCATCGTGCCGCTGGTGAAGCCCAACTCGGCCAGGTTCGGCTGATACTTCGCCAGGAGCGGGTAATTGGGCGACAGCGTGACCAGACCGCGCTCGGCCAGTTCGGCGGCGTATTGGCGG
>JAUREI010000084.1 GCA_030827515.1 Prosthecobacter sp. | reverse complement strand
GAAATCTGAGATCCCTCAAGCCAGCGCGCGCTGGAGGGCATTGGCGGTGATGCGCTGGACGCGGTCATCCGGGCCGTGCGGGCGCGACCAGTGGCTCCACGGGATCATGTGGCCGGGCGGGTCGCTCAGGCCCTGGCTCCAGAAGATGGTGCTGGCGTTGAAGACGATGTTGTTCCTGGGGCCTTCGAAGACGGTGGCGGTGTAGCGTCCGAGCCGGGTGCCACCGGCCCAGACGTTGCCCTCGGCAACCACCTCCAGTCCCGGGCGCGCGCTGTCGGGATCGCCGTGAAACTCCCAGCCAACGAGACCCGGAATGCTGTCGCCCTGCTTCATGCCGGTGCCCTCGAAGAGCCAGTGATCGGGTTTGGCGCAGGTCCAGTCGCCGCCGCCATTGAAGGGCACGACGGTGCGCGCGCCAATGATGTCGCGCTCGTCGGGACCGGGGTTTTCGAAGGGGCCGAGCACCTTGGCGTAGGCCTCCTTTTCCTCCTCGCGAAACTCGCCGTAGCAGGTTTCGCGGGTCAGTCGCCGGTTGGGCGCGCCGGCGGCGTTGGCGGTGAATGGCGTGACCATGTAGACATCGTTGGCCGAGAGCCAGAGCACGCTGAGGCCGTCGTGAATCGCCTGCTTGACGTTCTGATACTGGCGCAGATCCCAGTATTCATCGTGACCGATGCTGAGCATCGCCTTGCAGCGCGCCAGGTGGGCGGGCTCGAGGGCGTCGACGTTCGAGCCATAGGTGACGTCGTAGCCCTCCTTTTCCAGCCAGTAGCACAGCGGGTATTCCCAGAGCAGGAACTCGCCGCTGCCCATGCTCTGCGGGTTGTCGAAGATCTGCGGATACTTGCCGTAGGGCCGGTCGAAACTGACGCTGACGCCGGGCGCATGGGCGGCGCGCGGGTCGGTGTAGAGCGATTCGTTCACCGGCCAGCGGTTGTAGGCCTGCCACGTGTTGTCGCTGCACTGGAACAGGACGTCGGCGGGGCGGTCGTCCTTGACGATGAAGATGAGGTAACTCTGCCAGTAGGGCTGGTCGGCGGCGGCCGGCACGGTGGTCAGGCGACCGAGGTAAACGCCGCTCGGCCAGTCGGCCGGAATGACGAGGGAGGTGCAGGCCTGCCAGCGGCACTCGCGCAGGCGGTTGTCGCCGATCTCGGGCACGGGCTGCTCGACGCCGTCGAACGGGCCGAGCTCGGCCATGCGCCGGGCGCCGGCTCCGCCGTAGTAGCCCATGCGAAAGATCTCGATCGTGAATCGCGCCGCGGGCTTGGTGCTGACGAAGAAGTCGACCGTTTCACCGGCCTTCAGCGACTGCCGGGAAGCGTAGCCCTCGATGAGCGAGCTGCGATGCGCGCCACGACCGTCGGGCATCATGCGGGTGAGCTGGAAGTCATGACCGGGCCTGGCGTTTTCCGTGCGGATCAGATCCGGCTGGCGCGGTGCCGCGGCGGTGGAACGCCGGGAGCCGGCCGCGAGGGCGACGGCGCTGGTGGTCTTGAGAAAGTCACGGCGGTCCATGGGGAGCAATACGGGCAGCCGCAGGCGCGTATAGCAGGCATGCCGCTGCACCTCCTTTCCCGTCGCCAGTTTCTTGCCCAGCTCGGCGCCGCCGCGGCGCTGACGCGGGCGCGGGCTGCCGGGAGCGACGACAGCCTGATCGCGGTGCTCAACGACACCCACATCGGTGAAAAGCAGCCTGCCGAATCGCCGGTGCCGGCGAACCTGCGTCACACGGTCGAGGCCCTGCTGGCCCTGCCGCAGCGGCCGGCGGCCGTCGTCATCAACGGCGACCTCGCCCTCAAGGACGGCCAGGCTGGCGATTACGTGCATTTCGCCCGCCTGCTCGCGCCGCTGCGCGCGGCCGGTGTGCCGGTGCACCTGACGATGGGCAATCACGATGATCGCGCCGTCTTTTACGGGGTCCTCCAAGCCGAGCGACCCGCCGCGCCGGTGGTGGAGTCGAAGCACGCCGCCGTGGTCCGGCTGGCGGGTGCCAACCTCTTCCTGCTCGATTCCCTGAAGCAGACCATGATCACCCAGGGCCTGCTTGGCGAAGCCCAGCTGGACTGGCTGGCGCGCGCGCTCGACGCCGAACCGGGCAAACCCGCGTTGGTTTTCGCCCACCACAATCCCCGGCTCGGCGGCGATTCGGTGCATTTCCCCGGCGGCCTCGAGGATTCGGAGGCCCTTTGGAAGCTGCTGGCCGCGCGACCGCAGGTGAAGGCCTACCTGCACGGTCACATCCATCACCGCGAGTTTTACGTGCACGAAGGCATCCACCTGCTCAACACGCCGGCCACCTCCTACGTCGCCAACAAGAGCACCTCGACCACGGGCTGGACGCTGCTGCGCCTCGGGGCCGCCGGCATGCGCGTGACCACGCACACCCATCTGGCCGATTACCCCTGGAACGGCGTCGCGGTCGATCTGGCCTGGCGCGCCTGACCCATTTGCCGCTGGCCAAGCCTGCCGTCATCGGCATCATCCCCCTTTCCCATGCGATCCCTGCTGATTCTCCTCCTTGCCGGCGCCGCCTCGGCTGCCGAGCCGCGCACCGGCCACGTCTTTGTCATCAGCATTGACGGCGCCAACTGCGAACTCGTCCAGAAGGCGGCCATGCCAAACCTGCACCGCCTCGTCGCCGAGGGCGCCCACACCTGGCAGGCGCGCACGATCCTTCCCTCGAAGACCCTGCCGTCGCACACCTCCATGCTGACCGGTGTCGAGATCGCCCGACACCAGATCGACTGGAATGACTATTTCCCGATGCGCGGCATGGTCAAGGTGCCGACCGTCTTCTCCCAGGCCAAGGCGGCGCGACCGGAGATCACCACCGCGTTGTTTTGCGGCAAGATCAAGTTCCGCCATCTGTGGAACCGGAAGGAGGCGCTCGATGTCTTCGACTGCGGCGGCGCCTATGCCTACGGCCCGATTCCCGCCTCGGAGGACAAGAAACTGGTGCCGGCCCCGCAGGTCGCCGAGCGCGCCGCCGCCTGGATCGTCGAGAAGAAACCGCAGCTCTGCGTCATCCACCTGCCCGACGTTGACAGCGCCGGGCACAAGTTCGGCTGGGGGTCACCCGAGCAGGCCGAGGCCTTCAAGGTCTGCGACCAGGCCCTGGGCCGGGTGCTGGAGGCCATCGACAAGGCGGGGCTGCGCGACGACAGCACCGTGATCGTCACCGCCGACCATGGCGGCAAGGACAAGGGCCACTTCGAGCCGATCCCGAACAACACTCACATTCCGTGGATTGCCTGGGGCAAGGGCGTGCGCAAGGGTCACACCCTGCAGCAGCGCCAGCCGATGACCTACGACACCGCCGCCACCGTGCTCTGGCTGCTCGGCGTGTCGCCGCCGGAACCCTTCGATGGCCGACCTGTGACCGAGGCGTTCGGTCAGTGAAGGGAGAGGGATCTCAGATGGGATTTCTGAAATCTGAAATTTGAGATCTGAAATCTCCCCACCCCGCCCTCGGCGAGGGCGGGGTAGGAGGAACGGCTCAGCCGCCGAGGTTGCCGGCGCCGTTGACCTGGGAATTGACGCGCAGGCGCAGGCCGTTCAGGCGGATGAAGCCGGTGGCGTCGTCCTGGTTGTAGGCCTTGGTCGGGTCGGCCTCCATCGTCGCGATGTGCGGGTTGTAGAGGCTGAAGCGGCTCTGCCGGCCGGCGGCGTGGATGCCGCCCTTGTAGAGCTTCACGCGCACGGTGCCAGAGACATTCTTCTGGCTCTCGGTGATGAGGGCCTGCAGGGCGAGGCGCTCGGGGGCATACCAGAAGCCGTTGTAGACAAGCTTGGCGTATTCAGGAATCAGGCTGTCGCGCAGGTGCATGACCTCGCGGTCCATCGTCAGGCTTTCGATCTGGCGGTGGGCGAAGTGCAGGATGGCGCCGCCGGGGGTTTCATAGACGCCGCGGCTCTTCATCCCGACGAAGCGGTTTTCGACCATGTCGACACGGCCGACGCCGTGCTTGCCGCCCAGTTTGTTGAGCGCCTTCATGACCTGCAGCGGGTTCATCGGCTTGCTGTTGACGGCGACGCAGTTGCCCTGGTCGAAGTCGAGCACGACGTATTCCGCCTTGTCCGGGGCGTCCTCGGGGAAGACGGAGAGGGTGGTGAAGTAGTCGCGGTATTTCGGATCATTGGCGTTGAACCACGGATCCTCCAGAATGCCGGCCTCGTAGCTGATGTGCAGGAGGTTGCGGTCCATGGAGAAGGGCTTCTTGGCGCTCGCCTGCACCGGGATCTTCTTCGCCTCGCAGTAGGCGATCATCTCGGCACGGCCTGGGAACTGGTTGCGGAAACGTTCGTCGCGCCAGGGGGCGATGATTTCCAGGTCGGGCGCGAGCGCGGCGGTGGTCAGTTCGAAGCGCACCTGGTCGTTGCCCTTGCCGGTGGCGCCGTGGCCGATGGCGGTGGCGCCCTCGGCCTTGGCGATTTCGACCATGCGCTTGGCGATGAGCGGGCGGGCGATGCTGGTGCCGAGGAAATACTGGCCCTCATAGATGGCGCCGGCCTGCATCATCGGGAAGATGAAATCGCGCGCAAACTCCTCCTGGAGGTCGTCGACGTAGATTTTCGCGGCGCCGGTCTTCTTCGCCTTGGCGTTGAGCCCCTTCAATTCATCGTCCTGGCCGATGTTCGCGCAGAACGCGATCATTTCGGCGTCGTAGGTTTCTTTGATCCAGGAGAGCAGGACGGAGGTGTCGAGGCCGCCGGAATAGGCGAGGACGATTTTCTTTTTCATGAGGAAGGGGCTAAGAGGATAAGCGCCCGGCGGGAGTTTGTCGAATGGAAGACGGCAGACCCGCCGGGCCCCTGGCAGGCTCAGTCCCGCAGTTCAAAGATCGCCTCGATTTCGACGGCGATGTTGCCGGGCAGCGAGCCCATGCCGACGGCGCTGCGCGCGCCGATGCCGTGCTCCTCGCCCCAAACCTCGGCGAACAGTTCGCTGCAGCCGTTGATGACCTTGGGATGGTCGGGGAAGTCGGGGGTGCTGTTGACCATGCCGAGCAGCTTGATGACCCGGCCGACACGGTCGAGGCTGCCGAGTTCCTGCCGGAGGGTGGCCAGCATGGCAAGGCCAACCTGACGCGCCGCCTGTCGGCCCGCCTCGAGGTCGAGGTCGGCGCCCACGCGGCCGGTGAGGTAGTCGCCGGGACCGCGGTACGGTCCGTGGCCGGAGACGTAGGCGAGGTTGCCGGTGATGACGACCGGCTTGTAGATGCCGCCCTTGGGCGGCGCGGGCGGCAGGGTCAGGCCGAGGGATTCGAGACGGGCTTCGGGGTTCATGGCATGGGAGGTCAGGCGTCGGCAAACAGCCGGCGGTTTTTCCAGAAGTAGCTCAGGCCCGAGACGAGGGTGAGCGCGGTGGTGATGGTGATGACCGAGCCGCCGATCCAGTCGTGCAGGGGCGAGGGCTCAAACGCCGGCTTCAGGAACGCGCAGAGCGGTTCGCGCGAGGCGGCGGCGAGCAGGAAATACACGACCGTCAGGATCTGCCAGAGCATCTTGTGCTTGCCGAGCTTTTCCGCGGCCAGCACGGCGCCCTGGCTGGCGGCGATCTGGCGGATGCCGGTGACGAAGAACTCGCGGGCCAGGATGACGATGGTGATCCAGGACGGGATCGTCTGCTCGACCGAGAGCAGGATGAAGGCGGCGGCGATGAGAATCTTGTCGGCCAGCGGATCAAAGAGCTTGCCGAAGTTGGTCACCAAGTTCCGCGCCCGGGCGATGGCTCCGTCGAGGTAATCGGTGATGGACGCCACGGCGAAGACCAGCAGGGCGACCGCGTGGGCATTGGCCCAGGGCATGTAAAAGCAGGCCACAAACAGGCCGGTGAGCGCCAGGCGGGCAACGGTCAGCTGGTTGGGCAGATTCATGGGCAAGACCTTGTTAGCGAAGAAAAACCCCGCCTGTCAACGGGCGCGTTCGCCACAGGGTGGATCAGACCAGCTGTTGCAGGCGTTCCCGGAGCTGTTGCAGCTGCCGTTCCAACAGGAGTGGGTGCGTGGGGATGATCGGGCCCGGGGGGAGTTTTGAGCGGTTTCCGCCGTTGCTTTTTTCTCGTCTGTGGTCCGGCGGGGAATCCGCGCGAAGGACACCCCCTCCGGCGGACGTTGTTCTCGGCCATGAAATCCGCCTCGCTCTCCTTCGTCCTCGCCGCCCTCACCGGCTCGGCCCTCGCCGGCGACAGCTTCCTCGTCTACTTCGGCTGTTACACGAACGCGAAGACCGGCAGCCTCGGCATCTACGTGGCGAAGTTCAACAGCGCCAAGGGCGAACTCTCCGAGCCGGCGCTCGCCGCGGAAACCGCCAGCCCCAGCTTCCTGGCCATCCATCCCTCGCGTCAATTCCTCTACGCCGTCGGTGAAATGGGCGGGGCCGATCCGAAGGCCGGTGCCGTCAGCGCCTTCCGCATCCAGCTCCCGGAAGGCCGGCTCGTTCCGATCAACCAGGTCTCCTCGGTCGGCGCCGGCCCCTGCCACATCGCGCTCGACCGGGACTCGCGCATGGCGATGATCGCCAACTACGGCGGCGGCAGTGTCGCCAGCTTCCCGCTCCGCGCCGACGGCGGCCTCGGCGAGGCGGCCAGTTTCTTCCAGCACGAGGGTTCCAGCGTCGATCCCCGCCGCCAGAAGGGACCGCACGGTCACAGCATCAATGCCGCGCCCGGCAACCGCTTCGCCCTGGCCTGCGACCTCGGCCTCGACCAGGTGCTCATCTACCGGATCGATCCCGCCACCGGCACAATGACCCGGCATGGCATCGGTCGCGTGCCCGCCGGTGGAGGCCCGCGCCACCTCGCCTTCCACCCCAATGGCCGCTTCGTCTTCGTCAACAACGAGCTGACCCTGACCGAGACCGTCTTCGCCTGGGACGGGGGCAAGGGGTCCCTCACGGAGATCGAAACGGTCTCGACCCTGCCCGAGGCCGACCGCGGCAAGCCGGGCTTCAGCACCGCCGAGACGGTCGTGCATCCGAACGGCCGCTTCGTCTATGTCTCCAACCGCACGCACGACACGATCGCCGTGTTTGCCTGCGACCCCGACACCGGCCGGCTGACCCTGCGCGCCAACGTGCTCGCGGAGGGTGAAATTCCGCGCAACTTCAGCCTCGATCCCACCGGCAACTGGATGATCGTCGCCCACCAAAACAGCGGCACGGCCGCGGTCTTCAAGATCGATCCGCAGTCCGGTGTGCCCGCCTTCACCGGGCGCAAGATCGAGGTCGGTGGCGCGGTCTGCGTGCGCTTTCTGGCGCTCGACTGAGCCGGCGTGCAGATACGCTCCCGGCGCGGCGCCACATGACCACGCGTCGGTGGGGATTGAAAAGCGCCGGCGAGCGGTCATGCTGGGCGCATGAACGTCCATCACCTCGAGCTGTTCTACCACGTCGCCAAGCATGGCGGTGTCAGCGCCGCCGCGCGCCAGATGCCCTACGGCATCCAGCAGCCGGCGATCAGCGCCCAGATTCTGCAGCTTGAGGACTCGCTGGGCGTCACACTGTACCAGCGCCGGCCCTTCCAGCTCACGCCGCAGGGCATGGAACTCTACACCTTCATCGCGCCCTTCTTCGACGGCCTCGCCGAGATGGGCCAGAAGCTGCGTGGCGGCGCCGATCAGCGCCTGCGCATCGCCGCGCCGGAAATCGTCCAGAGCGATTACCTGCCCCTGCTGCTTCGCCAGATCCGCATCCGCATGCCGGAGTTTCATTTCAACCTGATGACGGCACGCATCATCGAGATCGAGCGCCTTCTGCTCGACCAGCAGATCGACATCGGCCTGGCCGCGGTGTCCGGCAAGTGCGCCGAGGGCGTGCGCCACCGCGAGTTGACCCGGCTGCCCATGCAATTGCTGGTGGCGGCCAACTCGCGACTGACCACGGCCACGCAGATTCTTGAGCAGGACCGCATCCGTCATTCGCTCATCACCCTGCCGGCCGGCGAACCGGTCTGCCGCCTCTTCCAGGCCGAGCTGCAAAAACGCAAGATCGGCTGGAACCCGTCCTACGAACTGAGCAGCCTTGACCTCGTCAGCCGCTACGTCGCCGAAGGCTACGGGGTCGGCCTCACGCTCGCGGCGCCCGCCCGCCGCTGGCCCAAAGGCGTGCGCGCCCTGCCGCTCGAAGACTTTCCCGAGGTGGTCTTCTGCGCCCTGTGGGCCGGTCGCCTCAGCCCGACCGGCGAACTCTTTGTCGACGAGGCCGCTGCCCTGGCCCGCTCCCTCGCGGCCGTGCCCGTGTGAAGGCGCAGATCGACGGAACATCGCGTCGCCCTGGCGCGTAACCTCGGCCATGCGTTCCCGTCTGCTGAGCCTCCTTCTGTTCGCCGCCCCCGGTGCGTTGGCCGACGACTGGCCGCGCTGGCGCGGGCCGACCGGCGACGGACGCTGGAATCCGCCCCAGGTTCCGGCCGACCTCGCCCGCGCTGAACCGGAACGGTTGTGGTCCGCGGCGGTTGGCGGCGGCTTTGGCGGCGTCACCGTCACCGACGGCCGCGTCTTCCTCATGGACCGTCCCAAAGGGGAAGCCGTTGAGCGCGTGCTGTGTTTCGAGGCCGTCAGCGGCAAGCCGCTCTGGAGCCACAGCTGGGAGGCCGACTACGGCCGCATGGAATACGCCAGCGGACCGCGTGCCTCGGTGACCTTGCACGAGGGGCGCGCTTACGCCCTCGGCGCCGCCGGCACGGCCTGCTGCCTCGACGCCGCCACCGGCAGGGTCGTCTGGCAGCTCGACGCCGTTCGAGAGCATGGCGCGAAGGTGCCCACGTGGGGCTTCGCCGCCTCGCCCGTGATCGACGGCCCGCGCGTGCTGCTGCATGTCGGGGCCGAACCGCAGGGCAGCGTGCTCGCCCTCGACCGCGCCAGTGGCGCCCTCATCTGGCGCGGCGGACCGGACCGCGCCGGCTACTGCACCCCGGAGCTGATCACCCACCGCGGCAGCCGCCAGCTCATCATGTGGGGCCCCGAGCTCATCCAGAGCCTCAATCCCGACACCGGCGCCACCCTCTGGATCTGGCCCTACAAGATCACCTACGGCGTCAGCATCGCCCAGCCCTACTACCACGACGGCATCCTCGTGGTCTCCGGCTACTGGCACGGCACCAAGGCCCTGCGCCTCGGCGACAGCCCGGGCGAGGTCCGGCTGGCCTGGGAAAACGAAAAGGAGATGTGCGGCCTGATGTCGGCCCCACTGTTCAGGGACGGCCTGCTCTTCCTGCTCGACAAAAACAAGGGCCTGCAGTGCATCGAGCACGCCACCGGGCGCCTGCGCTGGAGCGATGGCAACACCCTCACGCCCAAGGATCGCAACCCGCAGATGAGCCTGGCCTGGCTGAAGGAAAGCGAGGGCCTCGCCGCCCTGCTCAACGCCAGCGGCGAGCTGGTCCATGTCCGGCTCGGCCCCGACGGGTTTGAAGAACTGGCCCGCCATCAGGTCATCGGCAAGACCTGGGCGCACCCCGCCTTCGCCGGCAACCGTGTCTTCGCCCGCTCCGACACCGAACTGGCTGCCTGGCGATTGTGGCCGGATTGAGCGCCCGTGCTTGCGCCGACGGGGCGCCCCTGCTTTAAATGTTGCCGTCTCGCCCGAAAAAACCCCTTGCAGCCGCGCACGAAGTCGTGCATGTTCGGGTGAACACCTTTCCAAACACAAGCACTCCCATGGCCAAGTCTCCCAGCAAAGAAGCCTCCGCCGAAGCCGGCGCCAATAAGATCGCCGAAGCCCGCGCCCGCAACCTCGACCTGGCCATCCAGCAGATCCAGAAGGACTACGGCGAGGGCTCCATCCTGCGCATGACCAAGGACCAAAAGGTCGAGGTCGCCGTCATCCCCACCGGCAACCTGCTTATCGACCAGGCGCTCGGCGTCGGTGGCTTCGCCCGCGGCCGCATCGTCGAGGTCTATGGCCCGGAATCCTCCGGGAAAACCACCCTCACCCTCACCGCCATCGCCCAGGCCCAGAAGGCCGGCGGTCTGGCCGCCTTCATCGACGTCGAGCACGCCCTCGATCCCAACTACGCCCGCCGCCTCGGCGTCAAGATGGACGAACTGCTCGTCTCCCAGCCCAGCTCCGGGGAGGAGGCACTGCGCATCTGCGAAACCCTGGTGCGCTCGAACGCCCTCGACGTCATCGTCGTCGACTCCGTCGCCGCCCTCGTCACCCGCCAGGAACTCGAGGGTGAGATTGGGGATTCCACCGTCGGTGCCCAGGCCCGTCTGATGAGTGCCGCGCTGCGCAAGCTCACCGCCATCATCAGCAAGGCCCGCACCTGCGTCATCTTCACCAACCAGATCCGCGAGAAGATCGGCGTCATGTTCGGCAACCCGGAAACCACCCCGGGCGGCAAGGCCCTCAAATTCTACGCCAGCGTCCGCATCGACATCCGCCGCATCGGCGCCATCAAGTCGAGCGACGGCACCGTGACCGGCAATCGCACGAAGGTGAAGGTCGTCAAGAACAAGCTCGCCCCGCCCTACACGGAGGCCGAGTTCGATATCATGTACAACGAGGGCATCTCGAATGTCGGTTCCATGCTCGATCTCGCCATGGAGTTCGACATCCTGCAGAAGCGCGGTTCCTGGATCAGCTACAAGGGCACCCAACTCGCCCAGGGCCGCGATGCCGCCAAGGAGGCGCTCAAGAACGACACCGCGCTCTACGAGGAGATCGAGACCGCCGTCAAAACCAAGCTCGCCGAGAAGGGCCTGCCCGAAGGCGGTGTCGCCGCCGCGGCCGCTGAGTGACAGGCGCTGCGCCCTGGATTGCGGCAGCCCTGACGCCCGGCTTTTGTCGGGCCGATTCACACTTCCCTGCTTGACCGTCACCCCCGGCCCGGCCAAGCCTAGCGGCGTCCATGTCCGCCGACGCCAGTGCAACGCCGATGATGAAGCAGTATCTCGCCATGCGGCGGGAGCTGCCGGAGGACGTGCTGCTGTTCTTCCGGCTCGGCGATTTTTACGAGCTCTTCTTTGAAGATGCCAAGACGGCTTCACCCCTGCTCAACGTCGCCCTGACGAAGCGCAACGGCGTGCCGATGTGCGGCGTGCCCCATCACTCGGCCCAGGGCTACATCGCCCGCCTCATCAAGGCCGGCAAACGCGTCGCCATCGGCGAACAGGTCGGCGATCCGGTCCCCGGCAAAATCGTCGAGCGCGCCATCTCGCAGATTCTCAGCGCCGGCACGGTCAACGATCTCAACCTGCTCGACGCCAACCGGCCGAACTACCTTGCCGCCGTCTTCCGCGCCGGGCGCGCCTTCGGCCTGGCCTGCGTCGACCACACGACCGGCGAGTTCGAGGTCGCGGAATTCAGGGACGCCGCCGAACTGGCCGATGAGCTCGAGCGTCTGCAGCCCAGCGAACTGCTCTACAGCGAGGAGCAAAACGACCTCGCCGAGGCCCTCGGCCGACCGCCTGCGGGACTCGCGGTCGAGGGCTACCTGTTCCTGCACGACCAGGCCCTGCACAGCCTCACCCAGCATTTCAAGGTGCAGTCGCTCGACGGCTTCGGCTGCCAGGCCATGGAGGCCGCGCTCTGCGCCGCCGGCGCGATCCTGCAGTATCTGCAGTTCCAGCTTCGTCGCAGCGTCGAGCACATCGGTCGCCTGCGCGTCGCCCAGACCGGCGACTTCGTCCAGGTCGATGCCGCCAGTCAGGCCCACCTTGAGCTGGTGACCGCCCGCAGCGGCAGCCAGCACACCCTGCTCGGCGCGCTCGACCGCACCTGCACGCCGATGGGCGCGCGCAAGCTCCGCCACTGGGTGCTGCACCCGCTGCGCGACCTCGCCGAACTCACCCGCCGCCAGGACCGCATCGCCGCCTTCCTCGACGAGCCGGTCCTGCTCGGCCAGGTGCGCACCCTGCTCAAGGAAGTGCGCGACCTCGAGCGCACCAGCTCCCGCCTCAGCCAGGGCAGCGGCAACGGCCGCGACCTGCAGATGCTTGCCATCTCGCTGGAAGTGGTGCCCGCCCTGCGCCTCGCCCTGGAAAGCGGCGGCGCCGGCACGGTCGCGCGCGACACCCCGAGTCCGGCCTTTGCCACCCTGCTGCCCGGCCTGCACGACCTCACCGGCGTCGCCCAGGAAATCCAGCGCGCCCTCGTCGAGGAACCGCCGGCGACGATCAAGGAGGGCGGCCTGTTCCGCGAGGGTTGGAAACCCGAGCTCGACGAACTGCGCGCCGCCTCCACCCAGGGCCGGCAGTGGATCGCCGACCTGCAGAACCAGGAGATCGAGCGCACCGGGATCAAGAGCCTGAAGATCAAATACAACGCTGTCTTCGGCTACTTCATCGAGATCACCAAGGCCAACCTCGGCAGCGTGCCGACCGAGTATCACCGCAAGCAGACCACCGCCAACGGCGAGCGCTACATCACCGACGAGCTGAAGCGCATGGAGGACAAGATCCTCGGCGCCGAGGAACGCAGCAAGGCGCTTGAGCACGAGGAATTCCTCGCCCTGCGCGGACGCGTGCTCGAACACCTCGCGCAGATTCAGGAAACCGCCGCCGCGCTTGCGGAGATCGACGCCCTCGCCTCGCTCGCCGAGACCGCCCGCCTGTTCAACTACGTCCGGCCCGTGCTCGACGAGTCGCGCCGTCTCGTCGTCCGCGACGGCCGCCACCCGGTGCTCGACCAGAACCTCGCCGGGGCCGGTCGCTTCGTGCCGAATGACATCCATCTGGACCCGCAGGACAGCCGGCTTATCCTCATCACCGGCCCGAACATGGCCGGCAAGAGCACCTACCTGCGCATGACCGCCCTGCTGACGCTCATGGCGCAGATCGGCAGCTACCTGCCCGCCGCCAGCGCCGACATCGGCCTGGCCGACCGCATCTTCACCCGCATCGGCGCCACTGACGACCTCGCGCGCGGCCAGTCCACCTTCATGGTCGAGATGAACGAGACCGCGCTCATCCTCAACAACGCCACCGAGCGCAGCCTGGTCATCCTCGACGAGATCGGCCGCGGCACCTCCACCTTCGACGGCCTCAGCATCGCCTGGAGCGTCGCCGAGCACCTGCACGACAAGATCGGCGCGCGCACCCTCTTCGCCACCCACTACCACGAGATCACCGCCCTCGCGCGCAGCCGCGGCGCGGTGAAGAACTGCAACGTCGCGGTCAAGGAGTGGAACCACCAGATCATCTTCCTGCACAAGATCCTGCCCGGCAGTGCCGAAAAGAGCTATGGCATCCAGGTCGCCCGCCTCGCCGGCCTGCCCGAGGAAGTCATCCGCCGCGCCCGCGAAGTCCTCGACCAGCTCGAGGCCGGCCATCCGCCCGCCGACAGCGTCCACGACGTGCCCACCCCCGTCAGCGTGCCCGCGAAACCCAGCCGCAAGCGCCCCGCCCAGGACAGCGCCCAGATGACCCTGTTCGGGTGAGGGGGAAGGGCCTCCCGGGTAGGGCGCTCTGTCCCAGAGCGCCGGGTCTGGGGCGGTGTCTGCACGCGGGACTCCGCACGGCCGGCTGAGACAGCCGGCCCTACCCCGGTGGATCGCGGCTCCCCACGCCAGATCGCTGATCGTCCGGCAAAAGCGGCGCCATGGAATAGGATGGCCTTGCCGAGGCGGATGATATGGCTTGTGGGCGCTTCTGCGCCGCTTTGCTCCCTCGGCCGGCAATGCCGTGCCCCAGGCGGAGACCTACTAACCGAGGCTCAGCTTTGCCGCGCAAAAGTCCGCGTGGGTCATTCCGGCGAGCCAAGCTCTTGCGTGCCCGGTCGTGGAGGATACCTGAGAGAACGAGCCGATCCGGACGGCGGCTTTCGCGTGCTCGCGGTCCCGGTCACGGATTCTTTCCCGCCACCCCGCCCGCTCTCGCGATTCATCTTGCCCGGATTGGCCGCCTCTGCCATGGACGCGGCATGTCGGAGGTTTCCATCAGGTCGCGGCTGGCGGCGGTGTTCCGCGAGAACCGCCTGCCCTGCCTGGTGCTGAACCTGCTCGTGCTGGCACTGGTCGGCAGCTATTACCGGCTCCCGGTGGCGGCGGCCCTCTGGGAGGCGGTCGGCGATTTCAAGCTGCGCTGGACCTTCAGCTTTTCCCTCGTCTCGACCGTCTTCGCGGCGGCCCTGCTGCCGACCCTGGTGCAGGGGCTGATGGGCCGGCTGCCGGCACAGGGCCGACTGAAGCGCCTGGCGTTGCTGTCGCTGTTCTGGGGCTACCGCGGGATGGAGATCGACCTCTTTTACCAGGTCCAGGGCTGGATGTTTGGTCACGACAACGACGCGCGCACCCTGCTCACCAAGGTCGCCTTTGACCAGTTCGTCATGAGCCCGCTCTGGTTTGTGCCCACCGTGCTCATCGCCCTGCGCTGGGTGGAGTTCGACGGCTCCTGGGCGCGCACGCGCGCCTCCCTCAACCGTGAGTTCTGGCTGCGCACCTGCCCAACGGTGATGGTGGCGAACTGGCTCGTCTGGATCCCGGCGCTGGCGCTGATTTACAGCCTGCCGGCGGCCCTGCAGTTCCCGCTGTTCTCGGTGATCATGTGTTTCTTCATCCTGATCATCACCCTGCTCGCCCGCCGTGACGAGGAGCGTCACGGGTAGATGACCACGAGAAACACGCGGGCGCGGGCGGCGCCGGTGTTGACGATGGCGTGTGCCACATCGGCGGCGTAGGTGGCCGAGTCGCCGGTCGCGAGGTCCTCGCGGCCGCCGTCGGATTCGACCCGCACGCGGCCTTCGACGACGGTGAGGAACTCGCGCGTGCCTTCAAAGTGGGGCTGGCTGCGCAGGCCGCCGCCGGGACGAAGGTCGAGTTCATAAAACTCGACGTCCTTCTCCAGTTGCAGGGGCGACAGCGTGCGGATCTCGCACTCGCGGTCGGCCCGGAAGACCTGAGCGGGGTCGCCCGAGCGAATGACGCGGATTTTCTCCGCCGGACTTTCCGCGCCGCCGAGCAGGTCCTGAAGGGTCAGTTCAAAGGCGCGGGCGATGCGCGCGGCCACCGTCAGGGTCGGATTGGCGCGCTCGCGCTCAATCTCGCTGAGCATGGAGCGACTGACCCCGCTGGCGGCGGCGAGTTCCTCGAGCGACCAGCCACGGGCGGCCCGCAGTTTTTTCACCCGTCGGCCGACGAATTCATTGATCGCCTCGGGAGCGGGAGGACGCGGAGTCGGAGCTTTGGCCATACCCTTGTTGCCAATATGCTGGATTCTAATCCTGTAAAGAGGAATGCAGGCCCGTTATTGTCTTGCCAGCCAGTCCCGATGCCGGGTAATCTGGCGAGTCGATTTTCCCCCATGTCCCAACCGCCCTCCTCCGACGATCCCGGCGCGACGCAGCCGCTGCCGCAGCGCCCCCTGCCGCCGCCGCCCGTCATGCAAGGCTTCGGTCCGCCCCCGGGGCAGACGAGCTCCGCCAACCTCGGTTATCCGGCCGCCAACCCGCTGGGTTACCCCATGCAGCCGGGCATGCCCCTGCCTTCCGCCCCAACGCCGGCGGATGTCGCTG
>JAUREI010000225.1 GCA_030827515.1 Prosthecobacter sp. | reverse complement strand
TTGTCGGAAAAGGCGCCGTTGCAGCAGTTGAGCACCTTCTTCTTCACCAGGTTGCGGATGCTGCCCTCCATGACGCCCCAGGCGGAGGAGGTGCTCAGAAAGACCTGCTGCTTGGTGCCGAACAGCTCGCGCAGCATCGGCTGGATCTCCGCATAAAGGTCCTGGAAGCCCTTGCCGCGGTGGCCAATCATCGGCTGACACATGGCCTCGTAGGTGGCGGGCGACACTTCAACGGGACCGGGAATGTAGAGTTTGACGTGGGTGCTCATGGGGAAAACGGCGGACGGGCCGCGCGTGGTGAGTGGAGGTTAAAAGCAACGCCGCGTCCCGCAACTGCGGATGCGCAAAGCGGCGTGCGGACTCAGGCGGCCTTGCGGACGTCCCAGGTGTGAATGGCCGGGTTGCAGATGTCTCGGACGAACGGCGCCGGCTCGGCGGCCTCGCCAAAGACATGGACACGCTTGCGCAGCGTCAGGCGGTGGAGCTGGAAGCCGGGCTCGGGCAGGGCTCGGTAGTAGCCTAGGATGGTTTCCTTCTCGAGGTCAAGGGCACCGCCCTTCATGCCATACTCGAGCACAAAGGCCGCCTTGGGGAAGGCTGATTCGGTGCCGTCGCGCAGTTCCTGGCTGATCGGATCCAGCAGGACCTCGCGGACGAAGGACTCCAACGCCTTTTCATCGCCCTCGAACTCGACCTGATACAGCGTCGTTTCGCGGTAGGTGAGGCGCTGCGACAGCGGCGCGTAGAGCAGTTTCTGGCAGTCGCTCTCGTGGTCGAAGCGGCCGAGTATTTCGAAGGAACGGGTCATTGCGGTGTTGCTCTTTCCCTAGCCAGAAAGCGCCCTCGTGCAAACCGGATGTTGGCGGCCTTGCTTGCCGCCAGGTTCAGGGCCGCCTCTCGATCAGGCCTGCTCCTCCAGCAGCTTGAGGAAGGCACCGGAAACCTTGGCATAGGCCGGATAGGCCGGGTTGCGGCCGAGCGCGGGCTGGTAGCGCCAGTGCTTGTACATCCACAGCCAGCCGTCGGGCCGGTCAAGGATGGCACGTTCAAAGTGGTCCCAGACCTGTTGGGCGACTACGCGGTCGCTCTGCTCCGGCCGCGGCTCGATCGCTTCGAAAATGTGCACCTCGTAGCGGCCGTCCGGCAGGGGCAGGCAGACCCCGGGAATGATGGCGAGGCCAAGGCGGCGTGCCAGCTGCACGTGCAGGGTGGTGACACAGGTCTTTAGGCCAAAGCAGTCGATGGCGGCCGCGGTCCTGCCGGGTTCAACGTTGAGATCTGTCAGCAGGGCGGCATGGCCGCGGCGCTTGAGGGTCTTCATCAGGCGCAGCATGGCCCCTTGCTGGGTGATGACCGTGTGGCCGGAATGCTCACGCAGGCGCTTGAAGATGCCGGTCAGCGCCGGGTTTTTGAAGTCCTGGGCGACCACGGTGAACTGGAAATCGCGAAAGCCCCAGAACAGGCTGGCGAGTTCAAAATTGCCGAAGTGAGGGGTCACCCAGAGGGCGCCCACTTCACGCGCCCGGGCCTCGGCATCCTGGGCGCCGTGGTGGATGGTGACAAATTCTGGCCAGTTGTCGCGGTTCAGTCGGGCCGACCAGAACAGGTCCAGAAAGGTGCGTGCAAAGTTCTGGTAGGAGCCGCGGGCGAGGGCTTCAGCCTTGGGGCCTTGGACGCCGAGCGCGGCCTTGAGGTTTTCGAGGGCGGTCTTGCGCCCGCGCCGGTCGAGTCGGCAGGCGATGGCACCGATGGCGCGCGCCATGGCCAGGATGAGGGCGCGTGGCAGGCGCGGCAGCAGCCAGGCGGCCGTGGCCACCAAACCGGTCTCGCAGAAATATCGGAGCTTCTTCACCTTGGCATTTGTCGGATGGGAAAAGGCCGCTAACGTGCCCGCATGGCAGTGCCCAACCTGACGAACATTCTCAAGCGAATTCTGAGCAAGCCGACGGCTCCCTTCCACGAATACCACGTCCGGGCGGAGATCGAGGCGCTGCTCAAGAACTGCCCGCATGTGAAGCTCAAGCGTGACAAGTTTGGCAACCTGCTGGCCACCTACCGCAACGGCAAGAGCAAAAGTCGCCCCACCTGGGTGCTCGGGGCCCACATGGACCACCCGGCCTTCGTGCGGGTGCCCGGCGGCAAAAAGAGCGAGTTCGAGTTCCTTGGCGGCGTCGCCAAGCCGCAAGTCGAGGCCGGTCTGGCGGCCGGCCTGCGCGGCAAGGCCCAGGGTGCCATCGCCACCTGGAAATTCCCGGTTAAAATCACCCACACCCGCATCGAGGCCACCGCCTGCGACGATCTCATCGGCTGCGCCATCCTCGTCGCCACACTCTGGGAACTGGGCACTCTCGGCATCAGCACCACCTTCCATGCCACCTTCACCCGCGCGGAGGAGGTCGGCTTCCTCGGCGCCTGGCACCTTGCCCAAAAATGGCCGTTCGGGAAGGACGACGTTTTCCTCTCCATCGAAACCAGCCGCCCGGTCAACGGTGCGGTCATGGGCGGCGGCCCCATCGTTCGTGTCGGGGACCGCCTGTCGATCTTCGACAGCGAGGGTTGCGCCGTGCTGATGACCACCGCGAAGGAGCAGGGCATTCGCGTGCAGCGCTGCCTGCTCGACGCCGGTGCCTGCGAAGCCAGCGCCATGCAGGCCGCCGGCCACCGCAGCTGCGGGGTATCCGTGCCGCTTGCCAATTACCACAATCTCGCCGCCGACGGTGGCATTGCCCCGGAACATGTCATGATGAGCGACGTTCGCGCGACGATCGACCTGCTCAAGGCTCTGGTCGCCACCCGCCATGACGGCATTGGCGAGCGCACGATCCGCGAGCGCGTCGAGATGCGCCGCGAGGAGTATGCGCCGCACCTGAAGGCGGCGAACAAACTGTTCAAGTGACCCTTGGCTGGGGATTGCCGCCCGCCGGGTCATCCTGAAATGGCCGCACGCCGGTGCGTGCGGCCCCTTGCGATGTCACTTGCCCGAACTCCACCGGGCTGAGTTGACGAGCAGGCTCTTGTAGGCCGGGTGATCGTGGGTGCGTTCGTCGTGGCCGAGCGCCAGACCGACGATGCGCGCGCGCGGATGTTTTGTGATCCAGATGTTCGGATGCGGCTTCTGGAACTTGTCGCTCGGGCTCGTCTCGGCCAGCACCTCGATTGCCGCCGTGCCGGCCGGGATCTTGTCGGGCTCGGCATTGATGTAATACAACTCGTCCTCGACGGTGAACTTGTCCGGCACACCGGCCATCACCGGATGGTCCTTCAGCTTGAGGATGTCGAAGGGGTGGATCTTGTCGTGGCCGCGCGCACCGCCACCGACGATCTGGGCGTTCAGTTCCGGCCAGCCGGCATAGCCATACCAGGTGCCGGGATGCAGCATGACGATGCCCTTGCCGGCGGCGGCAAAGGTCATCAGTGCGCGGCGGTAGGCGGCGGTGTCGAAGAACTTGCGGTTGACGCTGATGATCGCGACGTCGGCGTTCGCCAGTTCGGCGGCGGCCTGATCGCGGTCCTCGGTGTAGTGGACGCTGAAACCGGCGGCTTTGAGTGTGGCGACATCGGTGGTGCCGAAGAATTCGGCGAACTTGTGCGAGGAACCGCCGCCGATGACCAGCACACGGGTCTTGCCGGCTTCCCAGTGTGGGCTACTGGCGGGAACAAGCGGCCCGTCACCCTGCCCACCGGTTTTTGGCGCATCCTCGGCGCGCACGATCGGCTCGGCCTTCTTGCCCTTGCCCTTGGCGGCACCCTTGGCCGGCGGCGGCGGGCGTTTGCCGAGATCCGTGCTGCCGGCACCCGGGCCGCGACCCTCAATGTCGGCGGTGACCGCGGCGACGACCGGAGCTGTCCTGTTCCCGGCCGGGCTTTCCAGGATCAGGGTTTTGGCAGGGCCCTTCTTCGTCAGTTGCAGCGTCAGCAGGCGCATCTGCTGGCCCTCGGTGATGCCCTCCACATAGCGGGAGCCAGGCACATCGACGGGGCGGATGTAGTCGGAGAAGTGGACCCCGTTGACGAAGGTGAATTCCTCCTTCTCGCCGCTTTCATAGACGACGGTGGCGGTCAGCGCCGGTGCCTCGTCGCGCACGGCCGGCCAGCCCCAGCCGGAGATGCCGCTGAGCATCTGGATCCTCTTCGTGGCGACATTCAGCGCCAGCTCGACCCGGGCCGGGAAGGTCTGCGAGTGGTTGTCGGGGGCGGGGCCGCCTTTGAGAACAATGAAATTGCCTGCGGTGGCCTTTTCGGGCGAGGGAATGAAGAACGGCACTCCCTCCACTTTGAAGTCGCCAAATTTATTCAGGCGCACCTGGCCCTGATTTGGCGCGGGACCGGCAAAGACGCCGTCGCTGCTGCTGGCGGTGGCAGCGTCGGCCAGGGAGATGATGCGAAACTGTTTCGAGGCTTCGCCGCAGATGTAGGTGAGGATGTCGCGCAACGCCTCGGCACCGAGGGCGTCCAGGCCTTCGGGCATGAGGCTGCGGCCGGTGTTCTCGCGCTTGTCGATGTCGGTCTTG
>JAUREI010000041.1 GCA_030827515.1 Prosthecobacter sp. | reverse complement strand
GAGGTGCTTCGGTTTCGGGGGCGATGCTTACCGGCGGCGGTTCGGGGGGCGCGACAATCTCGGGCACGACCGCAGCTGGAGGCTCGGCGGCGGGGGATTCGGCCTTGGGGGCTGGAGTTGGCGGATGAACAATCTTGCTGGTCAGCCCGGCGCCCAGAACATCGGCCATCTGCGGCATCGGACGGTCGTGCTGAGGCAGCATTTCCGCGGGGGGCGCGGCGGCGGCGACGCTGTTGAGTTGTTCAAGGCCGAGTGAGCTGATGAGGGTGACCGCAAGGGAGTCCTCCAGTTTGGCGTCGACAGCGACACCGAACAGGATGTGGGTTTGGTCGGGCACGTGGCGGCCGAGCTGTTTCATCACGGCGTCGACCTCGACCAAGGTGAGGGACTCGCCGCCGGCGATGTGAACGAGCAGCGTCCGGGTCTGGTGCAGCAGGCGACCCTGATCAATGAGCGGGCTCTTGAGGGCGCGCTTGAGGGCCTCGGCCCCGCGGTTCTGGCCCCGCGCCTCGCCAAAGCCGAACAAGCAACGGCCGTTGGAGGTGCTGAGGGCGGCGGTGAGGTCGTCGAGACCCAGTTTCACCAAGCCCGGCAGGGTGACGATGGTGCAGATGGCGCGAAGGCTCTGGGCGATCAACTGGTCGGCCTGGGCGAAGGCTTTTTGGATGCCGTCCTTCGGCAGGACCAACTCACCCATGCGGTTGTTCTCGAACAGGACGAGGGCGTCGGCGCGCTTCTGGAGCTGTTCAAGCGAGTCGGCTGCCTGGCCGTTGCGGCGGCGGCCCTCAAAGCTGAAAGGCATGGCGGCGGTGACGATGACCAGGGCGCCGGTGGACTTGGCGATGTCCGCGATCACGGGCGCTGCCCCCGACCCCGTGCCGCCGCCAAGGCCGGTGCAGAGAAAAACGATGTCATGCCCCTCGACCTCGCGGCGGATGTCTTCGCGCGAGAACATGGCCGCCTCGCGGCCGAGATCAGGATCGCCGCCGGCACCGGCACCGCGGACTAGGTCGGCCCCGAGCTGGACCTTGACCGGCGCCATGGCATGACCGAGCACGCGAACGTCGGTGTGCATGCAGACGATTTTGGCGTCCACCGTGCGATCAAGTGTGATGCGGTCGAGGACGTTGACGCCCGCTCCGCCGATGCCGACGATGCAGGTTCGAAGGGCGGGCTTGCCGGAGTCATCCCGCTGGGGCTGGCGATCATATTCGACCATGGTGGGCTAGTGGGTGGAGGGTGGAGGTGGGTGGCGGTTCAGGAGGCCGGGGTGAGGAAGTCGGAGACCTTGCGTTTGAAGAGCGGAAAAAATGACCGGGCGGGCTTTTCCTGGTCGAGGATCTGGGCGTAGCGGATGAGGCCGATCGGGGCCGAGTACTGGGGCTTGTCAAACATGTCCGTGACGCCGCTGAAGGGCGTCGAGCCCGCACGGGTGACCTTCATTCCAAACACGTCGCGCGCGACCACGTCAATGCCTTTCAGGAGGCTGGTCCCGCCAGTCAGGAAAACACCGGCGGCAAGACGGTCGAGATGACCCTCGCAGCGGGCCCGCACCTGGTCGAGGATTTCCTGGACCCGCAGCTGGATCACCTCATTGAGAAAGGCGCGTTCGACCTCGCCGATGGCAAAGCCGTTGTCGTCCTCGATGCGCAGCATTTCGCCCGGCTCAACGTCATCCAGCAGGCAGCTGCCGGCCTGGATCTTCAGGCTGTCGGCACGGGTGTGCGGGATTTGCACGGCCATGGCGATGTCCTGGCTGATGTGGTCACCCGCCAGCGGCACGCAGCCGGAAACGCTGATCATGCCGTCGTCATAGAGCACAAAGTCAGCCGTGCCGCCGCCGATGTCGATCATCAGGGCCCCCTCGCGCTTGGCCTCGCGGCTGAGCACGACCTGGGCGGCGGCGACCGGGTTGAAAACAACATCCTCAACCTCAAGGGGGATTTCCTTGACGCACTTGATCGAGTTCTGGATGCGCGGCATCAGGCCGTGAATGATGTGATAGTCGGCCTCAAGCTGGCGCGCCTGCCGGCCGATGGGCTGTCGAACCGCCTCGACACCATCGACGATGTACTGCCGCAGGACACTGTGCAGGAAAACGTTGTCCTCGGGGATCGCCACGTGGCGTGCAATCTCCTTGGCTTCCTCGACGTCGCGCTCAATGATCTCGGTCTGGCCCTCGGGCAGACGATGGCAGCCCCGGTTGTTTTGGCTCTCGATGTGCGCGCCGCTGACGCCGAGGAAGACGGTGCGGATCATCACGTCGCTGAGATCCTCGGCGCGCACGAGGGCGTCGTTCAGACAGGTCTGCACTTTGTCAAAGTCGACGATCTCGCCCTTGCGCACGCCACGCGAGGCGGCCTGGCCGATGCCCAGGATTTTGATGGAGCCGTCGCGCTTGGCCTCGCCGACAACGACGCAGATCTTGCTCGTGCCGATTTCCAGCGCTGCGTAGATGGTGGATTTCGCCATGGGGGTTAACGAAGCTGGGTGCTGGCGGTGCGCGGTGACGTCACGGGACGCGCGGTGGGGGCTTGCAGGCCGGCCAGATCGGGCGGGCTTCGGAAGGTGACGGGCACGTTCTGCCTGGCCAGGAGATTGAGGGTGTCGATCTCCCATCCGCGCTGGCGCGCCTCGTCGCGAACACGATCGAGCCTGGTCAACTGCAGGTCGTGATCGTCGACGCCAAACACGACCTGGGTTTTGTCGGAGAAGCGGGCCAGGATGGAATACGGAGTCTGCAGGTGGAGGGCCAGCGACTTCGGTTGTCCTGCCTCGTAGCGGGCGTCGAGTTCCTTCACCAGACCCAGCGCGGCATGCAGGGCAAAATCCTCCAAGGACAGTCCCGGGGTGTTCTGGGCCAGGGTTTCATGATGGATGACCGGCAGAGAACTGTAGGCTTCGGACCACTGGTCGCAGGGAAAGGGCACCGCTTCGGCGTCCAGCAACCAGCCCTCGCCCTCGCGTCCGGCAATCAGGCCGAGGCGCGGGCAATCCAACCAGGCCACCGGTTCGCGTTGCCTGACTCGCAGGGTGAGAATGCCGGCATCGAAGTCGCGTTCCAGGTCCACGTCCTGCACGGCCGGCAGTTGGCGCAGGCGGGCGCGCACCTCCCGCATGTTGATGAAGAGCAGATTTTCGCCGCGTGTCAGCAGGGTGGCGCGCACGATCTTCTCGACACTCAAGGGCCCGCGGGTTTGCACGGCCACCTGGAGCAGTTCGAACTGGGGGTTTTTCAGGATGGCTTCCTGCACCGTCACCTTGAGCAGACCGGTGAGACAGATGAACAGGATCAGGCGCAGGGCCCAAGTGTAACCACGCCGCGCCGCCTCCTGCTTGGCCATGGCGCGAATCTTGGGAGAATCGACCGGCAACTTCGCGGCAGACTTGGTTTTGCCACCCGATGGGCGCGCGCGTCCCTCCGCAGCCTCAGGGCCGCGCCGCGTCGAAGCCTGAATTCGGGAGAGGGGCATGCCGGAAACGGGGATTAACTATCAACGTTCATTAAATAATAGAGTTTGACACGCAATGCCATTTTTTTCTGGAAAAAACGATGGGTGGAAGGGCGACTGGACACATGCCTGCCAGAACCAGCTTGCCAAAGGTCGAAGTTCCCGCATAATGCGCCCCCGCTTATGGCTATTTTCATCGGCATTCTCACATTCATCGAGGTTCTCGTCTGCCTGCTCCTGATCCTCATCGTCCTCATGCAGCGCCCGCGCCAGGAGGGCTTGGGGGCCTCGTTCGGAGATGGCATGATGTCGCAGATTGCCGGCGCCCAAACGACCAACGTCCTGCAGAAGTTCACCGTTTATCTGGCGGTCCTGCTTTTCATCCTGACGCTCAGCTTGGCGGTGCTCACCGCCCGGCAGCAGACGGCAAAGTCCGCCGTGAAGGTTTTCGACGAACCGCCCCCGCCGCCCGCCGCTCCCGCTGTCCAGGAGGAAGCGAAGCCTGCCGCTCCGGAAGCCGCGAAGAAGGAGGAGGCACCTGCCAGCAAGCAGGACGCCGCTCCCGCCGCTGCGAAGGAGGCGACCCCGGCCGCCAAGGCGCCCGCTGCTGAAGCCAAAAAGGCGGCCGAACCCGCGCCGAAAGACGCTGAGGCTCCCGCCAAGGCGGCTGCTCCGGCACCGGCCAAGGAAGCGGCACCGAAAACGAACCCCTGATCGTGCCCGAAGCCACGCTTGCGGGCAATCACCACCGTCCCTGATGATGACCGGCGGCAAGCCCCCCCTCCGTTCCGGCCCCGGCCGGCGGGGAGGTTCGCTGGCACTCGGCCTTCTCCTTCTGGCCTGCATCGCCCATGGCGCGGATTCCGTGCGCTGTCAGCTGGCCGACGGTTTTGATTTTCCCGTCGGCAAGCCCAACGGCGAGGGCTATTACAAATCGCGCGGTTACTGGCCGAATGGCCACCTGGGCGAGGATTGGAACGGTCGCGGTGGTGGCAACAGCGATTTGGGCGACCCGATCTATTCCTGCGCGCGTGGCGTCGTGGTCATCTCCGAAAACGTGCGCAGCGGCTGGGGCAACTGTGTTCTGGTACGCCACGCCTATCGCGATGCCAGCGGCAAGATCGCCATGGTCGACAGCCTGTATGCACACCTGCACCAGCGTGTTGTACGCGCCGGTCAGGTGGTCGAAAAAGGCCAGCAGGTCGGCACCATGGGCGGCAACAACGGCATGTATTATGTCCACCTTCACTTTGAGATGCGAAAAAACCTTCGCATCGGCATGAACCGGACCCTGTTCGCGCGCGACAACAGCAATTACTACAGCCCGAGCGACTTCATCAACAAGCACCGCACCCTGTCGGGCAGCTTCCAGAAATATCCTATCCCGCTCGGCCTGTTTGCACCCTACGGACAGGCGCTGGAAGAGACGAAGGGGTTGGACTCCGGCCAGGGGTTCCGGGTGCCGACGGCACCGGGCAAGGTCCTGCCCGAGTCCGGCCCTTCCGCCGATGACGAGGATTTCTGGTCGAAGCTCCGGAACCGACTCAAGCAGGGAACGGTGACTCCGGGCTTGGATTCTGGACGCTGAACTCTCAGGGAGGCGGGCACCGGCTCCCCCAGGGCCTGGACGCGTTCGCCGAAGCGCAGCAGGTAACCGATGGTGGTCTTCATGCGCCCGTTCTGCGTGAAGCGGTTCGTCAGGCGCCAGTGGCGTGTAAGATCGTAGGCGGCCTGAATGCTGGCCTGAGTGCGGTCGGCACCCGACGGCGTGAAGCTGAGTTGCAGGCGTGGCGGATCCTCGTGCACGACTTTCTTGCGGCGGAACAGCTTGCGGGTCACTTCGCTGGCAAAGAGGTAGGCGGCGGTCCACTGGCTTCGGCGGTCTTCTTGCGCGACGGTGACAGTCGGCGCAAATCGGCCTCCACGTGCAGTCGGCGCACGTGCAAACGCTCGACCAGGCCGGCGATGTCGCCACGCCATAGCGCTTGCAGGCTGTATTCGGCGCCAACTTCAGCGGCCTCAAGGCGGGTCAGCCAATGGTTCTCGCTGCCGCTGCCGACCACCTTTTGCAGGTCGACATCCCGCCACAAGCTACCGCGGACCTGCCAATCGAGGCGGATGCCGGCTCTGGCGGCCAGAACCGGTCCAATCCTCTGAAGTGTCCAACGTAGCAGGGGTTGATGCAGCAGGGCCAGCAGCAGGCCAATGGCACTGAGGACCCACAGCAGGCTCAGGCAACCCCGGCGGCAGTGCGGAACCTGGGGCGGCTAGTACATGCCGCCAGCTTAGGTGCGGCAGGCTTCGGTCGCAACCGTTGGCGGCTCAGCGGGCGGCGGCGCGCGCCTGGGCCTGGCTTTCGGGCGACAGTCGAGCCAGTGGAAAGCTGTGCACCACGCCGGTGGCATTCACTCGCAACTGCACGGTTTCCCCTTCCAGGCTGACAAAGCTGGCCTCGACGGTGCGGCCGTCGCTGCTCGTCCAGGTCTGTGCGGTGACCGGAGTGGCGGCAGCCGCAGCGGTGCCGGCGGTCAGCGGGGCGCCCTCCTTGATCCAGCCTTCCAGCAGTGTCAGTTCGGCGGGTGTCAGCCGGTTTTTGCCCTTCGGTGGCATGACGTCCTCGTCGTTGTCCGGCAGTTGGCAGAAAATCAGCATGGTGCTTTTGGCCGGCTCCCCGGGGATGACGTGCCGGCCCGGCCCGATGTGCTCGGCGAGCCGAGCGTCCGGCTCCATGGCGAGATCGCCCTTCTCCTTGCCCTTGGCCTCGCTGTGGCATTCGTAGCACTTGGCGCGAAAGATCGGCACGATTTGGGACTTGTAGTCGACAGCCTGGGCGGTTGCGCAGAGGAGGAGCAGGGGAAGCAGGGGTTTCATGGTGGGGTGGAGGCGGCGGGGGGAGCGGTGGGTTCCTTGAAGTGGTCTTGCCAGACAAGCCAGCCAAGTGAGGCGAGGATAAGCAGGCTGAGCACGGCCCAGATCACCTGTTCGGTGACTTCGCGGCGGTGCAGATCATGAGCGGCCCTGATGCCTGAGGCTTGCTGGACAGGCTCCCGCGGCGCGAGGTGTTGCCTTGGGGCTGCCGCAGCCTTCGTTGTCTTCGCGGCTTCCAACAGGGCGTGGCGGACTTCGGCCGCGGAACCATACCGACGCTCCGGATCCCGCATGAGACATTTCGACAGCACGCCGGCAAACCCGGGGGGCAGGCCCTGTCCGGCCAGGGCACCGGCCGCCAGCGGGGTGCGTCCGGTCAACAGTTCGTGAATCACCACGCCCAGCGAATAAATGTCGGCCCGGTGATCGACCTGCGCGCCTTGCATGCAGCGTTCCGGGGCAACGTAATCCGGGGTGCCGTACTCGCTCTCCTCCGTCGCGGCGGCATGCAGGTCTCGGGCAAGGCCAAAGTCGGCAACCTTGACCTGCCAGTCACCGGTGAGCAGGATGTTGGCGGGCTTGATGTCGCGGTGGATGACACCGTGCTCGTGGGCGAACTGCAGCGCCTCGCAGACCTCGGCAATGACCCGGCGGGCGCGCTCCGGCGTGATTTCACCGGCAAGCCTTCGCCGGTGGAGATCGCCGCCTTCGGCATATTCCATGGCGAGGAAAAGATGACCCGAGGAGGTCAGGCCGAAGTCATACACGGCGATGATGTGCGGGTGCACCAGACGCGCCATGGCGCGCGCCTCGCGGATGAAGTGTCGCGAGGCTTCGTCATCCTGCTGGCTCGGCAGCAACTTGAGCGCCACCCAGCGGTCCAGGGAGCGTTGCCGGGCCAAGTACACCGCCCCCATGCCGCCAACACCAATCAGGTTGTTCACCTCATACTGGGGCAGCAGGGTGTCGAGCTCCTCGGGCGACAACCAAATCCCGCTGGCGGCGGGATCGGAAGGAGTGGATTCCGGCATGCCTTCTGGATCGGCCATCGGTGAAAAAGCTAAGTCAGCTATCAACGGCAAGGTGGGTTTTGGCGAGCGAAATCGGAACGATCGTTTGAATTTCCGACTCGCTACGCGCTGGAAGCCTGTGGTTCGGCGCGTTTGCCTGCCATGCGACGTTTGCTCCCCCTGCTGGCCGCCGGCACCCTCTCTGCCGAATTCCCGGACACGGTCTTCCTGCACGGTCGTGTGCTGACCCTCGATGCGACTGAGAGGGTCGCCGAGGCGATGGCCGTGCGCGATGGACGCCTGCTTGCGGTTGGCCGGGATGAAGAAGTCGAAAAATGGGTTGGGCCGCAAACTGCCGTGGTGGACCTGCAGGGCCGCATGGTGCTGCCCGGCCTCATCGAGACACACTGCCACAGCATCGGTGCGGCGCGCGCGGCCCTGGCGGCCGACTACCAGGAACTGGGCAGCCTCGCCGAGATCCAAGACTGGGTGCGCCGGCGCGCGGCGGAGGTGCCCGAGGGGCAATGGATTGAGGTGCCGCGCAACGAGATCACCCGCCTGCGTGAACGGCGTTTTCCGACCCCGGAGGAACTCGACGCCGCCACGACACGGCACCCGGTTCTGTTCGTCTCGGTCACCAAGTCGGTGCTCAACACCGCCGGCTGGAACGCGCTGGGCATCACCCGCGAGGGTGATGCCGTCAACGGCGGCGAGGTGGTCTTCGAAAACGGCCGGCCGGTGCTCATGCTCGGCGGCCAGGCCGCCCTGCGGACCCTCATGCCGCAGCCCGCCGCTCCCTCTCCCGCCGCCCTGCGCGCCAAGCTGCGGGAACTGCACGCCGTTTACAACTCGGTCGGCCTCACCAGCATCTTCGAACGCGCCACGGATCGCGCCGGATTCGACCTCTTCCGGGACCTCGCCGCACAGGGTGAGTTGACCACGCGCGTGCGCGGCACCTTCCGTTTTGCGGCAAAGGACGCGGCCGGTGTCGAAAAGTATGTGCATTCGCTCGGCCTGATGCCCGGCGAGGGGGACGACTGGGTGCGAGCCACCTGCCTGAAGATCACCGTCGATGGCGGCATCCACTGGGGCACCACTTGGCTCAGCGAGCCGCATGGCGCGAAGCGCACGGCCTTTTATCGCAACACCGATCCCGCCTACACCGGCACGCAGTCCTACAGCGAGGCGCAGATGCGCGAGCTCTTCGGCGCCGCCAACCGCCTCGGCTGGCCGATCAGTGCTCACGTCACCGGTGACGGCGCTGCCATGGCAGTGCTGCGTGCCGTCGAGGCAGTCGTGGCCGAGCAGCCGTCGATGCGCGACCGCCGTTTCAATCTCATCCACTGCTACTTCCCCGACGCCGCCATGGTGGCGCTGGCTAGGCGGGTCAATGCCGGTGTCGACACCCAGGGCTACCTTTATTACCGCGATGCGGACTTCATTGCCCGAATTTACGGGCCGCAGTGGGCGGAGCGCTTCATTGGTCTGGGGGAATGGGTGCGCGGCGGCGTGCCGGTCGGGCTCAACAGTGACCACATGATCGGCCTGGATCCCAACCACGCGATGAATTCCTTTAACCCCTTCCTCATGCTCTGGCTTGCCGTGGCGCGCCGGGACGATCAGGGGCGGGTGCACGGTGCCCACCAGAAGCTTGGCCGGCTCGACGCCCTGCGCACGCTGACCGCCTGGGCGGCCTGGCTGAGTTTCGACGAGAACCGCCTTGGCAGCCTTGAGGCCGGCAAGCTCGCCGATTTTGTCGTCATCGACCGCGATTACCTTGCCTGCCCGGAGGAGGAACTCCGCGACATCCGCGTCCTTCGCACGGTGGTGGGGGGGCGCACCGTCTGGCCGCGCTGACTCAGAGCAGACCGCTGTCGTCGCGCTTTTCCAGTCGACCGATCTTCTTTTTGATCGTCTCCAGGTGCACGGTCATCTCGTGCAGGGCCTTCAGGCAGTCCGACTGCGTTTCGGCATCCTGCAAACCGGGCAGTGCCGGATGGATCTTCATGAACTGCAGGGCCACGGTCTTGCAGGCGTCGCGGATGTGCTGGATCGCTTCGGGGCGGGTCATGGGGAAAAATGAAGACGGGAACGCCCCAGGCAAGCGCCGAAATGACTCTGATTCCTCGCTCGCCCGAAGTTTTACATGGCCGGAAGCGGAGGAGGGCCCTCGTGAGGTCCGTCCGCCAGGCGGATGGCAGGCGGGCGAATTGTGCACGGTTTGGCCAGCAATGGTATGAAAATCCCAACAAATAGTTTTTGACAGTGGCCCCCGGCACACTAATCTCCGACCACTTTTTCCGAAAAAGCAGGGGTGTATTGTCTCTTGACGCCGCGCAACAGGCACCTACGCCCCCTTTTTTGTCGAAAGAGGAGGAGATTCTTCACGAATCGCCGCCGGAGATAAAGCTGATGTAGCTCAGTGGTAGAGCACGTCCTTGGTAAGGACGAGGTCGAGGGTTCAATCCCCTTCATCAGCTCCAGCGACGATGCGCGGAGGATTCCGTTACACGACAAACGAACCCAAAGTCCCAGCGCAACAACCTCAACTGAATCATGGCTAAAGAAGCATTCCAACGCAACAAGCCGCACGTCAACATCGGCACCATTGGCCACGTTGACCACGGCAAGACCACGCTCACCGCGGCGATCACCACCACGCTGGCCACCAAAGGCTACGCCGAAGCTCGCAAGTATGATGAAATTGACGCCGCTCCTGAAGAAAAGGCGCGCGGCATTACCATCAACACCGCTCACGTCGAGTACCAGACCGACAACCGCCACTATGCCCACGTGGACTGCCCCGGTCACGCCGACTACGTCAAAAACATGATCACCGGCGCCGCTCAGATGGACGGTGCCATCCTTGTGTGCTCGGCCGCCGACGGCCCGATGCCGCAGACCCGCGAACACATCCTCCTGGCCCGCCAGGTCGGCGTTCCGGCGATCGTCGTCTTCCTCAACAAGGTGGACATGGTCGACGACCCCGAACTGCTCGACCTCGTCGAGATGGAAGTCCGTGACCTGCTTTCGAAGTATGACTTCCCGGGTGACGATATTCCAATCGTCAAGGGTTCCGCTCTCAAGGCGCTGGAAGGCGACGAAGAGCAACGCGCGAACATCCTCAAGCTCATGGAAGCGGTCGACAACTACATCCCGCTGCCCGAGCGTCCGATCGATCAGGACTTCCTGATGCCGATCGAAGACGTGTTCGCCATTGAAGGCCGCGGCACCGTCTGCACCGGCCGTGTCGAGCGTGGCATCGTCAAGAAGATGTCCGAAGTCGAGATCATCGGCATCCGCCCGACCGTCAAGACGACCGTCACCGACATCGAAATGTTCCGCAAGCTCCTCGACGAGGGCCGTGCGGGCGACAACGTCGGCCTGCTGCTCCGCGGCATCAAAAAGACTGACGTCGAGCGCGGCCAGGTCATCGCCAAGCCGGGTTCCGTCACCCCCCACAAGAAGTTCAAGGCCGAAGTCTACGTCCTGTCCAAGGACGAAGGCGGCCGCCACACCCCCTTCTTCAACAACTACCGCCCGCAGTTCTACTTCCGCACCACGGACGTGACCGGCAGCGTGACCCTCCCCGAGGGCGTTGAAATGGTGATGCCCGGCGACAACGTCTCGATCACCGTCGAGCTGATCACGCCGATCGCCATGGAAAAGACCATCCGTTTCGCCATCCGCGAGGGCGGCAAGACGGTCGGTGCCGGACGCGTGTCCGACATCCTCGACTGATTTGTTGCCCGGTTCGTTTCGTCGTTCCGCCGCCGCAGATTCTGGCGCACAGGATCTGCGGCGGCCTCCTCCCCGGAGGCGGCGCGCGGCCCGGCCCCATCAGCCAAACACCACAGGTCAGTAGCTCAGTTGGTAGAGCGGCGGTCTCCAAAACCGCATGTCGGGGGTTCGAGTCCCTCCTGACCTGCCACCCCCGCAAGGGGTTCATTCAGCAGCCAATCATCTTTTCCGCATGAGCCGCATCCGCGCCTATCTTGGCGAAGTCATCATCGAACTAAAAAAAGCCACCTGGCCCTGGGATCCGAAGGAAAAAGGGTTCGCCAAGTACAAGGAGCTCAATGACTCGACCCTCGTGGTCCTCATCGCCATGCTGCTGCTCGGCGCCTTTGTCGCCTTCTTCGACACCTCCTTCCGCGAAGCCTTCCAGGCCATCGCCAATCTGCTGGTCGGCTGACCCCAACCCCTTTCCGTCCCTTTTCAACCTATGGGAGCCATCCCCGCACCCCGCGATCAGTGGTACGTCATTCACGTGCGTTCCGGCCTTGAACAGAAGGTCCGCGACAACATGCTCCGCCGCATCCAGACGGAGGAAATGAGCGACTGCATCTTCGAGGTGCTGGTCCCCACCGAGCGCGTCTCAGAAGTGAAGAAGGGCAAGCGCTCCGAGAGCAACCGCAAGTTCTTCCCGGGTTACGTCATCGCCAACTGCCACCTGCTCGACGAGCACAACCGTCTGGTCGAAAAGACCTGGTACTTCATCAAGGAGACTGACGGTGTGCTCAATTTTGCCGGTGCCAAGGATCATCCGATGCCGATGCGCCAGCGCGAGGTCGAGGGCATGCTTGCCCAGGTCCGCGACAAGGACGACGCCGCCCGCCCGAAAATCGCCTTCAATGTCGGCGACAGCGTGCGCGTGGCTGACGGTCCGTTCGAGAACCAGACCGGCATCATTGAGGAGATCGATCCCGAGCGCGGCGTGCTGCGCGTTTCGGTCAACATCTTCGGGCGCTCCGCCCCCGTGGACCTCGAATACTGGCAGGTGGAGAAATCCGCATGACACGAACCCCAAACGCCGGCTGCCGCTGAGCACCGGCCACACCATCTCTAGCAAGGGAACACACACACATGGCCAAAGAAATCGTCAAACTCATCAAGCTCCAGATCAAGGCGGGCGCCGCCAACCCCGCGCCGCCGATCGGCCCCGCGCTCGGTCAGGCCGGCGTCAACATCATGGCGTTCTGCAAGGAATTCAACGCCGCCACCGCCAAGGCCGGCGGCGACGTCCTGCCCACCGTGATCACGGTCTACAAGGACAAGAGCTTCACCTTCATCACCAAGCAGCCGCCCGCGTCGAACCTGCTGAAGAAGGTCGCGAACATCGCCTCCGGCTCCGGCGAGGCGAACAAGAAGAAGGTCGCAAAGATCACCAAGGCCCAACTCCTCGAAGCCACCAAGATGAAGCTTGCCGACCTCAACACCACCGATCTTGAGGCGGCTTCCCGCATCATGGCCGGCACCGCACGCCAGATGGGCATCGAAATCACCGAATAACCCCGACGCAGGAGAACGGCACCCCGTTCGAAAGCACTGCACCCCACCATGCAAACCCGAAGCAAACGCTACAAGAAGGCCGCCGAGATGATCCCGGCGGGCAAGACATTCTCGCTTGAGGAGGCTGCGGAACTCGTCCGCAAGCTGCCAGGCACCAAGTTCAACCAGACCCTCACCCTGTCGTTCCGCATGGGTGTCGACCCGAAGAAGGGCGACCAGATGATCCGCGGCACCTGCCCGCTGCCCCACGGTTCGGGCAAGACGGTTCGTGTGGCCGTGTTCGCCGTTGGTTCCGCCGCCGAGGCCGCCAAGGCCGCCGGTGCCGACCTGGTCGGCTACGAGGACCTGATCGCCAAGGTCAAGGAAGGCGTCATGGACTTCGACGTCGCCATCGCCACGCCCGCAGCGATGAATGAAGTGCGCAAGCTCGGCAAGCAGCTCGGTCCGCGCGGCCTGATGCCGAACCCGAGAACCGGCACCGTCACCGACGACACCGGCGCCGCCGTCAAGGCCGTCAAGGCCGGCCGAGTCGACTTCAAGCTCGACAAGAATGGCAACATCGCATCCACCATCGGCAAGGTTGCCTTCGACACCTCGGCGATCGCTGAAAACGGCGCCGCCCTGATTGACGCCATCGTCCGCGCCAAACCGGCAACCGCCCGCGGCCGCTATGTCCACAGCATCACCCTGGCCGCGACCATGTCGCCCGCCCTGCGCATCGATGTCACCAAGTACGTCAAACTGTAACCTGCGGGGAACCCCAAGACATGAAAGCTGAAAAGACACTCCTCATCGACAACCTTCTCGAGCGGGTCAATGCCTCGCCGTTCCTGTTCATCGTGGACTACACCGGCCTGACCGTCGCCAAGTTCTCCGAACTGCGCAAGCGCCTCGCCGAGTCCGGCTCCGAGATCCACGTCTTCAAGAACACGCTGGTCAAGAAGGCCGCCGAACGCGCCGGTTATCCCCAGGACATCGGCAGCCACCTCGTCGGTCAGACCGCCGTCGTCACCGGTGCCAAGGACGTCTGCGCCACCGCTAAGGTGATGAAAAACTTCGCCGCCGAATTCGAGAAGCCCCAGGTCAAGGTGGGCGTGCTCGACGGCAAGCTGCTCGACGCCCCCGCCATCAAGGCGCTCGCCGACCTGCCTTCCCGCGAAGTCCTTCTCGCCACCCTGCTTGGCGTTCTCCAGGCCCCGGCTTCCAAGCTGGTCCGCCTGCTCAACGAGCCTGCCGCCTCGCTGGCGCGCGTGCTCAAGGCGAAGGGCGAACAGGCCTGAGTCCCATCCCAACCCCAATTTGACCCGATGGCCCCTCAAAAGGCCTGAATACCAACACCCAATGGTTCCTTGCCGGAGCGAAGGCGTTCTCTCTTAAATCACCCGGAGCCCCGGGAAACGGCGATACCGAAACACCCATATGGCAGACCTAAACAAAATCGTTGAAGAACTGAGCGGCCTTACCGTCCTGGAAGTCGCTGAACTCGTGAAATCCCTCGAAGAGAAGTGGGGCGTCAGCGCCGCCGCTCCCGTCGCCGCCGTGGCCGTTGCCGCTGGTGGTGGTGCCCCGGCCGCCGCCGCCGAAGAGAAGACCGAGTTTGATGTCATCCTTGCCGATGGTGGCACCAACAAGATCGCCGTCATCAAGGAAGTCCGTGCCGTGGTTCCCGGCCTGGGCCTGGCTGAGGCCAAGAAGCTCGTCGAGAGCGCTCCTCAGAAGCTCAAGGAAGGTGCCAAGAAGGACGAGGCTGAAGAGATCAAGAAGAAGCTCGAAGCCGCCGGCGCCAAAGTGGAGATCAAGTAACCTCCAGCCCTTTTCCGCGCGCCGCCGAGATCGGCGGCGCGCGGTCAAAGGAGCCCAACTCCTTTCTGAAAAAATTTTCCAATCCCGCATGCCCCGCCTTCCCGACCTTTCCAGCCTCAAGCTTTGGAGCCGCCGCTCCGGCTCGGCTGGTTCCGGAACGGTTCGTGGAGACTGCCCCCGACAACTGCCTGTTGACGGCGCCCGCGCCGCTCTCCGGGTTTTTGCCTTTCCGCTGAACACCCCGGACTCCAGGCTGGCTGCCTGAGGTCCGGTTTTCCGCGTACGCGCCGCCCCCGGCGCCCCGTCCCGACATTGCCACCCCGTAGTTCCTCCTCCTCCTTATGTCCCAGCGCACCAACTTTGGCAAAATTCACGAAGTCGCCGAGCCGCCAAATCTGATCGAGATCCAGATCCGGTCGTACGAGGAGTTCCTGCAGAAAAACATCCTGCCCTCGAAGCGCAAGGAACTCGGTCTCCAGGCGGTCTTCAAAGAAGTCTTCCCGATCGAGAGCTACGACAACAAGATGACCCTGGATTTCGTCATGTACGAAATCGGCGATCCCAAACTCAGCTCGCTTGAGGCCATCCGTGAGGCGGAAAGCTACAGTGCGCCCCTCTACGTCACCTTCGAACTGCGCGACGAGGCCGGAGCCAAGCAGGAGCGCGTTTACATGGGCGAGATCCCTCTGATGACCGACCGCGGCACCTTCGTCATCAACGGTGCCGAGCGCGTCGTCGTCAGCCAGTTGCACCGCTCCCCGGGCATCTGCTTTGAGAGCACCCAACACCTCAATGGCCGCTGGCTCTACGGCTTCCGCATCATTCCCGACCGCGGCACCTGGCTGGAAGTGCAGTTCGACACCAACGACCTGCTGTACGTCTACCTCGACCGCCGCCGCCGCCGCCGCAAGTTCCTCGCCACGACGTTGCTGCGCGTGATCGGCTACGCCAACGACGAGGACATCCTGCGCCTGTTCTACAACATCGAGGACCTCAAGCTTAAGGAGGGCATGAAGGAGGAGGAGATCGCGACCAAGCTCCTGTTCAAGGACGTGCTCGACGGCGAACTCATCGTCGCCCGCGCCTATGAGCCCCTGACCGCCGGCGTCGTCCGCCAACTGGTCCAGCTCGGTCACAAGTCGCTCAAGGTCATCACCGCCTCCCAGGACGACCTCATTATCACCTCCCTGCGCAAGGATCCCGCCCGCGACGAGGACGAGGCCCTCAAGGAAATCTACCGCCGCCTGCGCCCGGGTGATCCGCCAACCATCCCGAACGCCCGCGCGCTGGTCAAGCGCCTGTTTTTCGATCCGAAGCGCTATGACCTGACTCGCGTCGGCCGCTACAAGATCAACCAGAAGCTCGGCCTGAAGACCGACTCGGACATGCGCATCCTTGATCCGAATGACGTGATCAGCGCGATGAGCTACCTCTTCAAGCTGCGTGCCAACGAGGGCCTGCTCGACGACATCGACCACCTCGGCAGCCGCCGCGTGCGCGCCGTCGGCGAGCTTCTTGCCAACCAGTGCCGTGTCGGCCTGGCCCGCACCGAGCGTCTCGTCAAGGAGCGCATGACCCTGTTCGACGTCAGCATGGACACCATGACGCCGGCCAAGCTGATCAACCCGAAGGCGCTCAGCGCCGTCGTCCGCGACTTTTTCGGCCGCAGCCAGCTGAGCCAGTTCATGGACCAGATCAACCCGCTGGCCGAACTGACCCACAAGCGCCGTCTTTCCGCGCTTGGCCCTGGCGGTCTCAATCGTGACCGCGCAGGCTTCGAAGTGCGCGACGTGCACCCCTCTCACTACGGCCGCATCTGCCCGATCGAGACCCCAGAAGGTCCGAATATCGGTCTGATCAACTCACTGGGCTCCTACGCCCGCATCAATGAGTTCGGCTTCATTGAGACCCCCTACCGCCTCGTCAAGGACGGCGTGGTCTCCGACCGCATTGAGTACCTCACTGCCGACCAGGAGGAAAACCATCATATCGCCCAGGCCAACAACCGCCTGGACGAAAACGGGCGCTTCATCGGCAACCGTGTCACGGTGCGCTACCGCGGCGACTTCCTTGAAGTGGAGCCCGCCGTGCCGACGCTGATGGACGTTTCGCCCAAGCAGCTCGTCTCGATCGCCGCCAACCTGATTCCCTTCCTTGAGCACGACGACGCCAACCGCGCGCTCATGGGCTCGAACATGCAACGCCAGGGCGTGCCCCTGCTCGAGGCCGAATCGCCGCTCGTCGGTACCGGCATGGAGGGCAAGGCGGCCCGCGACTCGCGCGCGGTCATCGTCGCCGACGCGAACGGCACCATCGCCTCCGCGACCGCCGATGTCATCATCATCACCAAGGACGGCAACCTGCCGGTTAACGACAAGCAGTTCCTCGCCGACCCGCATAAGTCGGTTGTCACCGACCCCGAGAAGGGGGTTTACGTCTACCCGCTGCGCAAGTTCGGCCGCTCCAACGCCGGCACCTGCATCAATCAGCGTCCGCTGGTCCGCCGCGGCCAGAAGGTGAAGAAGGGCGACGTCCTTGCCGACGGCCCGTGCACCGACCAGGGTGAACTCGCCCTCGGCAAGAACATGCTCGTCGCGTTCATGCCCTGGAACGGCTACAACTTCGAGGACGCCATCGTCATCAGCCGCCGCGTCGTCAAGGAGGACATCTACACCTCCATCCACGTCGAGGACTTTGAGGTCATCGCCCGCGACACGAAGCTTGGGCCGGAGGAAATCACCCGTGACATCCCGAACGTCGGCGACGAGGCCCTCAAGAACCTCGACCAGGACGGCGTTGTCCGTGTCGGTGCCGAGGTCAAGCCGGGCGACATCCTCGTCGGCAAGATCACGCCGAAGTCGGAAACCGAACTCGCCCCCGAGGAGCGCCTGCTGCGCGCCATCTTCGGCGAGAAGGCCGCCGACGTGAAGGACACCTCCCTGCGCGTGCCTTCGGGCTGCGCCGGCATCGTCATGGATGTCCGCCTCGCCCAGCGCGGCGGCGCCGGTGCCGACAAGGAAAAGCTGTCGCCCGCCGAGGCCAAGAAGCAGATCAAGCAGATCGAGGAGGATTACCGCGCCAAGAAGGAGGACCTCACCGAGCAGCTGACCGAGAAGCTCAGCGACATCCTGCTCAACGAGAAGATTCCGCTCGACGTGGTCAACGGTCAGACCGGTGAAATCATCATCGGAGCCAACAAGAAGATCACCAAGACCCTGCTGCGCAAGCTGGCCGAGACCTACGACTCGATCGAGATCGACCCCAGCCCGATCCGCAACAAGATCTTCGACATCATCCAGAGCTTCGAGCAGAAGTTCGCTGACGCCGACATGGAGCGTGAGCGCAACCTGGACCGCATCGAAACCAGCGAGGAAGGCGCCGCCGACGGCGTCGTCAAGCAGGTGCGCGTCTTCGTCGCCAGCAAGCGCAAGCTGTCGGTGGGTGACAAGATGGCCGGCCGCCACGGCAACAAGGGCATCGTCGCCACCATCGTCCCCGAGGAGGACATGCCCTTCCTCGAGAACGGCACCCCGGTCGACATCGTCCTCAACCCGCTCGGCGTGCCTTCACGCATGAACGTCGGCCAGGTTCTCGAAACCCACCTCGGCATCGCCGCCAAGGCCCTCGGCATGAAGATCGCCACCCCGGTCTTCGACGGCATCCCCGAGTCCAAGATCATGGAGTTCGTCAAGGAGGCGAAGAAGGAGCCGGGCTTCGAATGGATGGGCCTCAACGGCAAGTCCACGCTGTATGACGGTCGCACCGGCGAGCGCTTCACGCTCGACGTCGTTGTCGGCTACATCTACATGCTCAAGCTGGGCCACCTTGTCGCCGACAAGATCCACGCCCGCGCCGTCGGCCCCTACTCGCTTGTCACCCAGCAGCCGCTGGGCGGCAAGGCACAGTATGGCGGCCAGCGCTTCGGTGAAATGGAAGTCTGGGCCCTTGAGGCCTACGGTGCCGCCTACACGCTGCAGGAACTTCTCACCGTCAAATCGGACGACGTCCAGGGCCGCACGCGCATCTACGAGCAGATCGTCAAGGGTGACAACTCCCTTGAAGCGGGGACGCCGGAGTCCTTCAACGTGCTCATCAAGGAAATGCAGTCCCTCGGCCTTGATGTGAAGGTCCACAAGCGCGCCACTCAGGATGCGGATGTGGAGGCCATCGAGCGCTTCTCCGCCGGCGTTTGAACCATCCCTGAACATCCAACCCACGCTTCGATCCAAAATTATGAACGCTGACGCAAGCTTGAAAGAAATCTTCGGGGAAAAAAACAGCGGTGAGGAGTTCGACTTCGTCTCCATCTGCATCGCGTCGCCCGAGCGCATCCGCGGCTGGAGCCACGGCGAGGTCAAGAACCCGGAAACCATCAACTACCGCACCTTCAAGCCCGAAAAGGGCGGCCTCTTCTGCGAGCGCATCTTCGGTCCGACCCGCGACTGGGAATGCGCCTGCGGCAAGTACAAGCGCATCAAGCACAAGGGTGTCATTTGCGACCGCTGTGGTGTCGAGGTGACCCTCAGCCGCGTACGTCGCGAGCGCATGGGCCACATTGAACTGGCCGTGCCGGTGACGCACATCTGGTTCTACAAGTGCATGCCCTCGCGCATCGGCCTGATGCTCGACATGACCGCCCGTTCCCTCGAGCGAGTGATCTATTACGAGGACTACATGGTCATCGATCCGGGCGACACCCCGCTCCAGCGCGGCCAATTGCTGACCGAAGTCGACCTCCGCGAGGCCGAGGAGCAGTACGGTGCCGACGCCTTCCGCGTTGGCATGGGCGCCGAGGCCATCCGCGACATCTTTAGCCAGATGAATCTGGCCGAGATGATCCAGGAACTGCAGGACGCCATGGGCAAGACCCGCTCGAAGCAGACCCGTAAGAAGCTGGCCAAGCGCCTCAAACTCTGCCAGGGCTTCGCCGAGAGCCACACCCGCCCGGAGGCGATGATCATGGAGGTCCTGCCGGTCATCCCACCCGACCTGCGCCCGCTCGTCCCGCTCGAAGGCGGCCGCTTCGCCACCTCCGACCTCAACGACCTCTACCGTCGTGTCATTAACCGCAACAACCGACTCAAGAACTTGCTGCAGCTGCGCACGCCGGATGTCATCATTCGCAACGAAAAGCGCATGCTTCAGGAGGCGGTCGACGCCCTCTTTGACAACGGCCGCCACGGTCGTCCCGTCACCGGCGCCGGCAACCGCCCCCTCAAGTCGCTTTCCGACATGCTCAAGGGCAAGTCCGGTCGCTTCCGCCAGAACCTGCTCGGCAAGCGCGTCGACTACTCCGGCCGCTCCGTCATCGTCATCGGACCTGAACTTGGCCTGCACCAGTGCGGTCTGCCGAAGAAGATGGCGCTCGTGCTTTTCGAACCCTTCATCATCCGCCGCCTCAAGGAGATGGGACTGGTCCACACCGTCCGCTCCGCGAAGAAAATGATCGAGCGCCGCACCCCCGAGGTGTGGGACATCCTCGACGAGGTGACCAAGGGCCACCCGGTCATGCTCAACCGTGCGCCGACGCTGCACCGCCTGTCGATCCAAGCTTTCGAACCCAAGCTCATCGAGGGCGAGGCCATCCGCGTCCACCCGCTGGTCTGCACCGCCTACAACGCCGACTTTGACGGTGACCAGATGGCCGTGCACGTGCCGCTGTCCATCGAGGCGCAGATGGAGGCCCGCCTGCTCATGCTGGCGCCGAACAACCTGTTCAGCCCCGCCAGTGGCAAGCCGATCACCACGCCCTCGCAGGACATCCCGCTGGGCTGCTTCTTCCTCACCTACCTGCGTGAGCTGCCCGGCCACGAAGCCAAGGGAGCCAAGCCCGGGCAGCCCGAGCGCCTGCCGATCTTCAACGATCCGGCCGAGGTCGAGTTCGCCCTTGCGGAAAGCAGCCTCGGGCTCAACGACAAGATCCTGTACCGCAATCCGGACCACGGCCATGAGCCGCGCCCGTTCGGCGACCCGACCAAGCCGTTCATCAGCACCACGGCCGGTCGCGTTCGCTTCAATGAAATCTGGCCCGACGCGATCGGTTTCATCAACGGCACCGTCGGCAAGAAGCAGATTTCCGACATCATCTGGCGCACCTTCCAGACCGTCGGTCAGAAGGAGACAGTCGCCTGCCTGGACCGCCTGAAAAACCTCGGCTTCCGCGAAGCCACCCGGTCAGGCTGCTCCATCGGCATCACCGACATGGTCATTCCCGAGGCCAAGCGCCAGGGCCTTGAGAAGTCCTACAAGGAAATTGAGGACGTCGAAAAGCTCTACCGCCGCGGCCTCATCACGCACGGCGAGCGCTACCAGAAGATCGTCGACGTCTGGACGCTGGCGACCGACCAGCTCGCCGACGAGGTGTTCCGCACGCTCGAGTACAACGACGGCAAGAAGCATCACAACCCGCTGTACGTCATGGTCACGTCCGGCGCCCGCGGCAACAAGACCCAGATCAAGCAGCTCGCCGGCATGCGCGGCCTCATGGCCAAGCCCTCCGGTGAGATCATTGAGCGCCCGATCATCTCGAACTTCCGCGAGGGTCTGAGCGTGCTCGAATACTTCATCTCCTCGCATGGAGCCCGCAAGGGCCTGGCGGACACGGCTCTGAAGACCGCCGACTCCGGCTACATGACCCGCAAGCTGGTCGACGTGTCCCAGGACGTGATCGTCACCGAGGAGGATTGCGGCACGGTCAACGGCATCACTCTGGCGTCCATCTACCAGGGCGACGAGGAAGTGGTCGACCTCAAGACTCGTGTCTATGGCCGCACCAGCTGCGAGACCATCCACGATCCGATCAGCAAGGACGCCATTGTCAACTCCGGGCAGCTGGTACTCGAAAAGGAGGCCGCCCACCTGACCAAGATCGGCGTCGAGAAGCTGAAGATCCGCTCTGTGCTCACCTGCGAAAGCAAGCGCGGTTGCTGCGCCAAGTGCTACGGCCTCAGCCTCGCCACCGGCAAGCTGGTCAAGGTCGGGGAGGCGGTCGGCATCGTCGCCGCCCAGTCCATCGGTGAGCCAGGCACCCAGCTGACCATGCGCACC
Organism: Prosthecobacter sp.; assembly: GCA_030827515.1. GTDB lineage: Bacteria > Verrucomicrobiota > Verrucomicrobiia > Verrucomicrobiales > Verrucomicrobiaceae > Prosthecobacter. Next base: position 5,095 of record JAUREI010000041.1, on the reverse strand, counting down.
TTCCACGTCGGCGGCGCGGCCATGAGCAGCTTCAAGCAGCCCTTCATCAACGTCAAAAACGCCGGCAAGCTCCGCTTCGCCGACATGCGCACCGTGCAGACCCCCGAAGGCCAGTGGATCGCGCTCACCAAGAATGGTATCCTCTCGGTCATGGATGACGACGGCAAGGAGCTGGAGAGCCACAAGCTCGTGCTTGGCGCCATCATCGCCAAGCCCGACGGCGCCACGGTCAAGAAGGGTGAGCAGGTCGTCACCTGGGACCCCTACAACATGCCGATCATCACGGAAAAGGCCGGCAAGGTCGAATTCCGCGACATGATCTCGGGCATTACCTTCACCAAGGAGAAAAACGAGTCGACCGGCAACGAGGAGGTCGTCGTCATCGAGCACAAGGAGGACCTGCATCCGCAGATCGTCATCTCCGACCCGAAGACGCACGAGGTCCTGGCCAGCTACACCATCCCGGCCGGCGCTCACCTTTCGGTCAAGAACAACGAGAAGGTTGCCGCCGGCACGACGCTGGCGAAGACCCCCCGCAAGGCCTCCAAGACCAAGGACATCACCGGTGGTCTGCCCCGCGTGGCCGAGCTGTTCGAGGCCCGCAAGCCGAAGGACGCCTGCGAAATCGCCCGCATCGACGGCATCGTCGAGATCGGTGGGCTGGTGCGCGGCAAGCGCCGCGTCATCGTCACCGACCCGAAGACCGGCCAGCAGGAGGAACACCTCATCCCCCGCAGCAAGCACATCCTGGTCTTCAACGGCGACCACATCACCAAGGGCGACCAGCTCACGGATGGTCCGGTCGTGCCGCATGAGATCCTCGAGATCCTTGGCCCGCAGGCCCTGCGCGAGCACCTCGTCAACGAGGTGCAGGAAGTCTACCGTGCTCAGGGGGTGGAGATCAACGACAAGCACGTCGAGATCATCATCCGCCAGATGCTGCGCAAGGTGAAGATCACCGAAACCGGCGACACCGACTTCCTCTGGGGAGACCAGGTCGACCGCACGGAGTTCGAGAAGGAGAACGAGCGCGTGCTCGAGGAGGGCGGCAAGCCCGCCGAGGCCGAACCGGTGCTGCTTGGCATCACCAAGGCCTCCCTCGAAACCGAGTCCTTCATCTCGGCGGCGTCCTTCCAGGACACCACCCGTGTGCTCACCGAGGCGGCGACCCTCAACAAGTCCGACTACCTTCGCGGCTTCAAGGAGAACGTCATCATGGGCCACCTCATCCCCGCCGGCACCGGCTTCATCGCCAACCGCAACTTCGACCTGGACGAACCCGGCCGTGTTGTCGAGGAAGACAGCTCGCTCCTGCAGGCCTGAGCCAGCTCGCCCTCGTAGTGACAAACGTGAAAAACCCCGCCGGCAGCGCCGGCGGGGTTTTTTTCGGTGCATTTGGCAACGGACCCGCTATCAACGCTGTCCAAACCCTCATGGACTCGAACTCCGAAGAACTCCCCCTCGCCGGCACCCTGCTGCTGGCCGTGCCTTCGCTGCGCGACCCGAGCTTCCGGCGAGCGGTCGTCTACATTGCCGCCCACAGCGCCGAGGACGGGGCGTTTGGCTACGTGTTGAACCGGCCACTGCGCCAACGTGTCGCCGACCTGTTGCCCGACCAGGAATTCGGGCCTCTCGGGGATGTGCAGGTTTACGCCGGCGGTCCGGTCGCCACCGACAAGCTCGCCTTTGCCGCCCTGCGCTGGAGTGGGCATACCCTGAAATGCCAGACTCACCTGTCCGTCGATGATGCCCTGCATGAACTGGGAATGGGGCGTGAGGTGCGCGGCTTTGTAGGCTACTCCGGCTGGTCCGGCGGGCAGATCGAAACGGAGATCGAGCGGCGCTCCTGGATCATCACGCCACCGAGCCGGTCCGTGCTGGCTGCCCGGCCGGGTGAAAATCTCTGGGGCGAGGTTCTGTGCGAAATGGGGCCGGTCTTTGAACTGATGGCGCGGACGCCGGAACGACTGGAACTGAACTAGGCTTGGCCGCCCCGGCATTTGCCCCGGCGCGCTCTTGTGCTTGATTGACGGCTTCATGACCCACGCCGTTCTCAGCCTCCTGCGCGAAAGCCGCCACCCGATGCGCATCAACCTCGTCGGGGTCGCGGGTTCCGGCATGAGCGGTCTGGCCTTGCTGCTGCTTGCACTCGGCCACCGTGTCAGCGGCTCGGACAAGGTGTCGACTCTGGAGACCGACCGGCTGCAAAAGCTTGGGCTGAGCTTTTTCTCCCCTCACTGCGAGGAGGAAGTGGCGGATTGTGACATGGTGATCTACTCCAGCGCCATCAAGCCGGGCAACACCGCCTATGCCGCGGCCTTTCGACAGGGCATCCCGCTGGTGCGCCGCGCCGAGGCGTTGGCGGCGGTGATGGCGAACAAGAAGGGTGTCGTTGTTGGCGGGACCCATGGCAAGACCACCACTTCGGCGCTTGCCGCCCACGTGTTGCGCCAGGGCGGCCTCAAGCCCAGCCACTATGTGGGTGCCGAAATTCCCGTGCTCGGCTCCAATGCCCACTGGGATCCCGAAGGTGATCTTTTCGTGGCCGAGGGTGACGAGAGTGACGGCACCCTGGTCAACTTTCATCCGGAGCATGCCATCATTCTCAACATCGAGCCTGAGCACCTGGATTTTTACGACGGCATCGAGTCCATCAAGGCGGTGTTCCGCCGCTTGCTTGAGCAGACGCCCGGTCTCTGGATCCACTGTGCCGAGGATCCGGTTGCCCGCGAGGTCTGCGGCGGCACGGAGCGGTCGGTTTCCTACGGCTGGAGCCGCGACCACGATTACTCCGCGGAGATCGTCGAGATGAAGCCGGACCGGAGTGAATTCGTCGTCTATGCCCGCGGCGAACGCCTGGGCGAGGCGACCCTTGGGATTCCAGGCCGGCACAACGTCTCCAACGCGCTGGCCGCGATTGCCCTCGCCAGCCGTCTCGGGGTGCCCTTTGCGGCCATCCGCAAGGCCCTGGCCAGTTTTCGGGGCGCACGCCGCCGGTTTGAGATCCGCCATCATGGCGAGCGCTTCACCGTCGTGGACGACTACGGCCATCACCCGACGGAGATTGCCGCCACCCTCGCGACGGCACGTGGCCTGAAGCCCGGGCGCATTGTCTGTCTATTCCAGCCGCACCGGTACAGCCGCACCCAGCTGCTGAAGCGGGATTTTGGCGCCAGTTTCGACGACGTTGACGCGCTCTTTGTCACCGATGTTTATGCGGCCAGCGAGAAACCGCTGCCCGGGGTCAGCGGGGCCACGATCGTTGAGGCAGTGGAAGCTCACAAGGCGATTTCCGGCAAGGCCCTGCCGCTTTGCCAGAGCACCCCCGGTCTGCTGGAGGCGCGCGACCGGGCCGGCAACGCCCTGCGCCCCGGCGACCTGCTCATCACCCTCGGTGCGGGCAATGTTCATGAGGTAGGGCGTGGCATCGCTCGCGATCTGGGCGTGCTCGAGAAAGTGTGGGCGCTGCTCGACGGCCACGGCGGCGGCGCGGCGCGACTTTACGAGCCGATGAGTCGTCACACGACCTTTCTCGTTGGTGGTCCCGCGCAATTTTGGATCGAGCCGCGCACGGTCGACGGTTTTGCCGAGGTTGTGCGCCTGCTGCGCGCGGCCAGTGTGCCGATCCGCGTCATCGGCCGCGGCTCCAACCTGCTGGTTCGCGACGGGGGCATTCGCGGCGCGGTCGTTCATCCCGCCAAGGGCGAGTTTGAGGAGGTGCGGGTGGAGGGCGACACCCTCATCGCCGGTGCCGGAGCGCGGTTGAAGAAGATTGCCAGCACCGCGCGCAATGCCGGGCTGGGCGGCTTCGAATGGATGGAGGGTGTGCCCGGCAATCTGGGCGGAGCCATTCGCATGAATGCCGGAGCCATGGGCACGGAAACCTTTGATCAAATCGTCAGCGTTCGCTTCATCGATCTCGATGGCTCGGTGCGCGAGAAACCCCTCGCGGAGATTGTCCATCAATACCGCAGCGCGCCCGAATTCGAGGAGCGTTATGTTGTCGCCGCCGTCCTGCGCGGCACACCCGCCGAGCGTTCGTTGATCGACGCCGGGCTGGCCGCCTCGCACCACAAGCGGCGGACCAGTCAGCCGGTGGGTGCCAGTGCCGGCTGCGTGTTCAAAAACCCGGAGGTCTGCGGTGCCGGCCGCCTGGTCGATGAGCTGGGATTGAAAGGCCGCAGCAACGGCCGGGCGGAGGTTTCCACCGTGCATGGCAACTTCATCGTCAACCGCGGTGGTGCCACAGCCCGCGAGGTGCTCGATCTCGCCGCCGACATCCAGGAGGTGGCCCTGCGCGAGCGCGGTGTTCGGCTGGAACTGGAAGTTCGCGTGATCGGCGAGGATGCGCCAATGGCGCTTTAAAACCAGGGTGAGCCTGGAGTCCCACATGGAATGAAACGCTCCTGGATCGCCGCCTGCCTGGTCCTGCCTCTGGTGGTGGCGGGATGGCTGCGCCTGCGATTCGAGACCGACATTCTTGCCACGCTGCCTGCGGGGGTGCCCGAAGTGAAGGCCGTGGCGCTCGTGCGCGATGGCTTCACCGGTGGTGCCGACCTGATCATCGGGGTGGAGGCGGCTGACGACCTGCGTGCCGAGGAAGCGGCATTGTCCCTGGCGCGGCGGCTCGAGCAGGAGACGGATCTGGTGGCCGGGGTTCGCCGGGAACTGCCGGTGGACGAGCAGGCACAGACGGGTGCCGCCCTGCTGGCGTGGATGCTGCAAAATGCCGAACCGGCGGCGTGGGAGGCATGGCGCGCGAGCCTGCGGGGTGACGGTGCCGGCATTCGCGCAAAGCAGGCCCTGCGCACGGTTGGCACCGCCCTGGATGCGGAGCAGGTGCAGCGTGCCACCTACGATCCGCTGGGACTGCTGGAGATTCTCGGGCCGGCGGGCTGGGCCGAGGCGGCAGGCGGCGCTCCCGGCCTTGTTTCCGAAGACGGCTGCTTTCGCCTGTTGTTGGTGACGCCCAGCGCGGTGGCCGGCAATTACCAGCAGGCGGATGTTTGGCTGGAGCGCCTGCGTGTCATCGTGAACGACTGGCGGGCGGAAGCGGGATTCAGCGACTGCGTGGTGCGCCTGACCGGCGAGCCGG
>JAUREI010000033.1 GCA_030827515.1 Prosthecobacter sp. | reverse complement strand
GGGGGACACCGTCCTGCTCAAATTGGTCGCCACCGACCTCAAGGGACAGAAGGCGGAATCTCCGGTCGTGCGTGTCATCGTGCAGGAACAAACCGTGGATCCCGTCCAGCGACAGTGGGCGGAGGAAACGCGGCGACTCGCCCAACAGGCCGCGACTGTTTCAGACAAGGCACGCGAACTGCGCAAGGCCATGGATGGCGTGCAAAAATCCACCCGCCAGCAGCGCAAGGAAACTCCCGAGAGTTCCCTCGCACGCGCGCAGACGGAATTGGATCAGCTGAGGGACAGCGCCGACGACCTCTGGGAACGCCTGAAGCAGGCGGCGGAAAAAGCCCCAGGGCATCTGGAAACGAACGAAATGCGCCTAGTGGGAGAACGTCTGGCACACCTGCGGCACATACCCCTCACTCAACTGCAGGACCTGGCCGAGGGCGACATCGACAGCACCGACCCCCTGCGTCGCCATGCCGCCGCCGCTGCAGCGGATGCGGATGCGGTGTCGCAGGCGCTGCGCGCGTTTGCGGCCGAGGATGGAACCAGAATCGCCGCCCAGTCCGCCCGACAACTCAGCCGCCAGGAGCGCCTGTTGACCGATCAGTCCCTGCCCGCCAACCGCGACGCCGCACAGCGGCCAAAATGGCAGGAACAGCAAACCGCGGCACTCGTCGCAGGCGAGGACCTACTCAAAGAACTTGAAGGTTTGCAGCGCGTCGTGGAAGGGTCTCCTCAAAGACAGTTGGAGGAAACGCGCAAACAGCTAGCGGATACGGCCGCGGATCTCGGCGCCAGCCTGGACAAGCGAGATCAAACCAAGAGTCCGGAACATTTGTATGGGGCTTCAGACAATCACCGCCAGCGACTGCAGCGCGCCGCAGATTCCCTGCATGCCCTCGCCGACAGCGCCGCCAACCGGGCCGCCGACCAGCGACAACGCCTCGCCAGACAGGACAATCCGGCGCTGGCTTCGATCAACGACGCCCAGACCAGCCTCAAACTAGCGGCGGCGGAGGCCCGCAATCCCAAAACTGGTGCCAAGCGTGACGCCGAAAACCGGAGTGCTGCCGAGCGGGCACATCGCGAGTTGGCACAGGCGGCGCGGCAGCTTGAGGATCAGGGGGTGCTGCGCGAACAAAACCCGCTGACCAACCGGGAGGCGGCACTCGACACCAATCGCGCCAGCCGTGCAGCGGACCAGCTTGCCCGGGAACTCGAACGGGCCAATCTCTCCGCAGATCAGTTGACCCGTGTTCAGGAGAAAACCGAACAACTTGCCACGGCAAGCAGACTCCTCGAAGCCGACGCCCTAGCCCTGACGGCCTCCGAAGCCATTGCGGAGGCCGCGGCGGAGCCCGACCCGGGCCGCGCGGCAGACCCGGCACAACCGGCCCGGGACGCTCGGGCTGCCGAGGAAATCCTGCGCCAGTTGCCGGACAGGCTGCGAAGGCTCGGTCGAGCACTTCCCACCGCGCTCGCCGCAACCGCCACACAGGCCCAACAGGCGGCCGATGCCAGCCGCCAAGCCGCCGAGCAACTGAACGAGGTGTCCCACCAGGCCGGCTTGGACCCGGGCGCAACGCCCCCGGGTCTGGAAACCGCCGTCGCAACGGCCTCCCGCGCGGATGCGAAGGCCGCCGAGGTCGCCCGTCAGTTCGCCGAAACCACACTGGAAGCCCGCTCCACGCTGGCCGGCCTGACACCCCAGATTAGCGAGATGATGAAAGCCGTCGCCGAGGAAATTCACCAGACCCAGCAGGAAACCCTCAACGCCGCCCAACAGGCCGAAGCCGGTGATCCGGTGGCAGATGTTGCCGAATCGGCGCGCGAGCTCCAGTCGGAAACGACCGGGCAGGCGGAGCAGATGGCCTCCCTGCAGGCTGCCCTGCGCCAGGAGGCGAACGCCGCCGACCTGCAACAACAGGCGCAGCGGCAGATGGCGCGCTCCGCGGATGTGGCTCTGGCCCAGATGCAGCAAAAGACACCGCAAATCACCCGCAATCTCCAGCAGGCCGCCCAGGCCACCCAGAGCCAACCGCAGGCACAGGCCCTGCAAAACGCGGCTTCAGCCCAGCAGCAGACGGCGCAGGCCCTGCAACAGCTTGCCGAAAACATGGCCCGGGCGGAACAGGGCGAGTCCTTGAGCGAACAGGAACTGGCCGCCATGCAGGCCATGGAACAGGAACTGGGGGTCCAGGAAGCCCTGGAGGAGGCCTATCAGCGCGCCCAGCAACTGGCGGAAATGGCTCAGGACGCCAGCCAAAACCCAGCCGCCGTTCTTGCCGAACTCGAAAAGGAACTGCCCCGCAACCCGGCCATGCAAAAAGCCCTCGCCGAAGTCACGCGACAAACGGCACAGGGCAGCGAGCAAGCCGTGGCCGCCGAAGCAGCCCAGCCCAGCAATCTTGGGCTTGCCACCGAGCAGGCCGCCCACGATTTCGCCCGGGTCGCACGCCATGCCGGCCGATTGGGCATGGAGGCAACCGCGCGTCAGGCTGCTGAAGCCAGCGCGGATTTGCAAAAACAGGCTCAGGCCGCCAAGGGCACAGCCAGTCAGCCCGGCCAGAAACCGGTCGGCGAGGAGGCGCAATCCGCGGCAAGCGATGCCGCGCAGGCGGTCGAATCCGCCGCCAGTGCCCTGCCTCCGGCGTTTTCGTCCAACCCTTTTCAACAGATGCAGGCGGCATTTCTGGCCCAGGCCTTGGACCAGCTAGACCAGACCCTTCATCCCATGCAGGGCAACCAAGACCAGCAGGGTGGGCAGCAACAACAACAGGGCGGCAGCCAGCAGCAGGCCCAGCAGAGTCTGGCCGACGCCCAGCAAAGCCAGCAGCAGGCCATGGCCAATCAGCGCAACCAGGGACAAACCCCCGGCTCACAACAACCCGGACAACAGAATGCCCAAACCCCGCCACCCCAGGGTCAAAACCCGCCATCCCAGAGCAATTCCGAGGGCGGCAACCTTTCGCAACAATTGAGCGACGGCGAAATCAGTGGCCCCTTGGTTTTGGTCGATGGGGTCTGGGGTCGTCTTCCAGGGAAGATGGCCGCCGATCTCAGCGAGGCCACACGCTCAGAGGCGGCCCCTGAATATCGGGCTGCCATCGAAAGTTATTACAAGGCCATTGCCACCAAGGCGCGCAAGTGAAACCAAGAGCCATCGGGATGCTTCCCGAGGCAACCCGCCTCGGGAATCGGTCCCGCCAGTTAAAAAGAGCTTTGCAGGCCCGCCCTAAAACGGTTAAAATCAGTTGATAGTATTCACTTTCCCGCCCCCATCATGCCCATGAAACCCCACCGTGTTCTTCTTCTCACCACCTGTCTTCTGGCCCTTCCGGCCGTTGCCAAGTGGAATCGCATGCCCAGTCTCGACAAGAAGCCGACCCCCATCAACACGGTGTTCAGCGGCACCACGCTGCTGGAATCCAGCCGCATAGGTCAGGCCGGCTTCCTTGTGCTGGCAGACCCTCTGAAGCCCGTGACGCTGGTCGCAGGCAAAAGCAATGCCACCCTGCGCCTCGCCAAGCAGTCGGTGATTCAGGACATTTCTTTTGTTTCCGATGGCCTGGAGGGCAAGGTCGTTGTCTCCCTCAGCGTGGATGGCAAGGCGTGGAATGAAGTCGACAGCGACGTATTCCAACCCTCGGACCGTTTCGTCAAGATGAACGCCGGTGCCGCTCAGGGGCGCTACCTGAAGCTGGAATTCGACCTGATCCGCGGTGGCGTACTTCGCAGCTTCCAGGTTCATGGCACCGACACGGATGCCAACTACACGGTCAACCAGAACGTCGACAATGGTGCCATCGTGAACTTCGCCACCGGCATCGGCGGCGGACGCCTTTTGTATCTCAGCCCCGAAAGCTTTGGCGACCGCGGCGACGCCGTTCGTATGGGCCGGCTGGAGTTCCCCGAGTCTGACGAAAAATACCGCACTGCCGTGTATGACTTTGGCCAGGTTCGCACCCTCAATGAGTTTGGCTCTGTGCACTCGCAGCGACCTGTCCGCGTGACCGTTTATGCATTTGACGAACTGCCGGAAAAGGAAGACTGGCGCGGCCGACTCGCCTTTGACCCATCCGTCTTCGACACCGCCGAGCCGGTTGCCAGCGTGGAAGACACCAAAGGCACCGGCACGGTCACCTTCAAGACCAAGACCGCCGTGAAGGCTCGCTACGTTGCCATGCGCTGGGAGCCTGATTTCAACCCTCCGTCATTCGTTGTCGGCGGCACTTCCATCAACGGCCTTGGCAGCGTCAATTACAACAACGGCGGAACCAGCGTCAACACCAACGGCAACGGCAGCGGTGGCACCAGAAGCAATGTCAACAACAACGGCCAGCAGAGCAGCATCAACGTAGACGGCCAGGGCAACATCAACAATCAGGGCGGCACCGGCGGCAACGGCGGGGGCAATGGTGGCAACGGCGAGGGTGGCGACGGTGGTAATGGCGAGGGTGGCGACGGTGGCAATGGCGGAAACGGTGACGGTGGCAATGGCGGCGGCGGTAACACCAATGCACCGGGAGCCCAGAGCGCCGTTGGAGCCGGCCTGAATGGCGCCCCCAACAATGGCAACGGCGGCAACGAACCTCAGGGCCCCAGCCCCAAGTAAGAACTTCACATACTCCCCTGACGGGCGGGGCAGGTGCCCCGCCCGTTTTTTGTGGAAGGATTCAGTCTTCGAGCAAGTCAGTCATTGGAGACTGTTCAGCCATTGTTCGAGTTGCAGACGAAGCTGGTCCGGCCCCTCTTCAGGAAAGTGTTCCATCAGCCAGCGGACATCGGCTGCTGCCGCCGGCTTGTCACCCAATCGCTGATACATGCGCGCACGCGTCAGGCGCTCGACGGCGGATTCAGGATCAATGGCCAGCAACAGGTTGAGGTAGGGTAGCGAATCGCGTACCAACGCCTCATCGTCCAGCGCCGAGCCGAGCAGATTGCGCAGCATTCGCAGGATGATGGCACGCTTGGTCGCGGGGCGCAGAGCAACCTCGTCAAAGGCGCCGGACTCGGTCAGTTCGAGGGCGGCTTCTTCCACGCTCAGACCGCGTCCGCGCCCAAAGGGATCCAGCAATCGCAACTCCCCCTCCGGCCCTTCCTTATAACCCACCATGAATTGACCGGGAAGAGGCAGGCCGTAAACTTCCTTCACCCCAAGGCGGGAAGCCAGTTCAACAAATAGCACGGAAAGCGTGATGGGCAGTCCCTCACGGTCGTCAAGCACCTCGTTCATGTAGCTGTTGGAGCGACTCTGGTAATCATGCCGACTGCCGTGGAAGCCCCCCTCATCGAACAAGTACTCGCGAATGCGACGAACGGCCGCCGCGGTGCCGCGCCCCAGAGCCGGATCCGGCCGCAAATCCTCCACCATGCGCGCGAATGCCTGCATGTAATGCTCGATGTCGACATCGGCATTGTCGTGGCGTGCCAGCAGCAAGGTCGCGCGTAACAGGTCAATCTCCTCCTCCAGCTTGGCCAACTCGGCCAGCAACTCTCGAGTCACAATACGCCGGTGCAATTCCCCCTCCATCTCCCGCAACTCGGCCGCCTGACGTTCCAACTCACTGCGGCGGGAGGTCATGACTTGCCTTCCAGCGACCGGATCGGCGAGCAACCGTTCGAGCGCCTCGTCCTGGCTGAGATCCCCACCGGCCAGCTGATCGAGCGCGCCACGCAGACTACTGGCAATCGCCACGGGCAAAGACGGGGCCGCAAGGTCGACACCGGTCTGGAATCGTCGAAACTCGGCGACCGTGTTGCGAAACTTGCAGAGACCGACCCGACCGCCACGCAGGGCGGAATCCTCCTGGGTCAGCAGCAGGCGGCCGTTGACCCAGCATCGAATGACCGTCTCCTCCACACGAACCCGCAGGTGATTCCAGTCGCCCGAACGATAGGCCTCCGAGGGCACATCGGCGAGAATGGTCCAGGCATAGACGTCAGCGCCCTCAAACCGGGTCAGGCGAAGCTTTCCGGCCGATGGATAAAAACCATAATGGCGGTCGCCGCCGTCCGAACAGAAAGCCAGCCCCGCCGCACCAGATTCGTCGTCGAGCTTCACTTCGACCGCGGCTTCAAAGACCGCCGGCGGCAGATCCGGCTGCCACAGGCAGAGCGAGCGCCCGCCAAAACCCGAGCCTGGTGTGTCGGCCTTGATGACACCTGCGCGCTGGGACCAGCGGGCGCCATAGAGCGGCTGCCAAAGATTGGGATTCAGCACCCCGATGGTAAGCCAGCGTTCCATCAGGACCGGGTTCGGTTCGGCCATCATGCGCTTGAGCTCGTTCACCGGCATGGCGAATCCGAGGTTCTCCGTCCGGGCCGACTTGAGGGTGAGGATACCGAGCACGCGACCTTCGCGGTCAAGCAGTGGTCCGCCGCTGTTGCCCTTCTCGATCGGCAGTGCCAGACGGATCATGGGGATCTCGTCGATCAGGTCAGGATACTCGGAAACGACGCCGTCCACGACACTGAAGGCAAGTCCCTGGGGATTGCCCATGGCCACCACCGGTTGCCCCTGGCGGATCTGCTCGTTGTCTCCGAGCGGGAGGGGTTTCAGCCGGCTCTTGACGCGCAAAAGGGCAAGGTCCCAATGAGAATCCGTGGCAGTGACCTCCGTCACCTCGTGGCGTGCGCCATCCGCCGTCTCGACCTCCAAGCGACGAGCCTCGCCTATCACGTGCAGGTTGGTGGCAATTAGTCCATCGGCATCAACCACAAAGCCGGTTCCAAGGCCATCCAGACCCTCCCGGCCGACCTGCATGATTTTGACCACGGAAGGTTTCACCTCGGCGGCGATTTCCTCCACGCTCTTGGCGTAAAGCCCTGTGGCGGGCACCAGCATCCAGAACACAAGGGGCGGAAGCGATCGCATGAAGACCATGATTCACATGGATACGCACCGGGCCAAGGGTTTTCTGCCGCCAGCATTTGGTGCAATCCGTTTGCCAGCGGGTCAGGGCGGCCTAGCATGAATGCTTGGACTCACCCCTGCGCATCACCACCCGGGCCCACGCGCGAGCTGGCCTCATTGGCAACCCCTCGGACGGCTACTTCGGCAAGACCATCTCCTTCATCATCCGTAACTTCGGTGCCGAAGTGACACTGGAGGAGAGTGAGCAACTGCGGATTGAGCCGAACGAACGTGATCACTCCGTCTTCCCGGACATCGGTTCCCTGGCCCGCGACGTTCGGCAGTTCGGCTACTACGGGGGCATCCGACTGCTGAAGGCGAGCGTCAAACGCTTCTTCGATCACTGCACTCAGGCGGGGGTCACCCTGCACCGCCGCAACTTCACTCTGCGCTACTCCAGCAACATCCCGCCTCAGGTCGGCATGGCCGGCTCCAGCGCCATCATCACCGCCTGCTGGCGGGCGCTGACCGCCTTTTACGGGGTCGAAATCGCCAAGCCACTGCTCCCCAGCCTGGTGTTGAGCGTGGAGAATGATGAACTCGGCATCCCCGCAGGTCTGCAGGACCGGGTCATTCAGGCTTACGAAGGGACGGTTTTCATGGATTTCAACCGGGCGGCCCTCGAAAAGCTAGGCCACGGTCTCTACGAAGAGCTGGATCCGGCCCTGCTGCCGCCACTTTATGTCGCCTACACCACCCGTCTGAGCGAAGGGACGGAAGTCTTTCACAACGACATCCGCGGCCGCTGGAACCGTGGGGAACGAGATGTTGTCAGCGCCATGCATCACTGGGCCGGCCTGGCCCAGCGCGTGCGTGACCTGCTCGTGGCGGGCCGCGGTCACGAGATCGGCCCCCTGCTGAATGAAAATTTCGACCTGCGTCGACGACTCTACCGGCTGAGCCCGGGCAACATCGAGATGGTGGAGACGGCACGCGACTGCGGAGCCAGCGCCAAATTCACCGGCAGCGGCGGCGCTATTGTCGGCACCTGCGAGGACGAAGCCATGTTTGAGCGCCTGAAGTCCGCCCTGGCGCCGCTGCAGGTTGCCGTCATCCGGCCTGAAATCCTGCCACCCTGATCCACCTCCGAACGGCTTTTCCAGCTGGCGACCGAACACCCGCGTTCCATCCCCATGCTTCTCGACCTCATCACCTTTGACCCGGGCCAGCCCGCCCGGACTCCTGAGGACTTTGCCCTAACGGTTGCCCGTCAGGTTCAGTCTCGCTGGGACAGCGGGGCAGATCTGGTGCTCCTGCCGGAATTCCTCTGGTTGGGACTGGAAGCACTGCTTCCCGCCACCCCGAAGGCAACCCGCCTGACTGAGGTTGCCCGATACTTCTGGAACAAACTGATGCCGGGGCTGAAACATGAGTTGAGCCGTGCCGGCAAGGGCGTCGTTCTCGGCACGTGTCCGGCCTTGCACCGTGGCGGGCTGCGTAACCGCGCGCCAATCTTCACCGGTTCGGCGTGGGCCACGCAGGACAAACTGCACCTGACCCCGTGGGAAAAGCAATTCACGACGGGGAACCGACTGCACCTCTGGAACTTTGGCGACTGGAGGGTGGCGGTCCTGATCTGCCTGGACATTGAGATCCCGGAACTCGCCTGCCGGCTTCGCGGAAGCGGAGTCGACCTCATCCTTTGTCCGAGTGCCACTGAGACGGAACTCGGTGTTGAACGGGTCGACCGCTGCGCCTCCGCACGGGCGGTTGAACTCGGCTGTCACGTGGGTGTCGCGCACCTCACCGGGAAGGCGGCCTCGGAACTGATCGATAAAAACCTTGGACGGGCGGCTTGGTATGGCCCCTCCCAGCACGTTTATCACGACCAACCGCGCTGGATCGAAGGTGGCATCATTGAAGAGGGCACCCAGGTTTTGCGTGTTCCGCTGGATGCAGGAGCGCTGAAGCGCATGCGGCGCATGCGCTCAGAGACAAATCCGGCGAATTTGGGTCCGGTATTGGCTGGCATGAAAAGGCGGATTCCGCTGAAATCCCACTGAACCACCACCCATCATGCTCGCCGAATTCAAGAAATTCATCTTCAAAGGCAATGTCGTCGACCTCTCCACCGGTGTTATCATCGGGGCCGCATTCGGCAACATCGTGACAGCCTTCACCAAGGGCATCGTCGATCCTCTCATCAAACAGATGTCAAAGGGCGACCCTGACATCAGCCTTCAGCTCTGGATTTTCGATCTGGGCCTGATCATCAACGCCCTCCTTGGCTTCCTGATCACCGCCGCCGTGGTTTTCTTCGTCATCGTCAAGCCGGCCAACCGACTGATGGCCCTGCTGAACCAGCAGGAAAAAACCGCTCCACCGACACCACCCTCGGCCGAAGTACAGCTGCTGACGGAAATTCGCGACCTCCTCAAGAAGTAACCTCAGGGCACTTCAAACACTTTCTGTGTCGTCGGATCCAGGGCAAGTGACCCGCTGCTCAAACCGCTGACATCGAGTTCCTGATAGGGGGGGTAGGGACTGATAACGCGGCCCGGCTTGTTGGTTTTCTTGCCCTTGAGGAACGCACCACCGCTGGGGGCGGACTCGGGCTTCTTCTCCGGTTTCGAAGGCGATGGCTCATCAGCCACCGTTTTGCTCGACGGTTGAGGCTCCGGTTTGGACGGAGTCGTCACGGACTCTCTGGCGGGTTGCGTGGCGGAAGGTTTTGAAGCCGTCTGAGGGGGGGCAGTTGGCGGTTTGACCGTGGGGGCGACCGAAGGTTGACTGCGAGTCGGCGGGCGCGGTGGTGGGGCGGGCTCGGAGCGGGTCGCAGGAGTGGCACCGGGTTGCGGTGCCGGCGGTGTCTCATAGCGAGGCTGAGGCGTCTCGTAGCGCGGCTGTGGGGGATAGGGTTGTGAGGGCGGCGGGGGTGCGGCACCGCGGGGATATCCGGAGGGCGGCTGATCCAGATTGCGTCCCTGATTTGGAGGCGGGGCATACCCGCGAGGCGGGGCATCGCCGTAAAATACCCGGCGGAACATTTCACCGAACTTGCGACCGAAGGTCGGAAGAAACTCGAGCGGACTCACATAGTAGGAGGAGCGCGGAGGGGGCGGCGCATAACCGGGCGGCGGTTGCTGCTGTTGCGGTGGTGGCACATAAGTCGGCGCCTGCTGGGCCTGCACCCCATGGAGGGGCGACAGGATGGCCAAGACGGCCATTGCCAGACAATTCAACAGGGGACGCGTCTTCATGAACTTAAGGTTTCTTAGATTCCAAGCCTTTCAAGACAATTCTTCCATGCCAGCAGGGAAGCGTGTCACATGTTTTCGACGTCCAAACCCGGCTTTTTGTTCAGCCTCGGTGGGAATCAGGATCCGATCGATCGTGCCAACCAAGCGCGGCCCAGATGCACCAAAAGGATCCACCCCTTGCGGAGTGCCGACAGACGGCAGCGTTCGCGGAACACAGGATATCGTCGACGCTTCAGTTGCTCAAGAATTTCGCGGTAGACCTGCGCCATCATCCGGGCCGGCAGGAGGGCCGTGCGATCCAACGCGGGCAAAGCCTCGTCCGCCTCGGCAAAGAGAGCGCGGGCTCTTTCATGCTCAAAATCCATCAGGGCAAAAAAGCCCTCCCCTGGCCGCTCCTCCAAGATCTGACATTCTGTCACCCCGAATCTCCGAAGATCTTCCAGGGGGAGATAGATGCGGCCGCTTTCCCGCGCGTCCTGCCCGACATCGCGCAGGATGTTCGTCAGTTGAAGCGCATAGCCGAGTTTCACCGCGTAATCGCGCGACCGCGGATCACGGCAGCCGAAAATTTCTGCGCTGACCAGACCGACCACCGAAGCCACCTTGTAGCAGTACTGCAACAGTTCCTCATAGTGTTCATAGCGGACACGACCCAGGTCGCTGGCAACACCGTCGATGATCTCCACCAACCACTCGCGGGGGAATCCGTATCGGACGGGCAGAAGCACCGTCGCATCCAGCACCGGATCGCCATTTCCCATGCACTCGGCCACGCAGCTACGCCAGGCTTCCAGGCCCGCCAACCGATCCTCGGCGGCGATGGCCGGATCATCGGCCATATCATCCACGACCCGGCAAAAAGCATAAAAGGTCGTCATGTCCCGACGGCGTTCTGCGGGAAGGCAGGCCAGCGCAAGGGCGAGATTGGACTTCGCCCTGCGGGCGATCTCGGCGGCGGTGGTCGCTTGATCAGACATCGGATTGACGCCGGCCTGGTAAAACCCACGACCGCGAAAGATTAGAAAGGCCAAAGCGCACGGCTGGCAAGCCCAATCACTATCGACATCACCGGAATTAAGGAACCGTGCCAGTCTGTGCTTGCACACAAAAAAACCCGCTTGCCAACAGCTTGTTCACCGGTTGTTCACGGGCTTGTTCACGTTCCTCAACGCGCTCTTCAAAAAAAACAAAGCGCGCTCGGGAAATTGAAGTCAAAAGTTTAAAAAAGAAGTGAAGAATCTCTTGTGGAGGGTGACGCTTTCGTCATAGAGATTTATGGTTTTTAAAAAATAAATTTCCTCGCTGGTTTATCGCCTGAATCAGCGCCCTCTTCGTCCCCTTCCCGACAGCCGTTCGCAGCCTCAGCACTAAGACCATGGAGAACCATCCCGATGAACACCCTGCCCCATCACCTGCCAATGGAACCGACAATCCGTCACAGCCCGAGTTCACCCTGCTTGAAGCCGCCGGTTGGGAGCAAATTTGCGCGATCCTGCGCCGCAAACTAGGCGAGGACAATTTCAGCCGTTGCTTTTCCGGGACCCGCGCCCGGGTCGAAGACGGCCACCGACTGCTGATCTCGGTGCCGAACCCCATCCATCAACTCTGGATCGAAAGCAATTTCGAAGGCATTCTCAACGACGCCGCTGCGGAGGTCCTGGGCACCGCCGCCCGCATTGAATTCACGGTCGCCAGCGATCCCGTGGCCTTCACCCCCGCAGGCAGAAGCGCTGGCACCAAGGCCGCTCGTGGTCCGCAACCCGCCCCGGATCGGGCCTCGCCGCATGTTGCGGTCACCGAACACTTGGCTCCGCGCACGCTCGGTGAGGCCGGACTGAATCCGAAGTACTCTTTCGACAGCTTCGTTGTCGGCACCAACTGCAGCTATTCGGCGGCGGTTGCCCGCGCCGTCGCTGAAAAGCCCGGCCGCATCTACAACCCTCTGTTCCTGTACGGCGCCACGGGTCTCGGCAAGACTCACCTCATGCAGGCCATCGGTCAGGAGGTGCTGATGCGCAAAAAACGCGCCGTCGTCCGCTACGTCACGTCCGAGCAGTTCACCAACGAGTTCGTCGAATCGATCAAGAAGCAGAACTTCGCGCAGTTCCGCCAAAAATACCGCAAGGTCGACGTCCTCCTCATCGATGACGTGCACTTCTTCGGCGGCAAGGACAGCACCCAGGAGGAGTTTTTCCACACCTTCAATGAGTTGTTCAACAACGCCCGCCAGATCGTCCTTGCCAGCGACCGGCCGCCGGCGGAGATGAAGAACCTGGAGAGCCGCCTGGTTTCGCGTTTCGACTGGGGGCTCACCACCCAGATCCAGACCCCAGACTTGGAGACCCGCACCGCCATTCTTCGCCACAAGATGGCCGGCTTCAATGTGACCCTTGCCCCGTGGATCATTGAATTCATCGCCCAGCGCGTGCGCACCAACGTCCGCAAGCTGGAAGGCGCCCTGATGCGCGTTGCCGCCCATGTTTCGCTGGAGGGCAGCCTGGAAACGGAATCAGCCCTGAGTGCCTTCCTGCACGATGTCATCGAGGATGAACCGGCCAAGTCGATCACGGTCGACCGTGTCCAGAGAACCGTGGCCACCCACTACGACCTGCGCGTCAGCGACCTCACCGGTCCGCGCCGGCCGAAGAACATCGCCGAAGCCCGTCAGGTCGCCATGTACCTGACCCGCCAGATGATCCGACTGCCGCTCGTCCAGATCGGCGAGGAATTCGGCGGACGTGACCACGGCACCGTCATCCACGCCTGCAAGGTCGTTTCCCAGCGGATGACCAAGGCCGACGATTTCCGGGCCATGGTTGACGGCATCAGCGCCCGGCTCCTGGACTCCTGAAGCCGGAAAGCCGGCCCGGGACCGCCCCGACGGCACCGCCGTCCGCAGTTGACGCCCCCGCAGTTCCGCACTAAGCATGGCTCCCGGCACGCATATTGCTGCCGGTTTACACTCCACTCCGCACACACAACATGGTCAAAATCGGCATCAATGGTTTCGGGCGCATCGGCCGCCTGGTTTTTCGAGCAATCTGTGATCAGGGCCTCCTGGGCAAGGAGATCGACGTCGTCGCCGTGAACGACCTCGTGCCCGCCGACAATCTGGCCTACCTCGTCAAGTATGACTCCACCCAGGGCCGCGCCCGTGAGGAGGTCTACTCCAAGAAGTCCAGCCCCGACGTCGCCGAGGACGACGTGCTTGTGGTCGACGGCCACGAGATCAAGTGCCTCGCCGTCCGCGAGGGCCCGGCCGCCCTGCCCTGGAAGGAACTCGGCGTCGACATCGTCATCGAATCGACCGGTCTCTTCACCGAAAAGGAGAAGGCCATGGGCCACATCACTGCCGGTGCCAAGAAAGTCATCATCTCCGCCCCCGGCAAGAATGAGGACATCACCGTCGTCATGGGCGTCAACCACGAGAAGTACGATCCGGCCAATCACCACGTCATCTCGAACGCCTCCTGCACGACGAACTGCCTTGCCCCGGTCGTCCACGTCCTGCTCAAGGAAGGTTTCGGCATTGAGGAAGGTCTGATGACCACGGTGCATTCCTACACCGCCACCCAGAAGACCGTCGACGGTCCCTCGAAGAAGGATTGGAAGGGGGGGCGCAGCGCCGCCATCAACATCATCCCGAGCGGCACCGGCGCCGCCAAGGCCGTCGGCCTGGCCATCCCCGAGGTCAAGGGCAAGCTCACCGGCATGGCTTTCCGCGTCCCGACCCCGACTGTCTCGGTCGTCGACCTCACGGTGAAAACCGTCAAGGAGACCAGCTACGCCGAGATCTGCGCAGCCATGAAGAAGGCCAGCGAGACCTACCTGAAGGGTGTGCTTGCCTGGACGACCGACGAAGTGGTCAGCACCGATTTCATCCACGATTCGCACAGCTCGATCTTCGACGCCGGCAGCGGTCTCGAACTGAACAGCAAGTTCTTTAAGCTGGTCAGCTGGTATGACAACGAGTGGGGCTACTCGAACCGCGTCGTCGACCTGGTCAAGTACATCACCAGCAAGGGCCTGTGAGCCCGTCCCGCTCCTGTGCCAGAGCGGTTCTGCAAAGTCTCGGGGCCGGGGGGCGAAAGTCCCCCGGCCTTTTTATTTCTTGCGCGCCCGTGCTGATTCAAAGCTCCAGGCACGATCCGGATTCATGCGCTCACGGTCCTCGGCCGTCGGGCCACCACCAAACTGGCGCCAATACAGTTCGGCAAAGGGGTTCAATTCCGGCCCCTTGGCCTTCTCGTTGAGGTCTGCCTGACCCTTCAGGGAATCCCACCACGCATCGTATGCCGAACGCAGGGCCTCCACCACCTCCGGTTTGTCCTTGGCGATGTCCTTCTCCTGCCCCGGATCCTCAAGCAGGTCAAACAGCTGCCACACCACCGGTGTTGCTGGCTGTCCCTTGCGGGCTGGCTGCGGGGCGCTGACAAGCTGGTAGCGGGTGTCTCGTATGCTGGCATTGCGCTCCTTGGCTTCCTGGTAGTCGCTGCCCTTGGTCCAACGGCCAACATGGCTGACCAGATGTCGATCCGGCCACGGTGCGGCGGGGTTTTCCAACAGGGGCAGCAGACTGCGTCCTTCCACCTGACGTTCCGCCGTCTCCGGCAGTTGAGCCCCGGCCAGGGCCGACCAGGTGCGAAAGACATCAACATGAGCGGCGAGGGCACCACAGTCGGCAGGCTGCAGCGTTCCCGGCCAGCGCCACAGCGAGATGGCGCGTGTGCCGCCGCGCCAAGGGGTTCCCTTGGCGCCACGCATGCCGGCATTGAAGACCTTGACGCCGGCGGTTCCGCCATTGTCGTTCATGAACACCACCAGCGTGTCCTTGGCGATGCCCCACTCGTCGAGCCGGGCAAGCAACTTGCCGACGTTTTCATCGATGTTGTGGATCATCCCAAAGAAGTTCTCGGTGTCGACCCCCAGACCTCGCCCTTCATACAGGGCCCGATCCTCGGGCCGGGCGATGTAGGGACCATGCGGCGCATTGGTGGCCAGCCAGCAGAGAAAGGGCTGTCGACCCTTGACCCCTTCCATCCAGCGGGTGGCCTGCTCAAAGAAAATGTCGGTGCAGTAGCCTTTCGTCTTCACGAAGCGGTCGTTGTGCAGGATGGCGGGGTCAAAGTACTTGTTGCCGGGGGCGTCACCGCAGCTGCCCGGATAACTCTGACCGATGCCGCCGCCGCCATGGATGAACTGTTCGTCAAAACCTCGCGCGACCGGACGGTAGTCGGCCTCGTCGCCAAGGTGCCACTTGCCAAACAACCCTGCCGTGTAGCCGGCCATCTTCAGCACCTGGGCGACGGTGACCGCCTTCGGATCGAGTCGCTCCCGCTCAAGGATGGTGTGGGTGACGCCGTTGCGGAATTCATGACGGCCGGTGAGCAGGGCGCTGCGGGTCGGGGCACAGGTCGGGCTGACCATGAATTCCGAGAACCGCACGCTCTCGCTGCGCAGACGATCGAGGTTCGGCGTCTTGAGCACCGGGTTGCCATGGGCCGAGAGGTCACCGTAGCCCTGGTCATCGGTGAGGATGAAGATCACATTCGGCCGCGAACCGGCCAGGCCGGCGGCACCGGCGATTGGGGCGGCAAGGAACAGGCAGGCAATCAAGAGGCGTCGCATGGTGCGCTGAAAACGTGCCCAATCGACCACTCCTTCCGCCAAATTCAGGCCAGCAGCGGCGGATGCATCTCAAAACGGGGGATGCGCGCGCAAACCGGCCGTCCCTCCCGCGTTGTGCCAAAAAAGGAACCGGTCGCGGTGCTCTCGGCCTTGATGACGTGATAGGAGTTGTAGCTGAAGGTCTCGCCCGGCTCCAACTTGGGGAACTGGCCAACGACGCCGTCACCCTCGACCACGAGGGTGTCGCCGTCGCTGTCGCGCACGATCCACTTGCGACCAAAGATGTTCACGGTCACGCCAGACTCGTTGTGGATGGAAACGTGGTACAGAAAAGGGTGCGGCCGATCGGGCGGAGCCGGTCGTGACGGGTCGTAGTGGACATCATCCACGGTCACCCGCAATCCATCCAGCGGCTCAAAGCGCACATTCATGGTCGACTCTAGTTCGATTCGGTTGTCCTGGCAAGCCGGCCGCACGGTCTGTCGCCCAGAACCTCGAAAGCCGGCGTCAAGACGTGCGTTTCAGCGCCATGCCCGTCCTCCGCCTGATCGCCTGCGCTCTGCTAGTTCTGCCCCTTGCCGCCGCCGAACGTCCGAATGTCTTGTGGATCACCAGCGAGGACAACAGCCCCTGGCTGGGCTGTTACGGCGAACCCCTGGCTCAGACCCCGAACCTCGACCGACTGGCCGCGGAGGGTTTGCGATACCGCCGTGCCTTTGCCAACGCCCCCGTCTGCAGCACCGCGCGAACCACCCTGATCACCGGTCGCTATGCCTGCGCCTCCGGACTCCACAACCACCGCAGCAGGGTGCCCTACCCGGCCGACCACCTGATGTATCCCGAACACCTGCGTGCGGCCGGCTATTACTGCACCAACAACAGCAAGGAGGACTACAACTTCGCCGGCAAGCGCAAGGTGTGGGACGAGAGCAGCCGCAAGGCCCATTATCGCAACCGCCAGCCGGGCCAGCCCTTCTTTGCCGTCTTCAATTTCACCAGCAGCCACGAAAGCCAGGTCGCGCCCAAACCCGGCAAGACCACCTTCCGCGTGCTCCCGGAGGACGTTGCCCTGCCTCCCTATCACCCGGACACCCCGGAACTTAGGCGCGACTGGGCCAACTACCATGATCAGATGACGGTCATGGACTCGGAGGTAGGTGCCGTGCTCGATGAACTGGCGCGACTCGGCGAGGCCGACAACACGATCGTTTTTTACTATGGCGATCACGGCGGCGCTCTCCCGCGAGGTAAGCGCAACCTCCATGACTCCGGCACGCGCGTTCCCCTGATCATCCGCATCCCAGACCAATGGAAGGATTGGCGCCCCGCCGAAGCCGGTTCATGGATCGAGGAACCGGTCAGTTTTGTCGACCTGCCCGCCACCGTGCTCAGCCTGTGCGGGCTCGAGGTGCCCCCGACCTACCAGGGGCGCCCCTTCCTCGGCGAACACCGGGCACCGGCCCGCGAGCAGGTCTTCCTGTTTCGCGGCCGCATGGACGAACGTTACGACACGTCGCGCGCCCTTCGCGATCGCGATTTTCGCTACATCCGAAATTACAGCCCGCACCGTCCGTGGGGGCAGCGCTACACCTACGCCTTTCAGGTCCAGCCCAGCATGCGTTCCTGGCACGCCGCCTTTGAGGCCGGGAAATGCAACCCCATCCAGGCCGCCTACTGGCTACCCAAGTCCTCTGAGGAACTTTACGACCTGCGCGTGGACCCCCATGAAGTGAGCAACCTGGCGGACACCCCCGAACAGGCGGCCAGGCTGGAGGCCATGCGCGCCGAGCTTCGCCGTGAAATGCTCGCCACACGCGACACCGGCTTCATCCCCGAAGGCATGTATGCGCGACTGGCCGAGGGGCGCACCCTCCTCGAGTATGCCCAAAGTTCGGACTACCCCCTGGAGCAGGTCATCGACCTTGCCGACAAGGCCACCTCACGCTCCATCGCCGATCTGCCTGAATTGATCAACGCATTGGCCGATCCGGAACCGCTGCTTCGTTATTGGGCGGCCACCGGCTGTCTGATCCTCGGTCAGGCGGCGAAACCCGCCCGGCAAGCCCTGCTTGTCCTGCTGACCGATGCCTGGCCGGATGTGCGAGGCGTCGCAGCCGAGGCACTGGCTCACCTGGGCGACAAGGATGCCGCCCGCCAAGCCTTGGCGGGGGTGCTCAAGGAAGGCAACCTGCACGAGGCCCTTGCCGTTCAAAACAGCGTCGAATACCTCTGGCGGGCCGGTCTGCTGACGAAGGCGGAAGCCCTGGGACTGCTTGAGAGCCGCCAGTTGGCCGAACCGGGAGATCGCATCCCGGCCCTGCTGCGGGCTGCACCCTGAGCAGAAGCCAGCTTCAGAGGCCGCCGCTCTTGGCAGTCTCCTGGCTGTGTGCAGAAGTCTCCTGCAGGGCGGCGGAACCGCCACCCGTCAGCTTGCGAAAGATCTTCTGGGGAAAGGACATGCCCTTCTCCTCGGTTTCCAGTTGCGACTGTGCCTGGGTCTTGGCCATCTCCCAAGCGGGGGCAAAGCCGGGAGCGTTGACCAGCATGTGCTTCTCCGCCCTCGCCAGGATCTCCAGATCGCGCTGCAGCTTGTTTTCCGGCCGGTCGTTGAGTCGGCTGACCTGAATGCGAAGGTTTTCGTTCTCCTGCGCCAGGCGGGCGCGGTCCTTGTTGGTCTCCTGAAGCTGGCAGGCATCCAGTTCAAGCTTGTCGCTCAGGTGCGACTTGTAGCGACGGAACTCCCCCCGGGTCCGCCAATGGGCAAAGGCGGACATGAACCAGAACACGCAGCCGAGCCCGAAGCCCATGCCGAAGGTGTAGAGCGGATTGGAAAAGATGTCGAACATGCGGAATGTTTGCCAAGATAATCCCGTCGGCGGGTTTGTCTCGGGAAGTTTGCAAAAAGCCGGGTCAACCCTCACCGGCGGGAGCCGGTCGGGCGACGGCCGCCCGATGCCGGTCGTAGGCTTCAATGATGCGCTGGACGACTGGTAGGCGCACGATGTCCTTGGGCAGGAACTGGACAAAGCGAACGCCGTCCACCCCATGCAACACCTCGACCGCCTCGCGCAGCCCGGAACGCACATGCCGGCGAAGGTCAACTTGGGAGGGGTCTCCGGTGATCACCGCACGTGCGCCCTCCCCCAGACGGGTGAGAAACATGAGCATCTGCTCGCTGGTCGTGTTCTGGGCCTCGTCCAGAATGATGAAGGCGTTCTTCAGCGTGCGGCCGCGCATGTAGGCCAGGGGCGCGATCTCGATGGCACCGCGCTCAATCATGCGCTCAGCCTCGTCGGGATCGAGCATGTCGTAGAGCGCGTCATAGAGGGGCCGCAGGTAGGGAAAGATTTTCTCCTTGAGGTCGCCGGGCAAAAAGCCCAGCGCCTCGCCGGCCTCCACGGCAGGACGTGTCAGCACAAGGCGTTGCACCACCTTTTCACGCAGAAAATGCAGTCCCTGTGCCATGGCCAAGTAAGTCTTGCCGGTGCCCGCGGGCCCCACTCCAAACACCACCTCATGTTCCCGCATCGCCTGCACGTAGGCAATCTGGCCGCGGGTCTTGGCCAGAACCGGCGGCTTTTTCGCCGACCCCGCCAGTCGCAGGCTCACCAAGGCGTCGGCGGGCGCCGGCTCGTCATGAGCGGTGAGCACGCTTTCCGCCACCAGTTGCAGAAGCGACGGCGTGATTACGCCACCCTGTCGGCGCAAGCGCTCGAGTTGGACAAAAATCTCGCGCGCGTAGCGGACTTCCGGCTCGCTACCCTCGATGCGCACCCATGCATCCCGCGAGGCGATTTGGGCACCGGTGATCTCGGCAATCAGGCGGAGGCCGGCCAAGTCGTGCCCGAGAAGCTTCTGCAGGAACTGCGGTGTCTCGTAACTGAGGGTCTCGACGGGCATGGCCGGGCGGTCAGCGATAGCCGTAGGCCAGGGCCCAATACAAGCTCTTGCTGCTCTTGGAACTGACGGAGAAAATGACGGTGTAGGTGCCGCTGCGCGGCGGATTGACCCGCATGCTGGCGAAATACTGGCTGGCGGTGAAATCGAGGGCGATTTCCACCCCCTTTTCATCAAGCACCGTCAATTCGAACTCGGCATCGTCCTCGGGACAGCCGATCCAGAAGGCATATTCGTTCCCCTTGAACATCTGATGCTTGACCATCAGGCGCTGACCGCTCTTGACCTCGCCGTTCCAATAGTCCTCGCGAACGATGAAGCCCTTCTTCACGAAGGGGATGGCAGCCTCCATGGCGAAGCTGTGGGCGTCGTCGATGGTCGCAAAAACCGGCAGCACCGGCAGCAAGCAAACTGCCAGCAGCAGGGCGGCACGACGAAGGAGGGTGACAGTGAAAATCATGGCGATCCGGTGTTGGCGGCAACGGCTTGGTTCACTTCACGTTTCGGATTTCGGCAAGCAGCGACTCGCACACCTTGCCAATGTCGCGCACGGCGTCACGAGTGAAGCCGTCGACGGCCCCCTCCATCCGGGCCAGGATGGTCTTGAGACCCTTGGCGATGTCAGCGACCGCGTCATGTTCGCGCCGATCGCGGCCCATGCGTTCAATGCGTGCCAGGAAATGCTCGACCAGCATCGGCTGATTGAGGAGTTCGGCACTGTCCGCCGAAAAGTTCTTGGTCACGACCGAGGTGACACTGGCCGTGCCGCGCAGCCAGCCGCCGAGGCTGACACACTGGGAAAGATCAGCATCCTTCATCTGATCCATGGCATCGCGCACGGTCTTCTGGGTCTTGTCGAACTCCTTGCGGATGCTGGCCCAGTCGCCCTTGTCGGCGGCATCGAGGATGGCCTGCGCGTGCGGGCGCACCGACTTGATCAGGCCAAGTGCGGTGGCAAGGTCGATGACATCGCGACCGATGTCCTTGACCGATTCCTTGTCCTCGGCCTGAACCGCGACGAAGCCTTCGGCGACGGTGACACCGAACAGCAGCGACAGCCGCGTGCGGTCGCCGGTCTTTGGCGGCTTCTCCTTGCGAACCTCCTGGTGCCAGTTGGGCGATCCCAGTTTGTCGAGCACCGTGAAAACCTCGCTCGGCACCGGCACGATGACATCGTCCACCATCTGCCCGGGGAAGGCGCGGGGATCAAATTCCTGAACGCCCGCCTTGCCGCCCTGGGCGGTGGCGGAGGCCGGCAGCCCTGCAGCGAGCAGCAGGGCACAAATAACCGGGGGAAGCGGGACAAAGGCTCTCATGGGGCAAAACGGCTGAATTGGCGCGTGCTGGTGCTGGACTATGAAAGCGCCGTTTCGTTCCAGCCGCAACCCCTTTGAGGTAGGCCGGTGCTTCAGCGGGCGAAAATCTCGAGTTCCGCCACCCCCCAGCGTTCCACCGGTCTGCTGCCCGCCTGGTGGATGCGCACATGCCGTGCCTTGACCGGAGCGGTGAAAAGGATCTCCATCACCGGTTTGCCACCCTCGCCGACCGCTGCCTGCGACCAATTTTTGCCGTCGGTGGAGACTTCAATCTTGTAGGCCTGCGCCTGTTCGGCAGGCACACAGGCAACATCCATCGCCAGACCCGAGATTTCCTTTTCCACTGGGAGACTGACCTGCAGCCACTGGCCCGGTGCCTGCGGCTTGGCGGTGCGCCAGCGCGTTGTGGGGTTGCCGTCCAAGGCGAGCCAGACATCCTCGGCCACTTCGGAAGCGTCCGGCTTCCATTCACTGCGAGGGCCGATGCGGGCTTTCTTGACAGTGAGTCGCTCCGTCAACGGACGCTGGCGGGGCAGCTTGGGGTCGTTCAACGCATTGAAGTAATAATCGGGAAGTTGTTTGCCGGCAAGCAACTGCACCTGATCGGCCTTGAGTGCCGAGGCATAGACAAGGCACTCGGCGAGATACCCCTTGAATCGGCCCTCCCTCGCACCTCCCTCACCGCCGAGCACGAACTGCCCCAGGGGCATTGTCGGCGCTGCAAGTCTGCCGGTTTTGGCCAGGGCCGTCCGACCATTGGCTTCACGCCCACTCAGCCCCAGCATGCCCGTGGAGGCCTGCCAGGTCAACACCACCAGACAGGGCCGACGAGCATCCAGGGCTGGCAGGGTCATCGAGTGGTGTTGTCCGCCACTTCTAAAGTCGGCGCGAACCTGCCCGTCTCCGCTCAGATGCAGGCTGACCCCGCCCTGTCCGCCGGATGCCGAGAGGTCGAGGAGGCGAATCGATGGCTCACCAGTTTCAGCCTGAAAAACCACCGCCATCGTGAGACCGCGCTCCCCCCGCACCGCCTGACTGCCAAAAGGCATGGCGTCGACCTCCCTGGCACGGCCCTCGAGTTGGCTCACCACCCCGGGGGCGGAGCCAAAACTCAACACCCGGCGGTTTGACCGCGGACCACTGAAGCCGGGCGCGACCGGCCAGTTCACTCGCACCGGCCCGGACTGACCCCGTGCAGGCTGCAAGGTCACGACGCCACCACGACCCGCCAGATCATGCCAGACCTGGACGGGTTGGTTCAAGGCAACCTCGGTCGGTCGGCCGTCGACCGAGGCCCCCACTTCCGCCACGAGGTGCAGACTCAGGTCTTCACTCGCCGGAGGAAAGACGCGGTCCACGGGCAGTTGAAAGAGGGGCTTGACCGGCGACGCGGTAGGCTGGCTGGATTTCACCGGCTCGGGTGCCCTTCCCCGGCCAAGCCAAAACCAGGCAACAGCGGCGATCACCGACAGAATGGCGCCGACCATCAGCCACCGGGCCATGGACCGCCCGAAACCCTGGTGGGCGGGTGGTTTGTTGAGCGTCTGGGTCGCCGGCTTGCGGACGGCCGGCCTGATCATGGCACTGCTGCGCATGCCCCCGGGGCGGGTCACCTGCGCCGTCGTGCGGCGCGGCGGCAGGGCTCCCGTCTGCGCGGCCATTTCCACGACCGGCTTCGCCACAGCAATGACTTCGGGTGCCACCGTCGGCGGGGCAAACCCGTAGCCCATGGGCATCCAGGGCATGGTCATCGGCGCGGAGGAGACCTTTTCCCAGGCCCGAAATTCCTCGATAGCGTGCTGGGCACTGCTGGGACGGTCGTCCGGATTGCGGGCCATGAGCCTTAGCACCCAGGCTCCAAGCCAGGGGGGCACGTGAGGCGCAATGACATGCAGGGGAACGATCTCGTGGTTGACGTGTTTGTCGATGACGGCGGCCACGGTGGGTCCATCGAAGGCTTTCTGGCCGGAAAGCGCCTCATAAAAGACGGCCCCCAACGAGTAGAGATCCGTCCGCTCATCGACCGGATGCCGCGTGAGCTGCTCCGGAGCCATGTAGAACACCGAGCCCATGACCGTCCCATTGAGGTCCTCGGTCTGTTTTCCGGCATGCAAGCCGGCGCGCGCCAGGCCAAAGTCGATCAGCTTCGACTGCATGCGCCCGCCCGGCAGGCGTTCCACCTTGATGTTCTCGGGCTTGATGTCGCGATGCAGAATCTGCCGCTGATGAGCGGCCAGCAGGGCTTCAAGGGTCTGCGAGGCCAACTCCTTGAAATCGTCATAGTGCAGCGGCCCGCGCGCGACAACGTCGGCCAGATCCTCGCCATCCAGCAACTCCATGACCAGAAAGACACCCTGGCTGTCGCTGGCAACATCGTAGATGGTCACGATGTTCGGATTGCGCAGGGCGGCGAGAGCGTCCGCCTCCCGTCGCAATTCGCTGACGCGGACTGTGTCATCACCCGCCTCACCGGCGCTCATCAGGCGCTTGATGGCCACCCAGCGGCCCAACTGATGGTCAAACGCACGATAGACCGTCCCGACACCTCCGGCGCCGAGTTGGTCGTGAATCGTGTAGCGTTCGGCCATGCGGGAAGGGATCCTCGGGAGCCTCAGGAGATTTCCCAAGGCACCAGCATTGGCAAGGACGATCTTCCAGAAAGTGCCCCGATCTGAAAAAAAGGGTGCAGGCGAAAACCGCCTGCACCCCAGGTCGGCCTAAGCGGCTTGGATCTTACTTTTTGGCCTCTGGAGCCTTCTCGGCAGCTTCCGCGGGCTTGGCCTCTTCCTTGGGCGCCTCGCTCTTTTTGCACGAGGCAACAAAAGAGGCAGCAACCAGGACGAGACACAAGAGGATGTGTTTCATGGAAAATCATGTTACCTCGACCCGGCCTTGGAAACCAAGAACGAAATGCATTCAGCCCGCAGTTTCGTCGACCGCCGCTTCAAGGATCGCCGCCTGCAGGGCGGCCATTGCCGCCGCCTCTTCGGCTTCATGGTCATCCCATCCGGCCAGGTGAAGGAGTCCATGAACGGCATAGAGCGCCAACTCCCGGTCGGGTGTCTCTCCCTGCTCCCCCGCCTGCCGGACCGCCGTGTCGGCGCTGATCAAAATCTCGCCATGGTGGAAGGTGATGACATCGGTGGGTTCGGGATCGCCAAGAAAGTCCGCATGGACCTGGCCGATCTCGGAGTCGCTGATCAGGGTGATCTCAACTTCCTCCAGACCGCCCAGCGGCGCTTCCGCCGATTGGACGGCCTTCAGGCAGGCCGGCAGGGCGCGCCGGATGACACGGCGCAGCCAGGGTAGGTCCGGTCGGTGGCCGCGCTGGCGGTTGTAAAGTCGAATCCGGGGT
Organism: Prosthecobacter sp.; assembly: GCA_030827515.1. Lineage (GTDB taxonomy): Bacteria > Verrucomicrobiota > Verrucomicrobiia > Verrucomicrobiales > Verrucomicrobiaceae > Prosthecobacter. The sequence goes on along the minus strand of JAUREI010000033.1, from coordinate 5,298 downwards.
TTCACGCGGCGGAGGCGGGAGGCGTCTTGCGCACCTGCCGCTTGCGCGCCTCACCCCCATTCTCGGCGGCATAGGGGGAGTCCATGACAACGGTGAGGCCGTCATGCACCGGCGGAGCGGCAGCCGCGGGGACCTCGACGACCTTCTGATACTTGATACGGCTGTGCATCATGCTCAGCAGGGTCTTGACGAAGCTGGCCTTGACCCGCGCCAGATCCGCAATCGTCAAATCGCACTCGTCCAACTGGCCGTCGCGCATGCGGTCGAACACGATCTCATCGACGAGGGTCTCAAGTCGCGAGGCATTGGGTTTTTCCATGGCCCGCGAGGCACTCTCGACGGCGTCTGCCAATGAAATGATGGCCGATTCCTTGAACTGCGGCAGCGGTCCCGGGTAGCGGAACACCTCCTCACTGACCTTCGGGACGTCATCCTCCTTGGACTTGCCCTCGCTGACCCGGCGCATCATTTCCGCCTGCTGCTCCAGGGCGCGATGGTAAAAGTAATGGGTCAGCGACGTGCCGTGGTGCTGCTCGATGACGTCGATGATGCTGCAGTTCAGCTTGTGCTTGATGGCCAGGTCGACGCCATCCTTGACATGGGCGATGAGAATGAGGGCGCTCATCCGCGCCGTCAGGTCATCGTGCGGATTGTCCGCCGGATCCATGTTCTCGATGAAGTACTCCGGCTTGGTCAGTTTGCCGATGTCGTGGAAGTAGGCACAGACACGGGTCATCGCGGCGTTGGCCCCGATCGCCTCGGCAGCTGCCTCGGAAAGGTTGGCGACCACCAGGCTGTGGTGGTAGGTGCCGGGCGCTTCAATGCTCAGGCGCTTCATCAACGGGTGATTGAGGTCCGCCAGTTCCAGCCAGGAGACTTCGGTGGTCACGCCAAAAAGGCTTTCGATGACCGGGAGCAAACCACCTACGAGCAGGCCGGTGACGACACCCACAAGAAACGGCACCCCCATGACGCGCAGAAGGATGCCCCCCTCGAAGGACCCTCCGCCCGTCTGGTATAGGAGCAGGGAGAAAATCCCCGCCATGGCACCGGCATAGACCCCCGAGGCAAACAGCCGGTTGCGGCGACGCACCCGGCGGGTGAACTGCACGACCAGGAAACCAACCAGCACTGAACTGGCAAGGTAAGTGGGCGGGTTCACGGCCACGCAGACCAGAGTGCCGAGCAGGGTGCCATAAAGGGCGGCAAAAAGTCCCATACGCCGACCCAGGGTGACCGCCAGCACGAGCGGCGCAAAGGCGTGAGGCAGGGCCATGACCAGGAGGGCGCCGGTCCAGCCCTCGCGCTGTCCAAACTGCAGCATGAGCACGTGGCCACCGAGTTGCAAAAGCAGGGTGCCCAGCACGAGCAGCAGCTCCGTGTTGTCGGCCACATCCTCCACCAGCGACACCCGCACGTGCACAATCATGGCCGCCACCAGGGCGGTGGCGAAGAGGTAGGTCGCCGGCTGGGGGGCCACCGTGCCGGGCATGACGGCCGCCCCGACCTGCATGAGCATGGCCAGGCCAATGAAAAAGGCCAGGAACAGCAGGGCCGTGACGGCCGGCCGAGTGCGCAACTCATCGAGCAGATCACCCTCCTGGTGCTTGCGGCGAACCCGCCCGCAGGAAAGGCCCTCGCGCTGCAGTTTCGCCCGGCGAATCGATTCGAACATGATGGTCACGGGGAGTCAGACCCCTCATCGAGGCTAGCACATGCCCGGAAGCCAACAAGTGCGGATTTGGGCTTTTCAATGTTCGCATGAACTGTTCATCAAGCTCCAGGATTGACAGTCGAGCCTGCGTCCCGGATCGAAGTCAACAGTGAACCTCCTCCTGACCAACGACGACGGCATCAACGCACCCGGCCTGGCCGCCCTGTCCCGGGCAGTCGCCCCCTTCGGCACCCTGCACGTGGTCGCCCCCTCCCGGGAACACTCGATGTGCGGCCACCGCGTCACCACCCGCACCCCGATCCGGGTGGATGAGGTCGGCGAGCGTCGCTGGGCAGTCGACGGCACCCCGGCCGACTGCGTGCGCATCGCCTTGCACGCTCTCAACCTGCGGCCTGACTGGGTGCTGTCCGGTGTCAACGCGGGCGGCAACCTCGGTCAGGACATTTTCATTTCCGGCACCCTCGCCGCCGCCCGCGAGGCCGCCTACCATGGCCTGCCGGCGCTCGCCATGTCCCATTACCTCATCCGGGACCTCGAGGTCGACTGGCCCCGGGTCAGTCGCTGGGCGGCGAAATTGTTCGCCCGCTACAGTACCGAACCCCTGGCCGACGGCGAATTCTGGAACCTCAACTTTCCTCACCTGCCCCCGGGCGACGTGGAATTGCCGGAACAGGTTCCCTGCCAACCGGCACGCAGCCCGCTGGCCGTGAGCTATGAAGCGACACCCGAGGGTCATCTCTACACCGCCAGCTATGCCGGCCGGCCTCAGGACCCGGGATCGGACGTGGAAATCTGCTTTGGCGGCCGCGTGGCGGTGTCGCGCCTGCGCCTGCACTAGCCAGCGTCATGCCCCGCCCGCGCGGCTGGCAAATGACCTCACTTGGCCGCGGTCTCGACGCGAATCTCGATGTCGTCGAAGTGGATCGGCTGCTCCGAGTAAGGCGTGCCCCAGACGCTCGCCTTGCCCTGGCCCTTGAGGCCCTGGTCGGCGTGCTTGAGCTGGGCTTCAGCCGGCTCGTTGGCGTCGGCCGCCCAGGCCTTGCCGGTGATCTGCCAGGCCTCGCCCTCGCCGCGCTTGGCCTCCAGTTTCAGCCAAACCCAGGCGCCGCTCGTCCAGGTGAAGGGCGCGCTGGCCAGCACCTCGTCGTTCTTCACCAGTTCCAACTGTCGCTTCGGTGCGTTGAGCAGCAGGCGATGGCCACTCATGCCGTGCACGGCAACGCCGAACTTTGGCGAACTGCGGCCGCGCTTGGTCCCAAGCACCCGCGCCTGGATCACCGCCTCACCGGCGGCGGAGACGCCGAGCTGCGCGCTGGCATCGGTGATTGGGTCGGGCTGCACAGTCAGCACCTTGTTGCCTTCCCGGGTCGTGACTTCGATGGTGCCATCCACGACAAAGACCTCCTTGGGTGGTGCGCCCTCGCTCCAATCCTCGGCATTGAACTTCAGCAGGGTCGACTCGCCAGCCTCAGCGGCGACGGACAGCAGGGCAAACAGAAGGATGGTGCGTTTCATGGGGAATCGGGGGTTGGCGGCACGACAGAAACGCCGCGCCGGGGGCGGTTTTTTTAAGCTTTGTCGGTGCAACGACTCAGCGCAGAGGTTCCTTCAGCAGGGCCAGAGCTTCGAGAGCCGAGACATCCTGATGAACGATGGCGTGGAGGCTGCGGGCGATGGCGGCGGGGCTGCGGTGCTGCCAGACGTTGCGGCCCATCGCGATGCCGGCAGCCCCGGCTTCCATGGCGTCCTCGGTCACCTTCAGCAGGGCGGCATCGTCGTTCATTGAGGCTCCTCCGAGGATGACCACGGGGATCCAGACCTGCTCGACGATGCGCTTGAAGTCGCCCGGCTTGGCATCGCTCGGATACGGCACCTTGACGACGTCGGCCCCCAGCTCGGCGGCCAGGCGGGCGGCGAAGGCGACGTTTTCGACCGTGTATTTGTCGGTCTGACCCAGGCCGTAAGGAAGCGCCTCGAGGATGACCGGAATGTCGAGATCCATGCTCGAGCGGATGATGTCGGCGCACTCCTGGAAGTTGATGCGCTCGCTGACCGACCACGGGTAGAGCATGTTCATCACCGCGTTGGCACCGACCATCTCGGCTTCCTCGGCGCCGTAGACGTTGATGCTGCCCGCGCCCTCACCGGTCATCCGGGTGTTGTAGACGTCGGTGCGCAGGCAGATGCCCTTCCCTGCCATGGAATCGGCGGCGCGCATGGCCAGGCCGAGGTTCATGACATAGCCGTCGACATAGGGGCTGACCGCATCGATCAGAGGAAACGGGTTTTCCAGGCCCGGCACCGGGATGGCGACGCCGTGGTCAATGGGCAGAATGACGGTCTTGCCGTCGGGGAAGAAAAATTCAAGGTTTTCCTGGCGGGTCATGATGGGCAGTCACCCTTGGACCGAAAACCGGGGGTGTAAAGGATGAGAACGCGGAGCGGTAGGGGACAGGGAGTTGATAGATGATGGTGAATCGGTGATCGAGAAAGACCCCAAGCGTCATTGGGGTCAAGCGGTCAAGCTGACTTCCATCAACCATCAACTATCCGCCATCAACAGCCTCTCCCCGCTAATCCGCAGCCTCCAGCAGCGCCGTGCGCAAAACGCCGGCGGCCGCGAGGGCGGTCTCCAGGCTGTCCGGCGGGGTCAGGGGCTTGATCAGCAGGCCGGTGCGCCCGGCCTGAAAGGCGGTGTCGACCGCGTCCTCCACGGCCTTGCTGCCGCCGAGCACAAAGACCTGCATCACCCGCTCGCGCCGGGTGTCGGCCACTTCCGCCAAACGAACCAGAGCCTGGGGATCGACCCCAAGCGGCACGGCGGCGAAGCGCAGGGTGCGCGACCGCGTTTCGCCGGTGAGCGCGTGCGCCAGCCCCATCAACATCGCCAGCGACCGGCTTTCCGCCTCCGCCTTGCCATCCTCCCCGTAGGGCACGAGCAGCAGCACCACCTCGCGCGGCCGGGGCTTGCCGGTCAGTTCGACATCGACGTTGGCGACCTCGCTCTCACCGACCCGGGATCGGTCGCGCCGCACCTGGTAGCCCATGTTCTCGGCGCCCATCGACGATTCCAGATAGGCGGCCACCGCCTGAAAACGTGCGGCGTCGGTTCGACGCAGGGCTTCCTCAAGTATGCCCGCATGACGTGCCAGACTGGCCTCGCTCAGGTCGCGGCGCAGGGCCAGCGCATATTTGTAGCCACGCTCTTCGACCTGTTCCCGCTTCCACCACCAGATACCGAAGGAGAGGATGCCGAAGACGACGGTGCCGACCGGAAAAATCACGAGCGCGGCCCGGATGAAGCGACCCTGGGCGGGGGAAGTGGAAGGTTCAGACATGAATGGCCTGACGTAGAAACGCATCGTCCTCCGGTCAAGACGCAAGGCACGCTCGCCATCACCGCCCGCGCGCCCGGCCATGACCCAAGTTCCCAACCGCGCCCCGCCCTTGAACCGCCGGCGCTTTCCGGCTATGCAGGGCGCATCATGAGCCACGCCGAAGCCGCCGCGCGCGCCGCCGTCCTGCGCGACGAACTCCACCGCCACAACCGCCTCTACTACATCGAGGCGAAGCCGGAGATCAGCGACCGCGAATTCGACGCCCTGCTGCGCGAGCTGCAGGAT
>JAUREI010000157.1 GCA_030827515.1 Prosthecobacter sp. | reverse complement strand
GCCGAGCAGGGAACCGACCGACAGATCAATGCCGCCGGTGATCATCACCAGCGTCATGCCGGTCGCCACCACCGCCAGCGCCGGCAGCCGGTTCGCCACGGAACCAAGCGTCGCCGCACTGAAAAAACTGTCGCGCAGCAGCCCAAACAGCAGCACCAGACCCGCCAGCACGGCGAGCAGGATGAGATGGTCGGCGAAGCGGCGCATGATGAAAGACGAATCAGGTGTTCGGTTCAGGGCGTGTAATGAGGCATGCAGGAAGGGCTGATGTCATGCTTGGCGAGGCAGCCTCAGGACTATGAGATTGGCTTGCCCTCCTGCATGGGGCATTCGGGCATTGTCATTTCGTGACCACCTCCACCGGCGTCTGACGACCCGCCGGACTCGTCTTGTCCCCGAGCGCCTGCAGCGCGGCCTCGATGCCGAACACGGCGAGCTGGTCGCCATGCTGGTCGGCGGTGGCGAGCACGCGGCCGTCGGCGAGCAGGGGTTTCAGCGCGGCGATGTTGTCGAAGCCGACGATCTGCACCTGACCCGCCTTGCCGGCGGCCTGGACGGACGCGGCGGCACCCAGCGCCATGTTGTCGTTGGCGCAGAGCAGGGCCTTCAGTTTCGGATGCGCGGCGAGCAGGCCGGCGGCGATGCCATTGGCCTTTTCCATCTCCCACTGACCGCTTTGCACGGCGACGATCTTCAGGCCGGCGGCCTTCATGGCGTCCTCAAAACCGGCGCGGCGCTGCTGGCTGTTGAAGGCGGTGGTGACGCCTTCCAGGATCGCCACCTCGTCGCCCGCCTGCAGCTGTTTCGCCAGAACCTCACCGACCGCCCGGGCTCCCGCGCGATTGTCGGGACCGACGAAAGGCGCCTGCAGCCCGGCCTGATTCAGGGTGTCGGCATCGAGGCGGTTGTCGATGTTGATGACGAGCACCCCGGCGTCACGGGCGCGCTTGAGGGCGGGGATCAGCGCCTTCGAATCGGCCGGGGCAATGACGAGGGCCTGCACGCCCTGGGCGACCATCTGCTCGACGAGCCCGACCTGTTCCGCGAGGTCGGTTTCGTTCTTGATGCCATTGACGATCAGGTCGTAGTCGGCGGCGTGCGCGGCCTGGTGCGTTTTGGCACCCTCGGCCATGGTTTGGAAGAACTCGTTGGCGAGCGACTTCATCACGAGGGCGACGCGCGGTTTGCCGGTGCTGGCAGCGGACGCAGGGCTGCCGGAGTCCGTGGGTTTGCAGGCGGCGAGACCACCGACTAGGGCGGCGGCGAGAAGACAGGGGTGCAATTTCATGGGAAACACGGAAGCAAAAACGTTTGTTCTAGGGTGAGTTGGGCGTCAAACACGACCAGCCCGGATTTGGCCGCCTCCGCCAGCACGCGATCCCGGGTCGCCGGGCTGATGCGAAAGCGCTCGGCCTGACCGCTGAGCACGCGCGAGACCGTGCTCGGCGAGAGCTTCAGGGCGGCAGCCAGGGCGCTGAGATTGGGACTGTCCATGGGACAGGCGCAGGCTAACAGGCGGGCGAGGCGGAATGCAAGTCCACGCCACAGTTGCCATCCGAGCATCGCGCTTTAGCCTGCTCGCCCGATGCGCGACCTCATCTCCGATCCGAAAGACCTCACGCCGACCACCCGCTGGCAGGAAACCGTCTGGGCCCACACGGCCGAGGAGGATTTGGCGGATCACACGACGAAGGCGCGCCTGTGCGTCGCGACCCTGCTGCCCTTTCAGGGCGGGCGGCCGGACTGGGACGGCTTTGTCAAAAGCGTCCGCTGGATGCAGGAGTGCGGCGAGCACTACGGCGTTGAGATGGTGTTCGTGCTCAATGCCGACACGGGCTACATTTTCGAGCTCGACAATGCCCTCTATGCCGAGGTGCTGAAGCGCTTCCGTGCGGAGTTCCCCACCCAGCGCTTCATCGCCGGTGTCACGGCCCGTGGCGCGGAGCAGGACACGGAGTTCAAGGCGGCGCGCTACCGGCCGCTGCTCGACCTCGCCCAGCAGTATGACAACGCCGAGGTCATGATCATGACCTCGCGCCTGCTTAACCAGTTGGAACCGGAGGCGCGCCGCGATGCCTATTTTGAGATTGCCGAGTCCATCACCCTGCCGGCCATCGCCCACGCCCTCGAGCCCTCCTTCGTGCCCTGGGCCACGCCCTACGAGCCCTGGCTGCTGCACGAGATCGCCCACCACCCGAAGTATGTCGGTGGCAAGATCAGCACGCTCGATGAGCCGCACTTCCTTTACTGGGCCGCCATGTGCAGGGACCTGCGCCTGCCCTTCGCCCCGCACAGCGGCGACGATTACGGCATTCCCACGGCGATCCGCCTCGGCCTGCCCCTGCTCATCGGGGCCGGCGTCAGTGCCTGCCCGCTGATCTGCGCGGCGCGCGACATGTGGCTGCTCGACAGCGTCGCCGACAAGAAGTTCAAGACCGGCAGCGGCCGCTTCGACACCCGGGTGTACAAGTTGTTCGAGGCCTTCCAGTCCTTCGAGGATCTGGTCTTCCGCCTCGATGAAAAGATGAGCGCCGCCGCCTACAAGCACAGCACGGCCCACGTCCTGCACCAACTCGGCCTGATCGCCGCGCCGGAGCCGCATCCCGATTGCAGGGATGTGCGCGGCCCCGAGGAGGCCCTGCGCATGGCCGAGGCCCTGCGTCGCCCGAGGCGCATGGCGAAGCGCCTTGGCATCCCGAATTTCGGCGCCGATTGAATGCCCGGCTCCCCGGGCGCGTCAGAAGGGGCAGGGAGGCTGCATCCGCTTTCCGCCTGAAGCCATGAACACCACGTTCCTCTTTCGACTCGCCCTGCCGGCCACGCTGCTGCTGGCCCTGAGTTCCTGCGTCACTCCCTACCCGGGCCCGGCCGAACGGGAAGGCGGGGTCGCCGGTGCCCTCGTTGGCGGTCTTGCCGGCGCCGTCATCGGCAACCAGAGCGGTCGTCCGCTGGAAGGCGCGGCCATCGGTGGCGCCATTGGCGCCCTTGCCGGCTCGGCCATGGGTGCCAATCAGGACGCCTATTACGGCGGGTATGGACCCTACGGCGCCCCGGCTTATGCCCCTGCCTGTGCACCGTATTACGGGCCTCGCCCCGCCTACTACGCGCCGCGCACGAACCTGAGTTTTGGCTACAGCAGTGGTGGCTGGCGCGGTCGCAGCCGTTACAGCGCCGGTTTTGGCCGAGGCTACTACGGATGTGCACCGGCTTGGGGTTACCCGGCCTATTCCTGCTGGTGAAGCGACCGCTCAGGCGAGCTGCCAGGGTGCCCGCATCGGCCGGGTACGCATGGCGTCCGCCTCATCGTCGCCGATGACCCGCTCGGCGGCCGGATCCCAGCGCAGGGTCTTGCGATTCAGGCGCAGGGCGATGTTGGCCAGGTGGGCGATGGTGATCGAACGGTGCGCCGTTTCGATCGGCGCCGCCGGCGCCACGCCGTCCTGGATGGCATCGATGAAGTTGCGGAAATGGTCCTTGCTCTCATAGAGGCGCACATCGCCGTCGCCGAGCGGACGGCGCAACTCGGCCGGTTCAATCTTCAGGCCGCCACGGACGGTGGTGATGCTGCCGAGTTCGCCCTCGAAGGCAATGCCCGAGCCGAAGTCCATCTTGTCGGCCACCTGGACCAGCGTGCCGTCGTCATAGCGGTATTCGAAGGAGAACTTCGTCGGTGTCGTGTACAGCGACCCCGGTTCCGGCCAGGTGGCCTGGAGGTTGAAAAATTCGACCGGACCACTGCGGTCGCGGTCGAGCGCCCACTGGACGATGTCGAGGTGGTGGGCGCCGAAGTCGGTGATGTTGCCGCCGGAGTATTCGTAGAACCAGCGCCAGTTCGAATGCAGTCGGGCCGGGCAGAAGGGCGCGTCCGGGGCGGGGCCGAGCCAGAGATCGTAGTTCAGCCCCTCGGGCACCGGTGCCGGCGCGGTCTGGGCGGCGTGACCGTTGTTGTCGCGGTTGTCGCTGGCAAGACCGACGCGAATCCGCTTCAGCTTGCCGATGCGACCGTTGCGCACCAGCTCGCTGGCCAGGCGGAAGTGGACGTCGCTGCGCTGCTGGCTGCCGGTTTGCCAGATGACCTTGCTCGCCGCGACGGCGTCGCTCATGAAGCGGCCCTGGGCGATCGTCAGGCTGAGCGGCTTTTCGCAGTAGATGTGCTTGCCGGCGCGGGCTGCCGCCACCGCCTGCAGGGCGTGCCAGTGGTCGGGCGTGGCGATTTGCACGGCGTCAACGTCCTTGCGGGCGAGCAATTCGCGGTAGTCTTCATGCGTCGCACAGCCTGGGTTGCCGTAGGTGCTGTCGACGAGACGGCGCACCGGTTCGCGTCCAAGCGTGCCGGCCTTCTTGATGATGCCCTTGTTGTAGCGGTCCGACTCGCGCTCGACGTCGCACACCGTGATCACCTGCACGCGCGGGTCGTTGAGGAAGTTCTTCAGCACGTCCGTGCCGCGGCCGCCGCAGCCGATGAGGCCGAGCGTGGTGCGGTTCGAGGGGGCGGGTCGGCCATCCTTGCCGAGGGCGGAGGCGGGGATGATGGTGGGAAAGCCGAGGACGGCGGCAAGGCCGGAGGCTTGACGAAGAAAACGGCGGCGGGTCGAAGCGGGCATGCCGGAGAAAACGGTCGTGGCAGCGGTAGTTTGCAACACGGGCCGCAGTTGACAGGTGCCGCCCGCAGCGCATTGCAGTGGCATGTCCCTCGCCGCCCAGCTCTACCCCCTGCTCAAACCCTGGCTGTTCCGCCTGGATGCCGAGCGCGCGCACGAGTGGACCACCCGCTGCATGCGCCTCGCGCACGCCTGCGGCCTGCTCACCGTGGGCCGCGAAACGCCGCCCGCCACGCCGGTGCACTGCCTCGGCCTGGATTTTCCCAACCGCCTCGGCCTGGCCGCCGGCATGGACAAGTCCGCCTCCGCTGTCGAGGCCTGGGCGGCGCTCGGCTTCGGCTTTGTCGAGGTCGGCACGCTGACGCCGCGGCCGCAGCCGGGGAACCCGAAGCCGCGCCTGTTCCGCCTGCCGGAGCATGAGGCGCTGATCAATCGCATGGGCTTCAACAACCCGGGTATCGACGCCGCCGTGCGCCGCCTGCGCCGCCGCCGCACCCGTGCCGTTGTCGGCGTCAACATCGGCAAAAACTTCGACACCCCGAACGAGGACGCGGTGAAGGACTACCGTTACTGCCTGCGCGCCGCCTTCCCGGTGGCCGACTACGTCGCCGTCAATATTTCCTCGCCCAACACCAAGGGACTCCGCGAACTTCAGGCGGAGGACTCGATCCGAGCCCTGCTCGCCGCCCTCCAAGAGGAGCAGGCCCGGCTGGCTGGTGAACACGGCCGTCGCCCGCCGCTGCTGGTGAAGATCGCCCCCGACCTCGATGGCGCCCAGATCGAGGCCCTCGCCCGGGTCTTCAACGAACTCGGCGTTGATGGCGTCATTGCCACCAACACGACCATCGCGCGCGCCGATGTTGCCGGACATTCGCTGGCCGGCGAGGCCGGCGGCCTGAGTGGCGCGCCGGTGCGGGTTCGCTCGACCGAGGTGATCGCCGCCTTTCGCGCCCTCCTGCAGCCCGCCATCCCGCTCATCGGCGTCGGCGGCATTCTCAGCGGGGCTGATGCCCTGGAAAAACGCCGGGCCGGGGCCGAATTGGTGCAGGTCTACTCCGGCCTCGTCTACCGCGGCCCGGGGCTGGTCGACGACGTGCTCGCCGCCCTCGCTCGCGCCTGAGCCGCGCTTTCGGCTTGCCCTTGCGCGGGGATTTCCGCAGACTGAAGACCTTATGGCGGACCTCCCCAAGATTCACGACACGAAACCCGTCGGTCTGGAACTCGAAGCGGGCGACCACTGGTGGTGCGCCTGCGGCCTCAGCGGCCACCAGCCGATGTGCGACGGCAGCCACAAGGGCACCGGCTTCGGCCCGCGCAAGTTCACCCTGGCCGAAAAGCAGAAGGTCTGGCTGTGCAACTGCAAGCACAGCAAGAACCCGCCCTTTTGCGACGGCAGCCACAAGGCCCTCGCGACGGCCTGAGCCGTTTTGGCGGCGGTCCGGGGTGCGGCGCACAAGACCGGCACACAGACGGCCCTTGCCAGCGCGGCTTTCCCGCCTTCATGCTGGCTCATGCCCAGCCTTGCTGACGACCTCGCCGCCCTGCTCGGACCCGACCGCGTGTCGACGGATCCCGCCGACCTCGCCGCCCACGGGACCGACAAGTGGTTTGCCGCCCATCCGCCGCAGGTGGTGGTTCACGCCGCCTCCACGGAGGACGTCGCCACCGTGCTGCGCTACGCCAATGACCGGGGCATTCCGGTGACGCCTCAGGGTGCCCGTGTCGGTTATGTCGGCGGATGCGTGCCCCTGCAAGGCGGCATTGCCCTGTCGTTGCGGCGCATGAACCGCATCAAGGAGATTCACACCGCCGACGGCGTGGCCGTCGTCGAGCCCGGGGTGACGACCGGCGATCTGCAGGCCGCCGTGCGTGAGCTCGGCTGGTTTTACCCCCCGGATCCCGCCAGCCTGAAGGAATGCAGCCTGGGAGGCAACATCGCCACCAACGCGGGGGGGCCGCGCTGTCTGAAGTATGGCGTCACCCGCCATTATGTGCTCGGCCTGGAAGCCGTGCTGGCCGACGGCACCATTGTCCGCGCCGGCGGCCGCTGCCACAAGAACAAGACCGGCTTCGATCTCGTGGGTCTCATGGTTGGCAGCGAGGGCATGCTCGGTGTCGTCACCGAGGCCACCCTGCGGCTCATTCCGCACCCCCCGATGCGCGCCATGCTGTCGGCCGGCTTCAACAGCTTTGCCGAGGCCGCGAATGCGGTGGGGCGCATCCTTGATGCCGGCTACCTGCCGAGCGCGCTGGAGATTGCCGACAAGTTCACCCTGCGCGCCGCCCGCGCCTATCTTGGCGAGTCGGTGACACCCCAGGGCGACGCCCATTTGCTGGTCGAGATCGACGGCCACGAGGCTTCAGTGCGCGGCGAACTGGCGGCCCTGGCCAATCTCGTCCGTGGCCTCGGCTGCATCTGCCTGGAGGAGGCGGTTGGCGAGCAGGCCTGCGAGCGCTTCTGGCAGCTGCGCCGGGAGTTCAGCTACAGCCTGCGCCACACCGGACTGGTCAAGCTCAACGAGGACATCGTCGTGCCGCGAAGCCGGCTGGTGGATCTGGTGGATTTTGCCGAAACCCTGCAGGCCGAGTCCGGTCTCGCCGTGGCCAGCTTCGGCCACGCCGGCGACGGCAACATCCACGTCAACATCATGGTGCCGACGATGGACGAACCGGAAGTGCGGGAGCGCGCTGAGGCGGCGCTTGACCGCCTGTTCCACCAGGTCATCGCCTGGGGAGGCGCCATCACCGGTGAGCACGGGGTTGGCATCGCCAAGCGCCGCTGGTTTGCCGACGCCGTGCCGGCGGGCGCGCGCAGCCTGCATGAACGCCTCAAGCAGGCGCTCGACCCGCGCGGCATCCTCAACCCGGGCAAGTTCCTCGACGGCCCGCCGCCGGCAGCCTGATCTCATGAAGCCTATCGAGCCCGACGAAACACCCGCCGGCGAGCAGGAGGCGCTTGCCAGCGCGACGGCGCGCTCGATCCGCACGGAGAACCGACGGGTGGGCTGGCTGGTGCTCGTCGCGGCGGCCATTCTGGCCCTCTCCCACTTCACACCACTGGGGGCCTGGCTCGGCAACCTCCAGGAGGCCAAGGACTGGCTGCGCGGCCACGGCTGGGCGGGGCGCGCCGTGTTTGCCGCCGCCTGTGCCGCCGGTGTGCTCAGCGGCCTGCCGCGGCTGCCCCTGTGCGCGGCCGGTGGCCTGTTGTTCGGCTTTGCCGCCGGACTGCCGCTCTCCTGGATGGGAACCACCGCAGGATCCTACGGGGTCTTCCTGCTCGCCCGCGCCGGAGCCCGCCGGGCCGTTTTGGCGCGGGCGGCAACCCTGCCCTGGCTCGCGCGAATGCTGGAGCGACCCTCCGTGATGCGCATTTTCTGGGCGCGCCAGCTCATGCTGCCCGGCGTGCTGGTCAACGTTCTGTTAGGTGTGACGTCCGCCGGTCATCGGGCCTTCCTCACGGGCACCCTGCTCGGTTACCTGCCACTGAATGTTGCCTTCACCCTCGTCGGCAGCGGTCTTGGCAAGGGCAGCCTTGCCCACAGTCTTGCCCAGTTGCTGGGCGCCCTGGGTGCCGTGCACCTGATTGGCTGGCTGCTCTGGCGCCTGGTCCGCCGCGGCCCGAGCAAAGAAAGTTAGACGGGCAAACGGACAGGTTCGGAGGGCGGGGAAAAGGCGGCCCCCGATGACCAAGCGCGCCCCATGGGGTTGAAAAAAGTGAGAAAAGAGAGAAAAAGCAGTTGCGGGGAGTGGGGGTACTGCTAGTCTTCTCGTCCGCCACCGAAACAGGGGTGGTCGTGAAAGTGGAAACGAAGCGCTTAAGGGCGGTTGTTTTTGC
>JAUREI010000179.1 GCA_030827515.1 Prosthecobacter sp. | reverse complement strand
CGACTGATCCGACTGATCCGACTGATCCGACTGATCCGACTGATCCGGCTGATCCGACTGATCCGACTGATCCGACTGATCCGACTGATCCGGCTGATCCGGCTGCCGGTGCCGTCACGGGCAGCGGCAGCACGGGCTGCGGTGGAACAGTTTCCGCCGTGCGCGGCGCGCGCGTGAAACTGTCTGCGGCCGGCAGCCTGTTCGAGCCCTCCAGCGTACGCCCCACCGCGCGAGCCACCGCCTCGCGAACGGTGATGCCATCGTGGAAACGCACCTCCTTCTTGGCTGGGTGAACGTTGATGTCGAAACTTTCCGGCGCCATCTCCAGGAACAGGAAGGTCACCGGATGCTGCCCTTTCATGAGCAGGGTGTGAAAGCCCTCCCGCAGGCCATAGTTGATCGAGGGACTTTCAATCGGTCGGCCGTTGAGGAAGGTCAGTTGCTGCTGCCGGCTTGAGCGGCTCAGGCCCGGGCCGCCGATGTGGCCGTGGATGCGGATGCCCTGATGGGTGAAGGGCCGCACCTCGATGAGGCGCGCGGCAAGATCCTCGCCGATCAGTCCGCGAATGCGTTCCAGGCGATCTGTGGTGGCCGGCAGGTGAAAGGCCGGGGAGCCGTCACGCACCAGGGTGAAGGCGACCCCGGGATGGGCAATGGCATGCAGTCGGAACTGCTGTTCGACGTGCGCATACTCGGTGGCTTCGGTGCGCAGGAACTTGCGTCGCGCGGGCACGTTGAAAAAGAGCGAGCGCGCTTCGATCATCGTGCCGGGAGCGCCGCCGTGGTCACGCACGTGCGACAGCTTGCCGCCAAGAATCTCCACCTCGGTGCCTGCGAGCGCTTCGGTTTCGCGGGTGGCCAGGCGGAAGCGTGCCACGCTGGCGATGCTGGGCAGGGCTTCACCGCGGAAACCAAAACTGCGAATGGCCGCCAGATCCTCCTTGGTGCGGATCTTGCTGGTTGCATGGCGCTCAATGCAGAGCAGGGCATCCTCGCGACTCATTCCGCAGCCGTCGTCAGTGACGCGGATCAGCGCCGCGCCGCCTCGCTGGACTTCCACCGTGATGTGGCTGGCACCCGCGTCGAGACTGTTCTCGACGAGCTCGCGCACCACCGCGGCCGGCCGCTCGACCACCTCACCGGCGGCCACCTGGCTGGCCAATGCATCAGGAAGAATGCGGATTTTTGACATGATTGATGCAATTTGGGCAGTGCGATAGCGCGTAACACTTGCAACGGAAAGTCTGCTGTGGAAAGCAGACAAGGTCAGCGATTCTTTTTTTCCTGTTCATGATTCAGCTCACCGACAATGCCGTCTGTCAACTCCGGCGTCTGCTGACGGAGAACGATGCGCCGGCGGGTAGCGGTCTCCGGCTGGCCATCGAACGGGGCGGATGCGCCGGCCTGCAATACTCCATGCGCGTCGCCCAGCCGTCCGAGGGCGACCAGATTTTTACCCGGGACGGCGTTTCGGTGATCGTCGCCGCCGACAGCCTGGAGATGCTCGACGGCAGCCAGATCGATTTTGTCGATTCGCTCAATGATTCCGGATTCAAGATTGAAAATCCTCACGCAGCCCGTAGTTGTGGCTGCGGGACGTCGTTTGAACCCAAGTCAACCGGTTAACCGACTCGAAAACAAGCGTTTGCCGATGTTCCACAAATTTGTTCCTTTTCACCTTCACGGCTTGGCTGTAGGGTGATTAATTATTTTTCCATAAAATTCATATTCTCCAGAGCCTCATCATGCATGTGAGATTTCTCAGCGATGGCAGCGAGTACCGCTCGTATGGCGGAGGCAGTATGTCGCAGAAGAAGGAAACCGGCGGCATCTTCTGGTGGGCCGTCTTGATCACCCTGCTCATGGGGGTGGCCACCTTCTGCTGGTTTTTCAGCATCATGGTCTTTTCGCAGCCCGAAAAGCCCTTCAATTACAACCTGCTCGCCAAGTGCGGCAAGTTGACGCCGCTCCGTCCCTATTCCCTCTACACCGCCCCTGCCGGCAAGGCTCTCAGCGCGAGTGATGTGATGGCGGAATTTCTCGCTTACACGGAGCCGCAAATCGGCCTGCGCAACGATCTGCTCAAGCGAGCCTATCTGAAGAACCACCAGCATGAGCAGCCGGCCTATCTGGTCGGTTCCTTCCGTGTCATGGAAGTGCGACCGCTGGCCGGCACCGACGTCTTTGCCCAAGGCTGGGTGCTGCGCGCCCGCGCGACAGACTTCGAGGATGTCGACATGGAGTTCGTCATGCCCGGATTGGTCAGCGCCGAGGCACCGTGCGCCGAGGGCGATGTCATCAAACTCGAGAAGCGCACCTATGCCGCGCTGCTGAACGTGCAGCGTCTGAGCGCGGAGCGCTTCTGCGCCACCGTCGTGCCGCTTGCCTACCAGACTGTGGTCTTTGGCGACGGCAAGTCGCGTGGCCTGGAGCCGCCGGAGCGCCTCAACATCGGTGCGGCCTGGCCGCTGACCCGCGATCCGGGGCCGAGCGGTGAGGGAGCGGGCATTGCGGTCACGCGTCCCTGACGGTTGTCGGTTTCGCTTTCCGGCCATCGCCGGATGTCACCGCAGGCGGCCGGCTAAGCCGATGACTCAGGCGAGCAGTTCGCTGACCACCCGCGCCTGCGGGTTTTCCACCAGCACCTGCTCGGTGCCATTGCGCTTGTAGCTGAGTTTTTTCGGGTCGAGACCGAGCAGGTGCAGCAGTGTGGCGTGGTAGTCGTAGTGATGGACGACCTTGTCGACCGCGTGATGGCCGAACTCATCGGTGGCGCCGTGCGCGTATCCCGCCTTGAAGCCGCCGCCGGCGACCCACATGCTGAAACCGTAGGTGTTGTGGTCGCGGCCAACGCTTTCGCGGCCCTTGGCGCCCGCGCGATTTTGAATGACCGGCAAACGGCCCATTTCACCTCCCCAATGGACAATGGTGCTGTCGAGCAGTCCGCGCTGCTTGAGGTCAAGCACCAGCGCGGCGGCCGGTTGATCGACCTGCTTGCAGGCGGCCGGCAGGCTCTTGAGGATGCTGCTGTGATGATCCCAGGTCTGGTTGCCGGTGAAGATCGAGACGAAGCGCACCCCGCGTTCCACCAGGCGGCGCGCCAGCAGGCAGCGCGTGCCGAACTCCTCGGTTTCCGGCTGATCGAGGCCATACAGCTTTTTCGTCGCCTCGCTTTCCTCGCTCAGGTCCAGCGCCTCCTTGGCGGCCGTCTGCATGCGCGCGGCCAGTTCAAAGCTCTGGATGCGTGCCTCAAGGTCGCTCTCGCCCGGGCGGGCATCGGCATGGTCGCGGTTGAGTCGCTGGACAAAATCCAGGTAGCGCGCCTGAGCCTCGCCCTTGAGTGACATCGGCGCATCGAGGTTGAGGATGCGCGGTTCCTTGGGGCGGATCACCGTACCCTGATACACCGAGGGCAGCCAGCCGTTGCTGAAGTTGTCGACGCCGAGCACCGGCAGGCCGCGCGGGTCGGTGAGGGCGACATAGGCGGGCAGGTCCTGGTTCTCCGAACCCAGACCATAGGTGATCCAGCTGCCGAGGGTTGGCCGTCCGCCGACAATCTGGCCGTTCATCAGGGCGTAGATCGACTGGCCGTGATTGTTGACGCCCGTGTGCATCGACCGGATCAGCGTCATTTCGTCGGCGATGGCACCCATGTGCGGCACCAGTTCACTCATCTCGATGCCGCTCTCGCCATGGGGCTTGAACTTCCACTGCGGCCCCATGACCTCGCGACTGGCACCGGCGGCGTCGTCGTATTTGACCTCGCCGGGGAAGTCCTTGCCGTCGAGCTTCATCAACTCGGGTTTCGGTTCAAACAGGTCGATGTGGCTCGGGCCGCCCTGCATGAACATGGAGATCACCGCCTTGGCGCGGCCGAAGCCGTGCGCCGGTTTTGGCGTCAGGTCATGATGCTGCGGTCCGCCGCCGGCGAGGGCGGGATTGGCGAGCAACCCCTGTTCCTGAAGCAGCGAGGCAAGCGCGATGGTGCCCATGCCATAGGCACCGGAGAGAAACTGGCGGCGGGTGAAGGGGGAGGCGTTCACGTCGCGGCAGAATACGGCGCGCGGTTGGCCGATCTAACGGGCGAGACTTCAGGCCCAGCGCGTGAGTTGCCAGCCGTCCTTGCCGTCCTTGACCAGCCACCCGGCCTCCTCGAGCGACTTGCGCAGCGTGTCGGCGGTAGCCCAGTCGCGCGCCTGCTTGGCCTGCCAGCGCTGTTCGGCGAGGGCGAGGATTTCCGCAGGTGCGGCTTCGGTTCCTTCCTCGCGCAGTTCCGGCAGTTGCAGGCCGAGGGCGGCGAGCAGGAAGTGCAGGCCGGCGAGAGCGGCAGCCGCCTCTTCCGCGGGGAGTCCGGCTGGCTTGAGGCGGTTGAGGGTGGCGAAGACCTCGCCAAGGGCGCCGGGCACGTTGAGATCATCCTCCAGCAGGGCCCAGGCGGCTGCGAAGGGGCCGGGAGCGGCCGGAGCCGAGGTGCCACCTGCGGCGGTCCGCAGCGCCTGCTCGTTCCTGGCCAGCTTTTGCAGCGCCTGACGGGAGGCATCGAGCGAATGAAAGGTGAAATTGAGCGGCGCGCGGTAGTGGCCGTTGATGAGCACGTAGCGCGTCTCGGCGGCGGTGTAGCCGCGCCGGGCGAGGTCGTCGAGCGTGTACAGGTTGCCCAGGCTCTTGCTCATCTTGCCGCCATCGACCATCAGGTGGGCGATGTGAAACCAGTGGCGGGCGAAGTGGCCGTGCGTGGCACAGCAGCTCTGGGCGATCTCATTCTCGTGATGAGGGAACACGAGATCGACCCCGCCACTGTGGACGTCAAAATCCTCGCCGAGGTATTCGAGCGCCATGGCACTGCATTCCAGATGCCAGCCGGGTCGGCCCTCGCCCCAGGGGCTGGACCAGAAATTGGGGCCGTCCTCGGGCTTGCGTGATTTCCAGAGGGCGAAGTCGGCCACCGAGTCCTTGCCGTATTCGTCGCTGTCCGTGGCGGCGGCCGCGGGCTTCAGCTCGCGCTCGTCCAGATGGGACAGACGGCCGTAGGCGGGAAAGGAGGTCACCTTGAAGTAGACGCTGCCGTCGGCTGCCGCGTAGGCATGGCCGCGCGCGATCAGCGTCTCGATCATGCGGATCTGGTGAGGGATGTGGGCGACGGCTCCGGGTTCGAAATGCGGCGGCAGCAGGTTGAGCGCGGCGCAGTCGGCATGGAATTTATCGGTCCAGCCACGGGTGAAGTCGGCAAGCGGCTGGCCGGCCTTGAGGGAGTCGCGAATCGTCTTGTCGTCGACGTCGGTGAGGTTGCGCACGTGCAGCGTGGCCAAGCCTCCCTGCTCAATCACGCGCCGGAACACATCCTGCAGGACAAAGGTGCGGAAATTGCCGATGTGGGCGGGTCCGTAGACGGTCGGTCCGCAGCAATAGAGCTTGAGGGTCTGACCTTCGAGGGGCTGCAGCAGGCGTTCGGCCCGGGACAGGGTGTCGTGTAGCTTCAGGGCCATCGGACGTCAGGATTCGGCGGCTGTCTCGTCCACAGAGGCGTTTTCCGCGTCTGCGGGAGCGTCGTCCCCTTCTTCCCGGATCGGGCCGATCTTCAGGCTGACCTTGAGTCCATGACGCTCGGCGGCGGTTTGAAGCAGGGAGCGGATGGCGCTGGCGGTCATGCCGTTGCGGCCGTGAACAAGACGCACGTCATCCGGGGCAAGCATGACGCGGAAGGTCAGGGCGCCGTTGGCGTTGCGCCCGCTGGCGATGGTCGCCTCCTTCGGGTGGTCGATAAGGTTCGCCACCACGTAGGTCAAAAATTCTCGCAGGGCTTCAGGGGCGTCCATGGCAGGCGGGAAACGCAACAGGCCGCCTGTGGGCCGGGCGGCATCGGCTGGATGGAACAGGAGACCCTGATCAGGCCTTCTGGGCCGCACGCGCCTTCTTGATGAGGCTGCGAACGGTGTCGGTCGGCTGGGCGCCATTGGCAATCCAGGCGTTGATGCGCTCCAGATTGACGTCGGCGTTGGTGCCCTTCAGGGCGGGATCGTAGGTGCCGAGGATCTCCAGAAAGCGACCATCCCGGCGGTAGCGCTGGTCAGCAGCGACGATGCGGTAGAACGGACGGCCTTTGGAGCCTTCTTGACGGAGACGGATAGCGACTGCCATGGGATGAAAGAAAATACGGTCTGAGGGGCGGGCAATATGCCGGAGATGCGGGCGAAAGCAACCGGTTTTTTCCGGTCATGCCTAGCCCGCCTGGAAAGTCAGGCCTCGGCGGCGGGGGCTTCAGCGGCGGCGGTTTCGGCCACGGCAACCTCGGCGACCGGGGTTTCAACCACCGGAGCTTCGGCGGCGGGGGCGGCCTTGGCGGTTTTCTTGGCGGCGGGTTTTTTGGCCGCCGTTTTCTTGGCCGGCTTGGCGGCGACAGCCTTGGCGGGAGCCGGCTTGCGAGCCTGACCGGACTTGGCCAGCGCCTTTTTGCGGGCGAGGTAGAGTTTGCGGCGGCGGCGTTTGACGATCTTATTGAGCTGTTGTCCCATGGTCGGTGAGTTGAAGGGTTGTAAAACGAGCCTTCAAACTTGCACCGGCGTGAAGGTGAATCAAGGCGAATGTCGGTCCGCTCCGCAAAGAATGTTCGGTCGCCGGTGGCGAGACCACGCCAGCGAGTCAAAAACTTTTGCTGGCGCGCGCCGAGGTTTTGACCTATTCAGCCGGCACCATGATCGCCGGAATGCTCATCGCCGCCACGTTTCTCCTGCTCGGAGTCGTTGTTTTCACCTTTCTTCAGAAGGCCTAGAGGTCCTCGTCGGCGGAACTCTGGGAGATGCCCGCGTACAATTCGGGAAAGCGACGCTCGATCGCGCGCGGGGTGACGTAACCGACCAGTTGGGCTTCGCCCCAGTCCGCCAGGCCCCAGTAGGCGTGGGGCAGGGCCAGAATCACCGCCGAGCAAGTCGGCATCCGCGG
>JAUREI010000233.1 GCA_030827515.1 Prosthecobacter sp. | reverse complement strand
GTTCTTGTGCAGGACCTTGGTCTTGGCGGCCTTGTCGGCGGCGGAGGCGAATTCGCTCAGCGAGGCGCTGGCGCTGGCGGCGTCGCCGGCTTCAATGGCGGACAGCACCTTCTTGCGCAGGGTGCGGATGCGGCTCTTCACGGCCTGGTTCGCCGCCGTGCGCTTGGCGGTCTTGCGGATGTCTTTTTCGCTGGAGCGGATGTTGGCCATAGGGGTCTGCGGGTAAGGGGCGGAGTTAATACGGCACCGGGCCGGGGCTGTCAAACTGGAATCTGGACCCTTCCTCGGGCCAGCAGTTCGCGGACGTACTTGCCGAGCAGGTCAAATTCGACGTTGAGGCGGTCGCCGGCAGCGCGTTCGTGCAGGTGGGTGACGGCCAGGGTGTGGGGGATGATCCAGCAGGTGACGCTGGTTTCGCCGACCTCTGCGGCGGTCAGGGAGATGCCATCGAGGCAGATCGAGCCCTTGGGGATGACCAGCCCGCGAAATTCCGTCGGCAATTCGACCTCCAGCCGGTGGTCCTGACCGTGCGGGCTGAGGTCGAGCAGGCGGACGGTGGTGTCGACGTGGCCCTGGACAAAATGGCCGCCAAAGCGGGCCTGCATCGACAGGGCGCGCTCGAGATTGACCAACCGGCCGGGGAGGAGGTCGCCGAGACTGGTGACGCGCAGGGTCTGGCCGAGCAGGTCGAAGGCGGTCGTGCCGCCCGCCGGATCGAGCTCCGCGACGGTCAGGCAGCAGCCGTTCACCGCCAGGCTGTCGCCCAGCGCGAGTTCCGCCGTCAGCGGGCCGGTTGTGAGCGTCAGGCGGGCGCCATCTCCGCGCGCCTCGATGGCGGCGACGCGCCCGGTCGTTTCGACAAGTCCGGTGAACATGCGCCACCTTCCATGCCGGCAGGCACTGCGCAAGCGGCCGGACGGGCTTTTCAGCGCTCGAGCTGGGCGCGTGTCTGCTCGATGACGTAGCGGGGCAGGGGATAGTAGCCGTCCTTGAGAACGACCTGCTGGCCGTCGCGGCTGTGGATGAAGCGGATGAATTCCCGGGTGGCGGGGTCGAGAGGGCGGCCGGGCTGCTTGTTGAGGTAAATCACCAGGAAGCGGGCGAGCGGGTAGCGGCCGTTGATGCAGTTTTCGTAGGTGGGTTCGGCGAAGTCGGCGGCGGTTTCGCCCACCGGCAGCACGCGCACGCCAGAGGTGCGATAGCCGATGCCCGTGTAGCCCAGCGCGTAGGGATCGGCCCCGACCGCCTGAACGACCGAGGAGGATCCGGGCTGTTCCTTGACCTGACTTTTGAAATCGCCCCGGCCGAGCACGTGTTCCTTGAAGAAGCCGTAGGTGCCGGAGGCGCTGTTGCGACCGTAGAGCGAGATGGGGCGGCCGGTCCAGGCAGTCACGCCCAGCTGGCCCCAGTCGCGCAAGTCGGCCGGGGCCCCTAGGCGGCGGGTTGAGGAGAAGGCGGCGTCGAGTTCGGCCAGGGTCAGCCCGCGCACCGGGTTGTCGCGATGGACGAAGACGGCGAGGGCATCGACCGCCACGCGCACGGCCAGCGGCGGATAGCCGAACTTTCTCTCGAAGGCGTGAACCTCCTCGCGCTTCATTTCCCGGCTCATCGGCCCAAGTTGGCAGGTGCCGGCGATGAGCGCGGGCGGCGCGGTGGCCGAACCCTTGCCCTCGACCTGCAGGGTCACATTGGGATAGCGCGCCTTGAAGCCCTCGGCCCACAGTGTCATGAGGTTGTTGAGGGTGTCTGAACCGACGGAAATGATGCTGCCGGACACACCGTCGACGCGCTGGTAGGCCGGGATGGAGGGATCGACTCCGTCGGCAGCCGGTGCCGCCGCAAGCGGCGCGCAGAGCAGGGCGGCGAGGCGGAGGTGGCGCATGGCCACCTGATGCCCGCTTCCGAGGGTCCTGACAAGAAGGAAGGTTGCGCGCCGACCACGCGGCGCGACAATGCCGTGCCGACCATGGCCGAACCCGCCCCCAGTTTTGTTGCCGATCCCGCCGTGTCCATCCGGGTGCGTGATCTGGACTTCTGCTACGGTGCCCAGCAGGCGCTGACCGGGGTGAGTCTCGACGTGCCGCGCCGCCGCGCCACCGCCTTCATCGGGCCCTCCGGCTGCGGCAAGTCGACGCTGCTGCGCTGCTTCAACCGGATGAACGACCGCATCGATGGGGCCGCCGTCCGCCGCGGTCTTCTCGAGGTCGAAGGCTTCAACGTCTGTGATCCCGGACTCGATGTCGTGCGCCTGCGCCGCGAGGTGGGCATGGTCTTCCAGCGCTCCAACCCCTTCCCGCGCAGTGTTTACGAAAATGTGGCCTACGGCCTGCGACTGCAGGGCGAAAAGCGACGCGACCGGCTTGACCACGCCGTCGAGCAGAGCCTGCGTGCAGCCGGGCTTTGGGAGGAGGTGAAGGACCGCCTGCAGGAGGATGCCGGCGGCCTGTCCGGTGGCCAGCAGCAGCGGCTGTGCATTGCCCGGGCCATTGCCCTCAAGCCGCGCGTGCTGCTGATGGACGAGCCCTGCTCAGCCCTGGACCCGCGGGCCAGCGCCCGGATTGAGGATCTCATGCATGAACTCAAGAGGGATTACACCCTCGTCCTCGTCACCCACAACCTGCAGCAGGCGATGCGCATCGCCGACCACACCGCGTTTTTTTGTGCCGGGCGGCTGGTGGAGTTTGCGGACACCCTGGCGTTTTTCGAACAACCCGCCGAGAAACTGAGCCGCGACTTCATCACCGGCCGCTTTGCATGAAGCGGTTAAAATCTGGTGACCGGCAACCCGGTGCCCCGTTTGGAGTTACAGACCATCCCGCCCCTTCATGAAACGTCTGCTGTCCACACTCCTGCTTGCCACCCCGCTCCTTGCCCAGACCCCCACGGTTGAGGAGCGCTTTCGGGCACTGGACCGCGACCGCGATGGCGTGGTCACGGAAGAGGAACTGCCGCAGAAGCTCTGGCGCCGACTGCTGGATGCCGACGGTGACGGTCGAATCACCCTGGCTGAGGCGGTTGCCGGCGCGTCGCGTCTGCGCGGTGCGCGCGGTCTTGACGCGGCGGCGACGTCGGCGGCAGAGGAAGGCAATCCCCTCAAGGAAGCCCCCGCCGTGCTCAAGGCCAGCGAGCACGGTGTCGGCCGCCGTGTGCCCGACCTGAACCTGCGCGAGCCGGACGGGCGTGAGGCAACGTTGTCGACGCGGCTGGAGGGCTCGCGCGGCCTGGTGCTCGCTTTTTTTGGCGCCACTTGCCCAATCAGCGGCAAGCTCGGTCCCGAACTGGCCCGACTGGAGAAGGACGTCGAAGGGAAGGGGCTGCGCCTGGTGCTGGTCTGTCCGGTGGCGGCGGAAACCGCCGGGGACATTGATGCCTTCGTTGAGGCTCACGGCCTGCGCTCGCCGGTGGTGCACGATTCGGAAGGCGCACTTGCCACCGCGCTCGCGGCCACGACCACGACGGAATGCTTCCTGCTCGATGCCGCCCGCACGCTCGTCTATCGCGGCGCGGTCAACGACCAGTATGGTCTGGGTTACACCAAGGACAAGGCCACGCGCCATTATGTGCGCGAGGCGGTTGACGCCTTGCTAGGCGGTGTCGCGCCGGAGATTGCCGCCACCTCGGCCCCCGGCTGCGCGCTCGACCTGCGGACCGAGGCGGCTGCTGCTGCCGCGCCCGGCCTCACCTACCATCATCAGATCGAGCGAATCCTGCAGGCCAACTGCGTGGAGTGTCATCGCCGGGATGGCGTGGCCCCGTTCGGCCTGGAGACCTATGAGGATGTCGTGGAGAACGCCGGCATGATCCGCCGGCAGGTGGAGCGTGGTGTCATGCCCCCCTGGTTTGCCGCGCCGCCACCCGCGGGTGAGGGCTCCCCTTGGAGCAATGACGCGTCGCTGCCCGAGCGCGACAAGGCGGAGTTGCTGGCCTGGCTGGCCGGTGAACGCTCGCGCGGAAATCCCGCCGACGCGCCCCTGCCGCGACGCTTTCCGGCCGACTGGGAACTTGGCGTGCCGGACGCCGTGGTGCAGTTGCAGGCACCGATCGCCATCAAGGCGGAGGGCACCATGCCCTACCAGTTTGTCACCGTGCCGACCGACTTCGCCGAGGACCGTTGGGTGAACGCCTACGAGATTCAGCCG
>JAUREI010000062.1 GCA_030827515.1 Prosthecobacter sp. | reverse complement strand
GCGGCCGAACCCAAACCCAAACCTGAGCCAGAGCCAAAGCCAGAGCCAAAGCCAGAGCCAAAGCCAGAGCCAAAGCCAGAGCCAAAGCCAGAGCCAAAGCCAGAGCCGAAACCTGAAGCCAAACCGCAGACCGACGCCAAAGCCGCGGAATCGGCCAAGAAAAAGACGGTGGAGGAATTCACCCGCACGTTTCAACGGCTCGACGGCTTCTTCCGTGTCTATCTCGACAATGAGACGGGCGCCCCGTGGCTCTATGTCAGCCGTGGCCAATTGGGCCCCGAATTCATCTACTTCAACCACAGCGTCGATGGCCCGGTGGCGGCGGGGCACAACCGGGGGCGCTACGGCCGCGAGACCGTGTTCAGCCTGCGGCGCATGTTCAACCGCATCGAGTTTGTCGAGCAGAACACCGCCCTGCACTTCAATCCGGCACACCCGCTGGCTCGGGCCCACCGCGCCAATACCAGCCCAGCCGTGCTGGCCAGCGAGGTGATCGCTGCCGAGGATGAACAGGGCTTCCTGATCGCGGGAAC
Source organism: Prosthecobacter sp. (assembly GCA_030827515.1). Classification (GTDB taxonomy): domain Bacteria; phylum Verrucomicrobiota; class Verrucomicrobiia; order Verrucomicrobiales; family Verrucomicrobiaceae; genus Prosthecobacter. The sequence goes on along the minus strand of JAUREI010000062.1, from coordinate 20,059 downwards.
GCCGCTTTTCCTGCGCGAGACCTTGACCTCCGTCAAGCAGGGCGGAGACAAGTCCGTGCTGGGTCGTCTCTCCGAACCCAAGACGAAAATCCTCCACATCAAGAACTACCCGCGCAACACGGCCGTAACGGCGGAATTCGTCTACGAAAACGCGGACCCAAAATGGAAGCACGGCGACGACGTCACGGATCCCCGCTACGTCACCGTGCAGGTGCAGCACACGTTGCTGGCCATGCCTCAAAACGACTTCAAGCCGCGCTACGACGACCCGCGCATCGGCTACTTCACCCACAAGGTGACCGACATGACCAGCACGGACGCCGCGCCCTTCCGCGATGTCATCCACCGCTGGAATCTGGTCAAGCGCAAGCCGGCCACGCCACTGAGCGAGCCTGTTGAGCCCATTGTGTTCTGGCTGGAAAACACCACGCCGCTCGAGTTCCGCGACATCCTGCGTGCGGCGGTGCTGCGCTGGAATGAGGCCTTTGAGACGGCCGGCTTCAAGGATGCGATCGTCGTCCGCCAGCAACCCGACAACGCCACCTGGGACGCCGGTGACATCGATTACAACGTGCTGCGTTGGACCAGCAGCGTGAATCCCCCCTTCGGTGGCTACGGCCCCAGTTTCGCCAACCCGCGCACCGGGCAGATTCTCGGGGCCGACATCATGCTTGAGTTCAGTTTCGTGACCCGTCGCCTGCTCACCAGCCGGCTCTTTGACGCCCCCGCCGCCGCCGTGGAAACCGGCGACCCTCATGCCTGCCTCGCCTGCGGCTGCGCACGCCAGGGACTGCTGTTTGGCCGTGCAGCCCTGCAACTGCGCGGCAGCGACCGCATCGAGTTCGACCGCCTGACCCGCGAGGCCCTGTATTATCTCGCCCTGCACGAGGTCGGCCATACGCTTGGCCTCAACCACAATTTCCGCTCCAGCCATCTGCACAATCCCGTCGATGTCCACCGTGCCGATCTCACCGAAAAGTCCGGCCTGACCGGCTCGGTCATGGATTACCCGCCCGTGAACATCGCGCCGAAGGGGGTTGCACAGGGTCAGTACTACACCACCCGCCCGGGTCCCTACGACCACTGGGCCATCCAGTTCGGCTACAGCGAGGCCCTTGAGGATCCGGTCGAGGAAGCGAAGCGCCTCGAGTCCATCGCCGGCCAGTCGCACCGCCCGGAACTGGCCTTCGCCAACGACGCCGACGACATGCGCAATCCCGGCAAGGCCATCGATCCGCGTGCCATGCTGTTCGACATGAGCAGCGACCCGATTCTCTACGGCGAACAACGCTGCGAACTCGTCCGCGAAGAAATGAGCCACATTCTGGAGGACACGGCTGCACCGGGACGAAGTTGGCAGGAGGTTGGACAGGCCTACCTCACCCTGCAGCGCGAGGCCGCCAACGCCCTCAATGCCATGGCCCGCTATGTCGGCGGAATTCAGGTGGAACGCACCCTGCAGGGGCAGCAGGGCGGACTGCGCCCCTTCCAGCCGGTTTCCGCCGACCAGCAGCGCCGCGCCCTCGACGCGCTCGGCCGTCATGCCTTCGCTCCCGACGCCTTCGCGGCGCCGGCCGAATTGTATGCGCACCTCCAACAGCAGCGCCGCGGTTTCGACCACGGCGATGGCACCGAGGATCCCAAGCTGCACGAACTGGTCTTCCGCACCCAGGCCGACCTGCTCAACCACCTGTTGCACCCGCAAACCCTGCAGCGCATTCAGGACAGCGGACTTTACGGCAATGCGGTCAGCGTCGACGAGGTGCTGGAGCGACTGACCACGGCGATCTTCACGGGCGACGATCCGGCCAAGCCGCTCAGCACGATGCGCCAGAATCTGCAGCTCGAGTATCTCGTGCGCCTGCTCAACCTCGCGCACAACAGCAGCTTTTATCCGGCCACGCAAAGCAGCGCCCTGCTTCAGGTCGAACGCATCCGCGGCCTCAACTTCCCCACGAGTCCGGCCCACCAACTCGCCGTCCGCTACCGCATCCGCCGCTCTCTCGACGACAAGTGAGCCTCATCACTTTGCGCCGGGACCCACGAACTCCTCGCGGGTCAGGCGGCCATTGTTGTCGCGGTCAAAGTTCTTGAACCGTGCTTCGGCATCGTCCTTGCGGCTGAGACCGTTGCGGTATTCCTCCAGGCTGAGCAGGGCGTCGCCATCCTTGTCCCAGCGGACAAAGGCTGCGGCCCGGTCGGGCGCCACCGTCCTGGCCCCGGCCTTGGCGGCGGCAGGCCGGGGCTCCACCCGACTCTGCAGGGCTGGATCCACCGATTTCGGCAGGGTGGCAAACCACTCGGCAATAGCCGACTTCATGCGCTGAACACGCTCCGGTTCTCGCCCGGCCAGGTTGACCGACTGGGCGCGGTCGGCAATGACATCGTGCAGTTCGACGCGCTCGCCCGTCTCGTCATGAACGAGCATCCAGCGACCCTCACGCATGGCAAAAGCAGGCCAGTCATCGCCTTCGTGCCGTCCCTGCCACCACCAGAACACCGGCTTGCGGCGCTCCTGCGACTCGCCGCGCAGCGCCGGCAGGACATTCTCCCCGTCGCCTTGATAGCCTGCGGGCGCATCCAGGCCGGCCGCGGCAAGCACGGTGGGAAAAACATCGACCCCGGCCAGCGACGTCTCCTTGTCCACCCGACCGGCCGGCACCACCCCGGGCCAGCGCACCAAAAACGGCACATTGACGCCGCCCAACAACAAGCTGCGTTTGCGGCCGCGCAGGCCGCCGGTGCTGCCCTGGCTGTAGTAAAATTTTTGCCCGGGCTCGCTGTGGCTGTTCTCCGGCCCGTTGTCGCTGGAGAACATCACAAGGGTGTCGCGGGCCAGCCCGAGTTCATCCAGAAGGTCGAGAACCCGCCCGACCTGCCGGTCGGCCCGGCTCACGGCAGCGTAATAGGTTCGATGCGGTTCAGGAACCTCCGCATAGGGTTGCTTGTCCGCGTCCGTGGCAGCGACGAGGTGATGCGTCTCATGCAGCCAGAGGTTGAGATAAAACGGCCGGCCGGCGGAGGAGCGGATGAAGCGCAGGGCATGATCGGTGGCGGCGACGCTGATCCAGGCGGCGGCTTGGCGGTCATGGGCCGATGCCTCGCCGCTGGCGAAGGCGTAGTCGAGACCGTCAAACACGTGCTTTCCAGGACCGGTCCACACCGCGGCCTCGTCATAACCATAAGCCGCCGGCAGAGGCGCATCGGCCAGGCCACCGCCGGAGAGATGCCACTTGCCAAAGTGAGCGGTGCGGTAACCCGCCTCCTGCAGCACGCGCGGCAGCAGGGACGCCTTGGGATCCAGCCAGTCAGGCATTTGGCGGGCGACGTTTTCGGCGTGGCCGGCAAAGTGCTGGTGCACCCCCCAGCGCGACGGGAACTGGCCCGTGACAATGGCAGTGCGACTCGGTGAACACACCGGGTTGACCACAGTGAAGCTTTGGAAGTCGGTCCCCTCACGGGCGAGGCGATCCAGGTTAGGCGTTGACACGCGCGGGTGACCATGGCAGGCGAGGTCGCCAAAACCCAGGTCATCGGCATAGATGAACACCACACTGGGGTGCCCAGCCTGCACAAGGCGGGTGAATGCCAGCATCATAGCAGCAAACAAAAGAACGCGCATGGTCATGGGCACACTAACGCCCTGACTGGAACTTCCTAGCAGATAGCTTGCGCCAGCAGAGAGCGCCCGCGCTCAGTCTGCCAGGGCGGCACCTGAAGCAGCAGCGCGGGCAGTTCCGGCTGGAGGACATAGCTGCGATGGAAAACCGGGGTGCTCGATCCCGAGATCGGCGGCACAATCCAGCTCCAGTCGGCACTCACCTCGCGACCTGCCCGCTGCTCGGCACCACAAAAAGCCTCAAACTCAGCGGTGGCTTGGTGGTGATCGATGAGCCTCACCCCGTCGCGTTCGAAGGATTCCAGGACGGCTTCATTGAGCACCAGCAGTGCATGGTCACGCCAAAGGTTGCGGGAGCACCTTGTGTCGAAACCCAGATACTCCGCCACCACCGGCAGCAGATTGTAGCGGTTCTCATCGCCGAGATTGCGCGCACCGATCTCGGTTCCCATGTACCAGCCATTGAAAGGAGCACAAGGATGCGCAGCTCGACCCGTGGCAAGAATCATGTCAGCAAGGGCGGGGACCGCATACCACTTGAGGCCAAGCTTTTCGAACCAAGCATGCGTTGGATGACGCAGCGGTACTTCCAGCACGAGCCGGCGAGGCAACTCATACCACCGAAGCCGACCTCGCGCCTGAACAATGAGCGGCAGAAGGTCAAATCGCCCGGGGGTGGCAGGCGGCTTCCAACCAAGTTGGCGCGCCAGGCGAGTCAATTCCACATTCATGGGATCCCCCAGAACATCACCTTGCGGCATTTCATGGGCGGCATAGCGCAGAAATTGATGATTCCAAATACGCACTTCATCCTTTTCTCCGTTCCACTGAGGAAAAATGGTCATGAGAGGCTGAATGCGTCCGCCTGCCGTGGCCCGGTCAAGATGCGCACACACGGCTTCAAAAACCTCGTCGCAGCCATCCGCGGAGCGGGCATCCAAGACCTGAAGAGACTTCCAGTGCAAGCGCCCCACGCAGCGCGGCGCGTTGCGCCAAGCGGCACGTGCAGCTGCCGTGAGATCATCCGGTGCAGACATATCCATGCTGGGCATCTCTGCACCCAGATCCCAACGTCGAAACGCATTCCCGCTGTCGATGGGGCTGGCAGGGATAGGACAGGCATTCATAGTCGCGCAAGGAAAGCAGCACGACGGCATACGCCGGCCAAGAGCCCGCGGCGAGAAAAAACACCTTGAACCCAAGCCTCAGCCAAATAGCGCGGCAATCGGCTTGCCCCCGTCGGTTAGAGGCACCGGGCGGGTGCCGTCCATGAGTTCAAGCGATGGATTGATGCCGAGGGCGGCATGCACGGTGGCATGGAAATCGGGCACCGAGACGGGATTTTCGACGATCTTCTTGGCGACATCATCGGTCACCCCGTAGGCACCACAGTGCTTCAGACCGCCGCCCGCCAGGATCATGCTGAAGGTGCTGCACTGGTGGCCGCGGCCGCCGCCGCCGTCGAACTCCGGCGGGCGACCGAACTCGGTTCCGACGGCAATCAGAGTCTTGTCGAGCAGGCCGTGCTTCTTGAGGTCGGCAATGAGGGTGGCAAGGGCGTCGTCGAGGTCCTTGATCAGCAGGTGCTGCTTTTCCTGGCCGTCGTTGTGGGTATCCCAACCGGTGCCATTGACAAACCCAAGGTTGTGCGAGACCTCGATGAAGCGGACGCCGTCCTGGATGAGCCGGCGGGCGAGCAGGCAACGCTGGCCGAACTCGCTGCCATAGGCGTTGCGCAGGTCGGCGGCTTCCTGTTCGAGCTTGAAGTTGCGCATGAAATCCGGACCGGCGAGACGCAGGGCCTCGCGCTGGGCGGCTTCATAGTCGGCCATCAGGGAATCGCGGGCGACCCGCTCCTGGAGCGGCGCCAGCAACTGGGCGCGCGCGCTGACACGCGGGGCGGTGACATCGGCCGGACGGGTGAAGCCGGCCGGACCACTGACCGTGTCGGTCAGATAAATGTTGCCATGCTTCGCGCCCAGAAAACCCGGGCCGCGACTGGGGCTGGGGTAGCCGATGAGCATGTAGGCCGGAACGTTCGGATTCACCGCCCCGCGCTGGTGTGCGACAATGGAGCCGATCGAAGGATAGGTCGTATTGCCGCTGATCTGGCGACCGGTGTGGACGAAATTCGTGGCAATCGCATGCTCGTTGATGATGTTGTGATTCACCGTGCGAACGGCGGTGACGTGTTCCATCAGGCGGGCGGTCTTCGGCAGGTGCTCGCAGACCTGAACTCCCGGAACGGCGGTGTCGATGCCCGGGTAGGCGGAACCCGCCTTCTTCGGGCTGCCCTTGGGGTCGCCCTGCACCTTCGGATCAAAGGTGTCCATGTGGGCCATGCCACCGCCGAGCCAGATGAAGATGCAGTGTTCCGCCCTGCCCTTGGGCATGGCGACGATGTCGGAGGCGCGCAGGCCGGAGGCCGCAAGTGGGGCGGCGGCGGTTTGCAGGAAGCGGCGGCGTTTCATGGGAATCAGGTTTGGGACAGGGAACGGGATAAAAAGGTTGAAAAGGCTCACGGGGCAAAGACCCACTCGGGGGCGTTGAGCACGGCCCAGAGAACATCCTCCATGCGCGTGCGCCACGCGGGATCAAGTCGTGGGCTGGGCGGATCGCCGCGCCGGGCGGCGGCCTCCTCCTCAATGCGCAGGGCATTGGCCTCGGCATCAAGATGGTTCGACCAGGAGACGTACTTCGCCGGATATCGGGGCCCCTGAACCCCGGGGCGCTGCTCGACCCGCCGCAGTTCGTAACCCTCGAGCAGGTGGCCGACATAGAGTTCGCGTTCCTGAGCCGTCGGGAGACGGGTGAGCAGGCGCAGAAAGAGCTGGTCGACCAACTGCTCGACGGATTGGTCGCGCAGCACCAGTTCGGTGACGCCGTGGTCGTCGCTGAGGCGCGTCAGCCAGACGGCAACCGTGCCGTTGCCAAGGATGGCCGGCTGCAGGGCGTTGGGATCGGTGGCGCGGCTGCTGGCCGGATCCTGTCGGGCAGGACGCCAGCCGAAGGCTTCCAGGACATCGCACACCGCCTGGATGCGCGGCAGGCTGAGGCTGGGACGGTCGCGCTCGTTGCTGGTGCTGGCAAACATCCAGGCGCGCTGCGGGATGCCCAGCGAAATCGAGTTCTTCAGGTCGCGGCGACCGTCAATGTCGAGACTGACCTCCTCGGTCTTCATCGCCTTGCCGGCGGCGGCAAACAGGGCGTCGACGATCTGCTCGGCGGCGAGCCGGCGCGGGGCCGGGGCGGCGAAAAGCGGACTGGGCGACTTGAGTACGGGATCCGTGGCACGCTGGTAGGCGTGCGAGTTGAGCACAATCCGGCTGAGGTTCTTGAGGCTGTAACCCCCCCGCACGAATTCGCGCCCCAGCCAGGCCAGCAATTCGGGGTGGGTGGGCTTGCCGCGCTCCCAGTCCTCGACCGGCTCGACAATGCCGCGGCCCATGAACTGCTGCCAGAGACGGTTGGCGATGACCTGGGCGAAGCGTTCGTTCTGCGGGGCGCTGATCAGGGCGGCGAGGACGTCGCGACTGTTCTTTGGGTTCTCGGCGAGGCGCTCGCCGATTCCCGCGCCGACAAAGCGCTCGAAGGGCCACTTCGGCTCGACCTTGCTGCCCGGTTGCAGGGTGATCTGGATGAGAGGCTTGCGACCTCCCTCATGCAGCTTGTCCATTGGCACGCTGCTGGTTGCCGGCACGCCGAGCGCCTTGGTCTCCAGCAAGGCCGCAAGTTCGAACAGATCCTGCTGGGTGCTGACATGCGCAGGCGCGTCATGGCAGCGCGCGCACTTCATCTCGACACCGAGGAAGGCGGTGCTGACAATGGTGCCCTTGGCGGCCATCGGCACGTCATTGCCGGAGGCGGTTGCAAACCCGGCCGGCCCGCCAAAGCGCTCGCTACCGCCCATGCGCAGCAATTCGGTGACGAACAGGTCCATCGGCCGGTCATCGGTCAGCGCCTCGTGCAGGTACCAGCGGAACGGTCCGGTGTTGTTGAGGGTCGGATTGAGGATGTTCGGGTTCTCGGCGAGCACGTCCTGCCAGTAGCCCATCCAGCGGTCGGCCCAGCGCGGGTCGGCAAGCAGGCGGTCAATGACCCGGGCGCGCTTGTCGGCACTCTTGTCCTTCTCGAAGGCCTCGATCTCGGCGAGGGTGGGTGCCACACCCACCGTGTCGAGGGTGACCCGGCGCAGAAAGGCGAGATCGCCGGCCAACGGGGTGACCTCGATGCGGTCGACGTCGAGCTCGGGCCAGTGCGCGCCCTCGCGGATCCAGCGGTCCAGCACGGCGACCTGATCCTTCGTCAACGGGCTGCCCTTGGGCGGCATGATGTAATCCTCGTCCTCGCTGGTGACGCGGGCCAGGAGCGAGCTTTTTTCCGGATGCCCGGGTGTGACCGCAGGTCCGTCGGATTCACCGCCCTTGAGCGCGGCGCCAAGCGAGTCGAGGCTGAGATCGCCCTTGGCCTTGCCGCCCTGATGACAGCTGAAGCAGTTCTGTTCGAGGATCGGCAGAACCTCGCTGTAAAAGTGAACGCCATCCTTGCGGGTCGCCGCCACCTGGGCGGAAACCTTGGCCATCTTGGCATTGAGGAAATGGTCGACGACGTTGTGCGCCGGCAGGCCGGCAACCGGCGCGGGAACCGGCACCTCCGAGGTGGCGGCGAGCCATTCGGCGGCAGCGGCACGGCGCTTGGTCCAGTAGACGTCATGCTGCGAGCGCACCTTGGCGCGGCGCTCCGTGTTGAAGGCGGTCAGCCAGGCTCGACGCTCCTGCTCGTAGGCAGCCCAGCCGGCGTCCGTGTAGTCCACCCGGCGTTCCCCCGGACTGAGCAGACTCCAGGTTTCCGTCCCCTGCAGCGAAACGGCCACCACCATTTCGCCGGTCTCGGGGCGCTTCTTCGAACTGCCGACGACTCCGCCGACCATCTGCTCGAGGACAAACAGGTGCTCGCCACCGGTGCTTTCCAGTTCGACCCATTTTTCCTGGGATCCTGGCGGTGCAAAACGGAAGTCCGGCCCGAGGTCGAGATACTCGTCCTGTTCCGCAACTCTGCCGTGACCGCCGCTGTCGGCCTTGGCAAAGCCGATGTCCACGAGCAGACGCCCGTCCACATGAAGATGCGTGGCATTGCGACCCCGCACCAGCAGACGATGCTTGCCGGCCGGCAGCGTGACGAGGGCGGCGGCGCGCAGCAGGTAAGGATTCGGCCGGTCACCACGGATGCCGGTGTCGACGTATTTCTGCGGCACTTCGAAAATGCCAAACACGTCCTCCTCGTAAGTTTCCGTCGGCTGCTGCGGAAAGGCCGGCCAGGCATTCTTGGCGGGCACGCCATCCTCGCAGACCTGGACGAGCACCTTGCCACGCGGCAGCTTTTTGGCATCCACGGGCGGGGGCGGCGGACTGAACTGGTAGCGCTGGGCGAGGATGACCTCGGGCAGCAGCTCTCGATAGATGGCAACCTCGTCGAGCGCGCCATGGAGCGTGTTGCCGGCGCCGCCGCCATTGCCGGTGCCAAGCAGCACGTCATCCGCGTCGCTAACAGGCGGCTCCATCGTCTCGCCGGCCATGTCCCAGGTTCCTCCGGCGGACTTCTTGCCATCGACCCAGGAGGCCATGCTCTTCGGCTGGCCGAACTGGTAGGTCACCGCCACGTGGTGCCAGCCGGACCCAGGTGAGAATCCCTCCTTGGCCACCCAGCGGTGGTAGTTCTCCTTGCCATCGGCGGCCCGGCTGCGGAACAGGAAGCAGGGGCGCGCCTCACCGCCCTCGCCCTTGAGGCGCAGCGCCCAGTTTTGGTTCTCGGCGCTGAATGCCTTGTTCTTGTTGCGACCCTTGCCGACCAGATAGACATAGCTGCCGTTGCCGAGTTGTTCGGCGTTGACCCAGACTTCGAGGGTGATCGCGTCGCCATTGCCAAAGCGCAGGTTGGTGCCGGGCAGGCCCGCTTCCGTCAGCCGCAGGTGGCCGTCCTTGCCGTCAATGACCAGCGCCGGGTTGCCGGTCGGAAAGGCCGGGTAGACCGGCTTCTGCGGGCCAACCGGCTGGAGGCTGGCCTTGCCCTTGAGTTCGCCTGGCTGCTCGCCGTCAAAGGTCCAGCGGACGAGCGGTTCGTTCCGCGGCACCGGGGTGGAATCGTTCTGCGCACCGTCCCTGGCATCGGTGGCGGCCGGGGCCGAGGCGTTGAGGGCGAGGAAAAGGGAAACGAGGCGAGTCATGCTTTCCCTACCAACGCGTTCCGCACGAGCCTTTCATGTTCGGTGACACCCCACTTTCGGGGGATGCCTCAAACCCGCACCAGGCCGCGCCGGATCGCCTCGGCGGTCGCCTGGGCGCGATCCTGAACCCTCAGCTTGGCGAGGATGCGGCTGACATGCTGCTTGACGGTGTCCTCGCCAATGCCGAGTTGCGCGGCGATCGCCTTGTTGGCATTGCCCTGCGCCACGAGGGCCAGGATCTCGAGTTCGCGCGGGGTGATTTCCGGCTCGGCCTGTCGCTCATCGAGCCGCCGCGCTATTTCCTCGGAGAGGTACCGCCCCCCCTTGGCCACCGTCCGCACCGCCCGCAGCAGGTCGTCGCGCGAGGAGGACTTCTGCAAGTAGCCGCGAGCTCCGGCACGAAGTGCCGACTGCACTTCCTCGTCGCGGGCGAAGGTCGAAAAGATGAGCACCCGAGCCCCGGGATGGAAGCGCAACAGCGCGGCCGTGGCTTCGATGCCGGTCATGCCCGGCAATTGCAGGTCCATGAGAACCAGGTCAGGCTGCAGCCGTTCAAAGGCGGTGGCCACGGCCTCGCCGCGGTCGGCCTCGCCGACCACGCGCAGATCATCTTCAAGCTCCAGCGACGCCGCCAGACCGCTGCGCACCACAAAGTGGTCGTCCACCAGCAGGAGCTTGACGGGTTGGGTCGCGGCCATGACCGCCGCTAGCCGGCTCCGGCGCCGGCATCAAGCGAAAAGCCGGCAAGAGCGGGGCGAAGCCGCACTTGCATCCGCGCCGGGCCGCTTCTATCTCAGGAAACCGCCGCAGCGCGGCGTTCCTCCCCATGTCCAAGCACACTTACAAGCAGGCCGGCGTCGACATCCATGAAGCAGCGTCCTTCGTCGATGACATAGGCGCCCTGGTGAAGGCCACCCAGAAGAAGCGCAAGCTGGCCAACGCCTTCGGCCTGTTCGCCGCCGGTTACGACCTCAGCCGCTACAAGCAGCCCATGATCTTCACCGGCTGCGACGGCGTGGGAACCAAGCTCGAACTGCTGCTTAAGCACGACCTGCTGGAAAATGCCGGCAAGGACCTCGTGGCGATGAACGTCAACGACGTCCTCACCACCGGCGCCGACCCGGTGCTCTTCCTCGACTACGTTGGCGTCAACAAGATCAAGAAACGCCAGTTGACCCGCATCATCGCCGGCATGTCCGAATACCTGCAGGACTGCAACTGCATCCTCGCCGGCGGCGAGACCGCCGAAATGCCCGGTGCCGTCCTCGACGGCATGGTCGAACTGTCCGGCTTCGCCATCGGCGCGGCCGAGAAGGCCGATGTCCTCAATCCCGCGGAGATCAAGGCGGGTGACGTGCTTATTGGCTGGCCGAGCGCCGGCTTCCATGCCAACGGCTTCAGCCTCGTGCGTCGCATCCTTGCGCGCGAAAACATCCGCCTGAACAAGAAGGATGCCGCCGCCCTGCTCGCCCCCACCCTGCTTTATCACCGCCAGTGCCAGGGATTGCGCAAGGCGAAGATCAAGCCGGCCGCCATGGCCCACATCACCGGCGGCGGTCTGGTCGAGAACCTCGGGCGCATCTTTACCAAGCGCGGCCTTGGCTGCCACCTGAAGGTGCCTTACTGGCAAAATGACATGGCCCAGAAGATCCTCCGCCATGCCGATCCGACCGACGCTTGGGACACCTTCAACATGGGCATGGGCTGGGTCGCCATCGTCGACCCAAAGCAGGCGCGACGCGCGCTCAAGGTTGGCGAGGGCGCCGTCGTGCTCGGCGAAATGGACCGCAGCGGCCGTGTCAGTTGCGAGCTGCTGCCGAAAGCCTGAAATGCAGTTCAAAAGAACTGTTGTTTTGTCATCGCAGGGGCCTGATCGGCACCCGGGTTGCATTTTTTTGGATTTCCCTAATGAACCGGCTGCCGGCCCGTTTCGGAGTCGGAGCCTCCATTCCCCTCTCTCATCATCATGAAACCGAAACGTCACCTCATCGCCGCCTTCCTGTTCGCAGGCTTGGGCGCCGTCACCGCCGCGGAACTACGTACTTGGACGGATGTTCAGGGCCGTCAGGTCACCGCCAGCTTCGTCCAGTTGGACGGCGAACACATCGTCCTGCAGACCCAGGACGGCGTCACCCATCGCTTCGAACTGGCGCGACTCTCGGCTGAAGACCAGACCGTCGCCAAAGCCGCCGCCAGCGAGCCTGCCGCGGCTGCGTCCGGCCCACAGATGCTTGCCAACGCCACCGTTGCCCAAGCCGCCCAGCGGATCGACCAGCTAGTCGCCAAGGGCCTCGTGCGCGCCAACCCCGAGCGAGTCAAGAATGGCAAGCCGCCGATCACCCAGTTCAACCCGATGGCCAACGACGAACAGTTTGTTCGCCGCGTCTATCTCGACATCGCCGGACGCATCCCGAACTACGACGAAGCCACCGCCTTCATCAAGGACGGCAGTCCGAAAAAGCGTGCCGACCTGATCGACATGCTGCTCGACTCCGAGGGCTACAAGGCGCATCTTTTCAATTACTTCGGCGAAATGCTGCGCCTCAAGGACAACCTAGACCAGGCCAACCTGCGCGGCACGCCCTACATCACTTGGATCAAGGAGCAGATCGCCCAGAACCGCCCCTACGACCAGATGGTTCATGAGATGATGACGGCCAGCGGCAAGATGTGGCACAACGGCGCAGCCGGATACCTGCTGCGTGACGCCGGCATGCCTCTCGACAACCTCGCCAACACCCTGACGGTGTTTCTCGGTACCGACGTGGCCTGCGCCCAGTGCCATGACCACCCGTTCGCCGACTGGACGCAGATGCAGTTCTTCGAGATGGCCTCGTTCTTCGGTGCCACCTCGACGCGCGCTCCCTACCGCAACAACGCGATCATGCCGGAAATCGAAAAGTTGGTCGAGAAGGCCGGCCTCGACATGCGCCGCATTCGCAACGGCGTGCAGACCTACATGGGCGCCAACACCTATGTCGTGCGCGACATGGACAATAACTCGCTGCGCCTGCCGCACGACTACAAATACAAGGACGGCAAGCCCGGTGACCCGGTGGAGCCAAAGTTCGTCACTTGGTCCTCGGCCGACAAGGGCAACCCCGCCTACAAGCAGTCGAAGAACAAGGAGGAGCGCCTGCGCGAATCCTTCGCCAACTGGATGACTCACCCGCAGAACCCGCGCTTCGCGATGACCATCGCCAACCGCATGTGGAAGCGCGTCTTTGGCGCCGGCGTCAATGAACCGGTCACCAACATCGACGACCCGGAAAACTCCGCAAACCCGGAACTGCTCAAGCACCTGGCCGAGGAAATGAAGCGCGTGAAATTCAACCTCAAGGAATTCATGCGCATCGTCTATAACACCCGCGCCTACCAATCCGAGGCCACGACCGAGAACATCGCCATGGGCGAGGTCTATTACTTCCAGGGTCCGATGCTGCGCCGCATGAGCGCCGAGCAGGCTTGGGACTCCTACATGACCCTCGTGCTTGGCCAACCCGACGCCTACAAGGCGCCGCTGCAGGATCTCTACTCGAAGTCGATCGACCTCAACCTTGAGACCGTAGACGCCCAGACCGTGCTCATGAAGTATGACGCCTACCGCCGCATGGCCGAGAAGGAACGCGCCCTCATGGGTGGCGGTCTCGAAATGGCCGGCGACGACAGCATGATGATGATGGACTCCGGATCCAAGACCGCCAAGGCTGACACCCCGGCCGCCGACGGCCCCGGCAAGATCCTCTCCTACGAGGGCATGCGCCTGCTGCGCTCGAACGAAATCGTCCAACCCGCCCCCGGCGGCCACTTCCTGGCCGACTTCGGCCAGTCCGCGCGCGATCTGATCGATGGCAGCGTCGTGATCGGCAACGTTCCGCAGGTGCTGATGATGATGAACGGCAAGGCCCAGCAGATGCTGACCAGCCGTGACTCCCTCATCTTCCGCACGATGGACAAGGTCAAGGATCCCTCCGAGAAGGTCGAGCGCATGTTCATGAGCATCATGAACCGACGCCCCACCCTGCAAGAGAAGGACATTGCCAAGCGCGAGCTGAGCTCCTCCGGTGAGGAAGGCTACAGCAACATGATCTGGGCCCTCATCAACACCCGTGAATTCATCTTCGTTCAGTAAGTCAAAACCAACTCCCAACTCCTGACTCCTATGAAATCCGAACTTCTCAAACTCGACGAATTCAACCGCCGCGACTTCATGATGCGTGCGGCCAGCGCCACACTTGGCGTGTCCCTGCTGCCCGGCCTTTCCGCCAAAATGCAAGCGGCCGAGGGCAAAGTCGTCACCGGCCCGGGCACCCCCGGGTTTGGCAAGGCCAAAAGCGTCATCTACCTCTGGATGAGCGGTGGCATGAGCCACATCGACACCTTTGACCCCAAGACTGGCGACACCAAGGGCTTCAGCGATCCGGTGAAGGCCAAGGCCGACGGCATCGACTTCCTCGGCGGTTACCTGCCGAAGCTGGCCGAAAACGCCAACAAGCTCAGCATCATCCGCTCGATGACCTCCAAGACCGGCGTGCATGACTCCGGCACCTACATCATGAAGACCGGCTATGAGCCGCGTGGCACGATCGTGCACCCGCTCATGGGTGTCTGGGCCAGCCACTTCCTGGGCCGCATCCAGGGTGTGACCCTGCCGGACAGCGTCGTCGTCAACAGCGGTAGTGCTTATCCGGGCGCTGGCTTCTTCCCGCCCGCCATGGCGCCGATCCCGATCTCCAATCCGGAAGCCGGCCTGCAGAACATCCGGCCGACCACGAGCGACTCGATGTTTAGCAAGCGCATCGGTCTCATGAACGAGTTCGACAGCGCCTTCCGCAAGCGCTTCGAAACTGAGGCCGTGAAGTCCTACAACGAGTTCTACGACGAAACGATGAAGATCATGAAGAGCGAGGACCTCAAGGCCTTCGACCTCAGCCAAGAATCTCCGGACACCCGTGAGAAGTACGGCCGCAACTCCTTCGGCCAGGGCTGCCTGCTGGCACGCCGTCTGGTCGAAAGCGGGGTCCGCTTCGTCGAAGTGCGCATGGGTGGCTGGGACCACCACAACACCATCGACACAGCCATGACCAACAATGGCACCACGCTGGACACCGGTTTCTCCGCCCTGCTGCTGGATCTTGAGGCCAAGGGTCTGCTCGACTCTACCCTAGTCGTCCTCGGCTCGGAGTTCGGCCGCACGCCGAACATCAACGAAAACGATGGCCGTGACCACTATCCCCTCGCCTACTCCACCGTTCTTGCCGGCGGCGGTGCCACGCGCGGCTTCGCCTACGGCGCCACCAACAAGGATGGCACCCGTCCGGCCGACAAGCAGACCACCCCGCAGGACTTCGTGGCCACGATCGGTCACGCCATGGGCCTGCCAACCGAGGAAGTCGTCATGTCCCCCAGCAACCGCCCCTTCACCGTGGGCGACAAGGGCGTGCCGGTCATCGACGTCTTCGCCTGATCCGGTCTCCATCCCTCCTCGACACCCGGCCGCAAGGCTGGGTGTCTTGTTTTATGGGGGGTTTGCCCCGTCAGGTTGCAAGCCGTCCCTCTGCGTCGTGCACCGTGCCGCCACGCGCGACAATCCTTTCGCGGGCCAGTTCCACGGGCACATGCCTCGGGGTGTCCGCAGCCCGTCCCTGCGGCCGCGCCCAGCGCACGCCGTTGACCAGCACGCGCCGAACCTGCGGATGGTGGTAAATCGGATACAGTTCGTGGCCAGGGCTGAAATAGAAGATCCGCCCGCTGCCGCGCGTCCAGGTGGCACCGCTGCGAAACACCTCGCCCCCCTGGAACCAGGAGACAAAGACCAGCTCATCCGGCTCCGGGATGCCGAAGGGCTCACCGTACATTTCCGACTGCTCGATTTCAATGCACGCTCCAAGACCGGCGGCGATCGGGTGCCCCGGATTCACTACCCAGACCCGCTCGCGCTCCCCCGCCTCGCGCCAGCACAGCGCGCAGGTGGTGCCCATCAGGCGCTTGAACAGCTTCGACCAATGCCCAGAGTGCAGAACGATCAAACCCATGCCCGCAAGCACGCGCTGCTGGACCCGCGTCACCGTTTCATCGTGCACGGCGTCGTGCGCCGCATGCCCCCACCAAAACAGGACGTCGGTCTGGTCCAGCAGTGCCTGCGGCAGCCCCTGTTCCGGCTCGTCGAGGGTGGCCGTGCTCACCGCCAAATCCGCCTCCGCGCCGAGCGCGGCCGCAAGGGCACCGTGAATGCCGTCGGGATAGATGCGGGCAACCTCGGGATTTTGACGCTCGTGGACAAACTCGTTCCAGATCGTGACGCGGATAGGAGGGGACATGCCCCACTCAACCGCGACCACGCTCCGGGTCAAACTCGCGTTGCATCCTGCAATAGAGCCCCCCTGGCAGGCCGCCTCAATGCGGTATCGAGCAACCCGGGCCGACGTTCTGGAAGAAGTCGTGACCCTTGTCGTCGATGAGGATGAAGGCCGGGAAATCCTGGACCTCGATCTTCCAGATAGCCTCCATGCCGAGCTCGGGAAACTCCACGACCTCGACCTTCTTGATGTTCTCCTTGGCGAGAATGGCCGCCGGCCCGCCAATGCTGCCGAGGTAGAAACCACCATGCTTCTTGCAGGCCTCGGTGACCTGCGGCCCACGGTTGCCCTTGGCGATCATCACCATGCTGCCACCGCGGCTCTGGAAGAGGTCGACATAGCTGTCCATGCGACCGGCCGTGGTCGGTCCGAAACTGCCGCTGGGCATGCCCGCCGGCGTCTTTGCGGGACCGGCGTAATAGACCGGGTGCTCCTTGAAGTAGTCCGGCAGGTCGCCACCGCCGTCGAGGCGCTCCTTGAGTTTGGCGTGGGCAATGTCGCGCGCGACAATGATGGGCCCGCTCAGCAGCAGGCGGGTGGTCACCGGATGGCGTGCCAACTCGGCGCGGATGTCGGCCATCGGCCGGTTCAGATCAATGCGCACCGCGCCGGTGTCCTTGCGATGCCGCAGTTCCTCGGGGATGTATTGGAGCGGCTCCGTCTCCAGCTTCTCGATGAACACGCCGTCGCGGGTGATCTTGCCCTTCGCCTGGCGGTCCGCCGAGCAGGAGACGCCGATGCCGATCGGCAGCGAGGCGCCGTGTCGTGGCAGTCGGATGACGCGCACGTCGAGAGCGAAGTATTTGCCGCCAAACTGGGCGCCGATGCCGCAGGTGCGTGCGGCTTCGAGCATCTGCACCTCCAGTTCGAGATCGCGGAAGGCGCGACCGTGCTCGTTGCCGGTGGTCGGCAGGCTGTCATAGTACTTCGTCGAGGCCAGCTTGACGTGCTTCATGGTCGCCTCCGCCGAGGTACCGCCGATGACGAAGGTCAGGTGGTAGGGCGGGCAGGCTGCGGTGCCGAGGGTGATCATCTTCTCGCTCAGGAACTTGACGATGCCCTTAGGGTTGAGCACGGCGCGGGTCTCCTGGTAGAGGAAGGCCTTGTTCGCCGAGCCGCCGCCCTTGGCGATGAAAAGGAACTTGTAGGCGTCGCCATCCACGGCGTGCAAGTCGAGTTGGGCCGGCAGGTTGGTGCCGGTGTTCTTCTCATTGAACATGTCCAGCGGCGCATTCTGTGAGTAGCGCAGGTTGTTCTCGGTGTAGGCGAGGTAGACGCCCTTCGAAAGGGCCAACTCGTCACCTCCGCCGGTCCACACCTGCTGGCCCTTTTTGCCGAGGATGAGGGCGGTGCCGGTATCTTGGCAGAAGGGCAGCAGGCCCGCCGAGGCGACGTCGGCATTCTTCAGCAGCGTCAGCGCCACCATGCGGTCGTTTTCGCTCGCCTCCGGATCGTCGAGGATGGCAGCAACCTGCTTCAAATGAGCGGGGCGGAGGAAGAAATTGATATCGTGAAAGGCCTGGTTGGCGAGCAGGATCAGCGCCTCGGGATCAACGACCAGCATCTTGCGCCCCTCGAACTCGGTCTCACGCACGTGCTCGCGGGTGATAAGGCGGTATTCCGTGTCATCGGCACCGGTTTCGAAAAGTTCCTGGTAGTGGAAAGGCGGGGTGGGCATGGCTTGCGGGAACTTTGAAAAGCATACGCCTGGCAGCAACGGGAAAGGCGAAAAGTCGCGCCGCAGACTCTCCCGATGGCCGATGCCCCCGTATTGACAATCCCGCCGGCCGACCTTTCATTGTCCCATGTCCAACCCCCTTGCCATTTTCTCCTCCAGCCTGACGCCGCCCGCCAACTACATCGTACCCACTGTCATCGAGACTGAGGGTCGCATGGAGCGCGCCTACGACATCTACTCGCGCCTGCTCAAGGACCGCATCATCTTCCTCGGCACGGAGGTGAACGACCAGGTGGCAAACATCATCATCGCACAGTTGCTCTTCCTGCAGATGCAGGACCCGAAAAAGGACATTCACCTCTACATCAACAGCCCGGGCGGCTCGGTCACCGCCGGCCTTGCAATCTATGACACCATGCAGTTCGTCACCTGCGACGTGAACACCTACTGCATCGGCATCGCCGCCAGCATGGGCGCGGTGCTGCTCGCCGCCGGCACCCAGGGCAAGCGTTATGCCCTGCCGAACAGCGACATCATGATCCACCAGGTCTCCGGCGGCGCGCGCGGCACCGCGAGCGACGTCGAACGAACGGTCGACTTCATGTACAAGCTGAAGCGCCGCCTCAACCGCATCCTCGCCCACCACACCGGCAAGAGCCCCGAGACGATCGAGAAGGACGCCGACCGCGACAATTACATGAGCGCCGAGGAAGCCTGCGCCTACGGCCTGGTCGACAAGGTCCTGCAAAGCAACAAGGAACTCAAACCGGCCGACTGATCCCGCCGCCATGCCACGCGCCTCCACGGTCACGCTCTGCTCCTTCTGTGGCAAAAGCCACGCGGAGGTGAAGAAGCTCATTGCCGGGCCGGGCGTGTACATCTGCGACAACTGCATCGGCGTCTGCAAGGGCATCCTCGACCGCGAGTCCACCCAGGAGGAGGACAGCTTCCAGGGACTGACCGTCCCCCGCCCCGCCGACATCAGTGCGGTGCTCGACGAGCATGTCATCGGCCAGGCCCAGGCCAAGAAAGTCCTCAGCGTCGCCGTCCACAACCACTACAAGCGCATCCTGCACACCCAGCAGCAGGTGCGCGAGGGAGCCGACCGGCCGCGCCCCATCAACGGAGCGGACGAGGTCGAACTCGAGAAGAGCAACGTCCTGCTGCTCGGCCCGACCGGCTGCGGCAAGACCCTGCTTGCCAAAACCCTGGCGAAGCTGCTCAACGTGCCCTTCAGCATCGCCGACGCCACCACCCTCACCGAGGCCGGCTATGTCGGCGAGGACGTCGAGAACATCATTCTGCGCCTGCTCCAGGCCGCCGACTACGACATCGCCAAGGCCGAAATCGGCATCATCTACATCGACGAAATCGACAAGATTGGCCGCACCACCGGCAACGTCAGCATCACCCGCGACGTCTCCGGCGAAGGCGTCCA
The DNA here is from genome assembly GCA_030827515.1 of Prosthecobacter sp. Classification (GTDB taxonomy): domain Bacteria; phylum Verrucomicrobiota; class Verrucomicrobiia; order Verrucomicrobiales; family Verrucomicrobiaceae; genus Prosthecobacter. The sequence continues at coordinate 742 of JAUREI010000062.1, read as the reverse complement.
GCAGGCTCTGCTCAAGATCATCGAGGGAACAATCTGCAACGTGCCGCCGCAGGGCGGCCGCAAGCATCCGCAGCAGGAGTACATCCAGGTCGACACCTCGAACATCCTGTTCATCTGCGGCGGCGCCTTTGTCGGCCTGGAGGACATCATCAAGCGCCGACTCGGACGCCAAACCCTCGGCTTCGCCACCCCCGGCATTGAAACGCGCGGCACCGATGAGGACCAGCACGCCCTGCGCCGCGTCGAACCCGAGGACCTCATCGCCTTCGGCCTGATTCCAGAGTTCATCGGTCGACTGCCGGTTCTCTGCACCCTCGAGCCGCTCACCGAGAATGAACTCGTGCGCGTGCTCACCGAGCCGAAGAACGCCCTGCTCAAGCAGTACGCCAAACTGATGCGCATGAATGGCGCCGACCTGACGATCACCAAGGACGGGCTGCTGGCCATGGCGCGCGAGGCGATCAAGCGCGGTGCCGGCGCCCGCGGCCTGCGCAGCATCTTCGAGCGCATCATGCTCGACGTCATGTACGACGTGCCCAGCCGCACCGACGTTCGCTCGGTGTCGATCAACGAGGCGGTCGTCAAGGGCGAGCGCCCCCCCATCCTGCGCAAGCGCGCCGAACGCAACGCCGCCTGAGTCGGTGTCCTCGCACCGGTTGACAGACCGGGGCCTTTCGCCCTGTTCTTTGCTGATGCGCCTCGGCCCCCTTTTCGCTCTCCTCCTCAGCCTGCAGACCGTCGC
>JAUREI010000198.1 GCA_030827515.1 Prosthecobacter sp. | reverse complement strand
GCCTTCGACACGGCGGTGAACACGACGCTCGGCCTGCCGATCATCCGCACCAGCGTCGATCACGGCACCGCCTGCGACATCGCCTGGCAGGGCAAGGCCACGGGCAGCAGCCTGTTCGAGGCGGTGCGCCTGGCGGCGAAGCTGCACCACGGCTGAGGCACGCGTCCCGCCGCGCCTCAGGCGAAGGCCATTTGCCCGACCGGCACTTCCAAACGCACCGGCATGCCGTAGGCAAGGCCGTCGGTCCATGGCAGCAGCAGTTCGAGGACGTCGGGCGCCTGAAAATGCTCGGGTTTGGTCTGCGGATGCGGCAGGTAAATCCAGCCCTCGACCGGCGGTCCGTCGTCGCGATGCAGGCGCAGGTGGAAGAAGGAAAAATCCTCGGCCGGCTCGGTCGGATGCCAGCGCACGGCCCGGAAGGTGTGGGCCGGCTGCAGCGCGCGCCAGCTCAGCGGCGCGACGCTGACGTTGAGGGTCGCCGGATGGAGCGCGCCGAGGTCGAGGCCGAACGCGGCGAAGTGGGGTCGCTGCATCCGAATCGTGCCGCCGGGGAATCGCGGGTCACCGTTCAGGCCGGAGGCGACCCGGTGGCCGCGCACGACGACGGCGGGGACGAGTCGGGTCGGAGACATGAAGCATGAAGGCCGTGGCAGGGCGCGCCGTCAACGGTCTTGCCGACCTCGGCTCCTCCGGCGATGCTGACCGGATGAAAAAGCTGCTGCTGCCTCTCTGCGCCGCCCTCACGCTCCACGCCGGCGATGGTTTGGACGGTGAATGGTCGCTCGACCTGCCCGGCGGCGAGGCCGGCTGGCTGGCGGTGACGCCAGACCAGGTCGAACTGCTTTGGGCGGTGGGAGCCGCCCGGCCGGTCCCCGGGTGGAAACGCGAGGACGGTGTGCTGAGCTTGGAGCGCGGCCTGCGCCGCCCCCCGTCGGCCAAGGCGCAGCCCCATCAGATTCGCCTGCGTGCCGAGGGTGATCGCCTGCTTGGCACCCTGCAGGGCCGGGAAGGTCCCGCCGAAGCCTTCACGGGTCGCCGACAGCCGCCGATGCCGGCGCGACCGGACCTCGCGCGTGTGGTGTTCGGGCCACCGATGAACCTGTTCAACGGTCGCGACCTCAGCGGTTGGCGATCGGCCAACCCCGCCAAGAAGAACGGCTGGAGCGTGCGCGACGGCCTGCTCTGCAATGACACGCCGAAGACCGATTTCAGCGCCTATGGCGATCACGCAAACCTGCGCACCGAGGCCGAATTCAGCGACTTCCGCCTGCGTTTGGAATACCGCCTGCCGGCCCCGGACGGCGGCAACAGCGGCGTCTACCTGCGCGGGATGTATGAGGTGCAGGTCACCCATCGAGACAGCTCGATGCAGGGCATCAGCGGTCCGGGTGCCGTCTTCGGTCGCGCCCTGCCCACGCACAACGCCGGGCGGCCGGCGGGCGAATGGGATCAGCTTGAGATCCTCCTGATCGACCGCCACATCAGCGTCGTGCTCAACGGCGAGCGCGTCGTTGACAACGCGCCCGTGCCCGGCTGCACCGGTGGCGCGCTGCAGAGCGATGTCACCCGGCCCGGGCCAATCCTGCTGCAGGGCGACCACACGAGCGTGCAATACCGGAACCTCGTGCTTGAACCCGTGACGGGGCGCCGCTGAGGACGACGTCAGGGCCGCACGACCTGCTGGGCATGCACGGCCTCGCAGATGAGGCGCAGGGAGCTCTCGAGGTCGCCGTCGGCGGTCTTGAAGGCATCGGCGTCGATCGTCAGCGGCGCGCCCAGCACGACGAGCGGGGCGCCAAACTGCGGGCACTGCACGGCCTGCTCCAGGGTCAGGCCACCCACGGCCTGCACGGGCACCTGCACCGCGCGCACGACCTCGCGCAACTGGTCGAGCGGACTCGGCATGCGGTGGCCGGCGGCGGCGATGCCGCGGCGCTCGTCGTAGCCAATGTGGTGGATGACGTAGTCGCAGCCGAGATCCTCCAGCCATTTTGCACCGGCGACCATGTCCTCGCAGACCATGTTGTCGCCCATCACCTTGCAGCCGAAGTCGGCCCCGGCCTTGACGACGCATTTCACCGTCTCGGCGTGGGCGCGGGCCATGACGACGACGTGGGTGGCGCCGGCCTTGGCCATCATCTCGGCCTCGAGGTAGCCGCCGTCCATCGTCTTCAGGTCGGCGACGATCGGCGTTTCCGGAAAGGCCTTTCTCAGGGCGCGAACGCCGTGCAGGCCCTCGGCGAGGATGAGCGGCGTGCCCGCCTCCAGCCAGTCGACCCCGGCGCGCAGGGCCAGCGCGGCAGTTTCGAGGGCTTCATCGATGTTCGTGAGGTCGAGGGAAATCTGGACGATGGGTTGCATGGCGGGGTTGCACAGCATGGCAAACCCGCGCAACCTCGTCACGACAAAGATGAGGCGAAATGCGACACCGCTGAAGCCGCTGGAGCGGCCGCAACGCAGCGCGGCGGAGATTGGCCGCTGGCGGCGCGAACGTGACCGCTGGCTCGGGGCGCTGGCGCCGGCCGGGTTGTTTCACCGGCTCTTCGACCACGTGCCTGGCGTGTATTTCTTCGCCAAGAACCGCGCCGGCCACCTCATGTTTGCCAGCGAGGGCCTGCGTCGCCGCTACGCGATGCGCGACGAGACGGAGATCCTTGGCATGACCGACTTCGATCTCAATCCGGGCAGCATGGCACAGGCCTACGTCGAGGACGACCACCGGTTGCTCGCCGGCGAGGCCGAGCGCATCGAGCGCCTCGAACTCTGGTGGGATGACCAGGGCATGCCCGACTGGTTTTTGGTGACCAAGCTGCCGCTGCACGACCGCCGCGGCCGCATTCAGGGGGTCATGGGCCTGCTGCGACGGCCCGATGCGGCCGAACGGCGCCTGCCGGTTTTCCAGACGGTGGCGCGGGCGGTGGAGATTCTGCGGCGCGACTTCGCCGCACCGTTGAAGATCGAGGACGTGGCGCGCGCCTGCGGTCAGTCGCTGCGTCAACTCCAGCGGCGTTTTCAGAGCGCCTTCGGCATCACCCCGCAGGAGTTTTTGCTGCGCACCCGGGTGCTCGCCGCGGCGCGGTTGCTGGAGGAAAGCGATCTGCCGGCCGCCGAGGTCGCGGCGCGCTGCGGCTTCGCCGATGCCAGCCGGTTCTCGAGTCATTTTCGTCGCCGCATCGGCGCCTCGCCGGCGGCCTATCGACGCGCCAGGTCCGCGATGGCGTGACAAGCGCGGATCAGTTTCCGGTCGTCGCCACCGGCAGTGCGTCGCACAGCGCTAGAGCCTTCAGGGCCTGGGCGGTGGCGATGTAGGTGATGTAGTGGTAGTTGCCGCGGTAGAGCGAATGCATCCACCAGCGCCCCGACACGCGCTGCTCGCGCTTCAGCCAGGCCACGGCGCGCTGCACGCGTTCATCGGCGGCCGGCACGCCGTTCTGGCGCATCAGCACGACGGCAAAGGCGGTCATGTAGGCGTCGCTCTCCGGCCGCCCGGCATCCGGCAGGCTGGCGATCAGCTTGAGCACGGTCTCGCTCATCGTGAAGTGCCAGTCCATCACCGCGGAGAAATCACGGGTCGACCAGCCGCCGTCGGCATGCTGTTTCGCGGCAAGCAGCGTGAGTGCGTCGTCGCGCTTGCCGGTGGTCACCAGTTCCGGCAGGTCTTGGGCGAGCTGCAGTCGCAGGATGCGGTCGTAGTCGTTCTTCGGCGCCGCCTCGCGCAGCCAGGTTTTCAGGCGCTCGACGCGCTCGCGCAGGACCGGGTCCTTGAGCCCGGCCAGCCAGCCGGGCGCGGCGGCGATCGCGCGCGCGGCCTGCACGCTCAGCTCGAAATCGGTGGTGATGTGAGGGATCTCGACCTCCCCATAACTGACGAAGCCACCGCTGGGGGACTGTCGCTCAAACATGTCACGCAGCGAGCGATCCGTGGTCTCGGCAAGCTTGCCGCGCACGTGCCTGTCCCACTCGGCCAGGCCGAGCGAGCGCCAGATCGCCGTCCACGAGCCCGCGTAGTAGCGGTGACCGTTTTTTTCCGTTTCCTGTTGCGGCTTCACGGTGGCCGGAACGGCCTCCAGGAAGTCGGCCAGGATCTCCTCATTCGGCGCGCCGAGATAGGGCGCCAGTGCCGGGCGTTCGGCGAGGTAGGGGCCGGTGGTGTGACAGTTGATGCAGGACTTTTCCCTCACCCAGGCCAGGGCGCCCTGTTCGAGATAGCGTCCGGCGGCGCGGACCGACTCGGCACCGAAGCTGGCGACACGCGGTTCGTCGGCCGTGGGGATGGACACGGCGATGTCGCCGCTCTGATACTGAAACTCCGGCTTGGCCGCGGCGAGACAGCCGGCGGTGAGGGCGAGGAGGAGCAGGGCACGGGGCATGGCGGGAATACGCGGGCGGAGGGGGGCGATTGCAGAACTCCATCACAAAGTTCAAAGCGCCGACCTACCGGGGAGGAGCCTGCAGGCGTTCCCAAGCGGCCTCGACCCAGAAGAATTGCGAGTAATAGAGTTTGGCGTAATCGTAGTGGGCGATCACCCGTTCCACGGCGAAGCGGTGCGCAGCCGCCACAGCCGGGTCCGGACAGAGCGTGACGATCCAGGCGGCGGCGGTGGGCTCGCGGATGAAGGCGGTTTCCTTGCCGCGGCGAGGGGCCTGTTTCAGGAAGTTGCGCAACTGCGCCTGCGCGAGTGCCTGAGCCTCCTGCTCGGTGGTCTGGGGGTGCCACTCGGCGTTCATGACGCGCCAGTTCATTTCAAAACGACTTGTGTCGGCGTTGTCAAACTCCAGGGCCAGAGGCAGGGTTTCCGCGGCGAGTCGCGCGCTGGCGGCCAGTCCTGCGGCATAGTCGGCTTTCAACGCCGCGTCCGTCTCCAGTTCCCAGAGACCGCGCAGGGCGCCGACCGCGGCGCAGGAGGTCCAGTTGTGGCGCGGCGAATACCAGAACACCATGCCGCTGGCGCAGATCTCGCGTTTGCTCAGGTTCTTCTCCCCGCCGCGCGCTGCCAATTCCGGTTGATAAAGTTCACGCCATTTTGCCTCGCCGGTGACCGTGTGGAGCAGTTTCAGAACGAAGAGCTTGCGGCTCACCTCCTCGAAGTGGAAACCCTCGAAGGTTCCACGCGTGCCGAAGGGCGCCTCGGCCGGCATCTTCCAGCCAAGTCTTTCGATGGCCCCGGCGGTGGTGACCAGATGCCGGGTGATCCTGTTTTTTTCGGTTGGGCTTGCCAAGCCGGACTGCCAGTAGCGCCAGAGGCCGAGGAACCAGGGCAGAGTCTGATCGTTGGAACCCATGGCGTAGTGCGATCGGCCATCGGTGCTGACGCCGCGACCGACGAACCCCGGCACGTCGCTGATGGAGTTCAGCAGCAGCAGGCCCTCCATGAGGCGGCGTGCTTGGGCGGCGTCTTCCGCCGACTTCGTGCGTTGCCAGCGCAGGATCGCCGCGTCCAGATAGAGACCGTTGAACATCGCGCCGTTTTCAATGGGCGACCACCAGCCAAGGGCGTTGGGCTTGCCCTGCCGGCATTCCTCGGGCGTCGGCAGCGACACCGAACCGTCGAGGTCGGCGAAGTCGAGCATCAGCCCGTGGGCATCGATGAAGCGACGCCAGATTTCCGCGTGCGCTGCTTCACTAGCCCGGGCGGCCGTGGCTGCCCGCAGACGCGGGGCCACCCCGGAGGCGAGGGAGACGGCAAGGAAGGCGCGGCGTTTCATGCGGCATTCGTCGCCGCGAGCGGTCGCTGGCGCAAGGGACAGGGCGCAGCGAGCCTGCTCTCACTCAGCCACGGGATTCCAGAGTTTGGCAAAGCCCAGGCCTTCGTAGTTCTTGCGGTTGGCGGTGGCAAATTCGGTGACGCCGAAGGCGCGCAGGCAGAGGGCGATGCGGGTG